>DASXWH010000083.1:0-8738 GCA_036503775.1 Ohtaekwangia sp.
ATCACAGACTACTCCGTCTTCAGTGTTGACGGGGAGGATGTGACGCAGCAGACATTCGAAGGTGTGAAATTGTTGTTTGTCATCTATGACGTAGAAAAAGCTTCCGTTAAAAATATGGACGCTATACGTACGCTGGTAAAAGAGCTGGACGGCAAAGTAGAGATGATGGTATTGACAGCCTCATCTTCAGAACAATTCGAAGCATTCCGGCATGAACATCAACTGGCTGTACCCTATTACTTTGCTGATGCTACGGTATTGAAAACAATTGTGCGGGCAAATCCCGGAATAACCTTGTGGAAGGATGGTACCGTAAAAGGCATGTGGCACCATAATGATACGCCAAACGGACTTGAAGTTATCGATGCGCTTGAAGTCAAATAATGCTGAATCTTCCAATCTTTAATCTTTCAATATTCGATCTCTAAATGAAAATATACCTGATTGGCATGCCTGGTTCCGGAAAGAGCACCCTCGGAAAAGAGATTGCTGCGGAACTGCTGTTGCCTTTCATTGATCTGGATACCGAAATAGAAAGAAAGGAATTGATGTCTATACCGGAGGTATTCCGGGAAAAAGGTGAAGATTATTTTCGTCAGACAGAATCTCAGGTACTAAGCGAATGGGCAAGCGCTGAAAAAAGCTTTGTCATGGCAACGGGAGGTGGAGCCCCCTGTTTTTATAATGGAATAGATGTCATCAATAACTCGGGTCTCAGTGTTTTTTTAGATGTGCCGGTTGATGAATTGTTAAAGCGGGTGAAGCAGGATATAAACAGACCTCTGTTAAACACTTCGGATCTGAACGAAAGAAAACAGAGACTTGCTTCGCTGTATGAGAACCGGTTAACGATCTATAATCTGGCAAAAATCAAGCTTTCCAATCCAACCAAAAAAAGCGTGCTTGAGGCATTACATCTTAAAATGTAAAGCCCAGGGTGATCATGGAAGTAAGTGTTTTGTTTTGGAGTTTCACAACGGGTTGGGAATTATCACTTAATGTATAAGGGCTGTAATTACTATCAACCTTTTTGCTGACGATGGCCAGGTCGATATAAAATTTTTCGAACCGTAACCCGGCTCCCCCACTTATCGAAACATTTTTATAATCGTAGTCATCCTGTGCATAGGGATTACCCATTACACTATAACCTCCTCTTATCCGCCAGATATTGTGCCGGAATTCGCCACCTATTCGATAGTTATATACTTTTTTAAAAGAATTCTGTATTACATCGTTTTGAGACCGGTAAAAAGATGCGTCTGTTTCAGAACTGTATTTTGCTTTCGCGGGATTCATCATTTCAATGTCTGCTGAAATAAATCCATGTTTTGAAATAAAGGCCATCCCTGCGCTTAGTTTAAGCGGAGTGGTCATGGTGTACTCTGAAGTAACAATGTCAGTAAGTGCATACTCATCATTGAGATTGATTAACTGGCTGCCATCATCATAATCATAGTCATTCCAGTGCGCGTCCAGCCGGGCATCATAGGTTTCTGTGATCTGGTAATACGTGGGTGAAACAAACGACAATCCGATCTGCAGGAAACTTACCGGTCGCACGATTACACCGAATGTAGCATTGATTCCTGAACCCCGGATCTCGAGATTTTCCTCCAATAAGATCGAGCGGAGTGTGTCAAAGTCGACATAATCCTCTGAGAAGAACTTCTGTGATTCATATCGCAATGTGGAAAGCCCAAGGCCACCACCGAAAAAGAGAATGTCCTTATAATTTCCGCCATATGAAAAGCTCCATTGATATGTGGTGCCTTCGGAGGTCATATTTTCAGTTTGCAGCGACTCTATGGGGGCATCTGTAAAATATTCGTCATCAGGTAAGTCCGGATCAAGAATAGACAGGGGGCCAATCAGGTATGTATCATAAGCAAGACCTGTTGGGGTATTAAACTGATAGGTGTCGAATTGATCGGGAGTATCGCCATTTGCAGTTTCCAAAAAGTGATCTACTATGGAAGTAGCATCGTTAACACCGCTGTAAGAAAAAGACCCATTGAAGTCATTCGTGCGGGTCATGCTCACACCGAAAGCGCCTCCATAGAAATCATTGTTCTCGCGCGGCAAGTGTAGTACAAAACTAAGTCCGGGTATGTTGAGTTTTGACGAACTCTCCTTTGTGGAGTTCCCCAGGAAATTAGCCGTGGTGGAATATCCGGCATATCCGGGTGTAAAGGTTAGTTCAGACCGGTTGTACATCCCCAGGCCTGCAGGGTTTGAAAGTACAGAACTGTAATCACCACCCAGTGCAATCTGCGCACCTCCAATGGCTTGGATCCTGGAGCTTCCCCCGGATTGCGACTGGCTGAAAAGCAAGGCCGATTCAGCGTAGGATTGTGCGCTAGACACGTACCCTATCAGCATGAGCATACCCGTGAGGATTATCCCCAGTTTTTTAATAACCATACAATTCCGGATTTTCTTTTAAATCAGATCAGTTTCTTGTTCGGCCCCTTCCACCAGAAGATGAACTTCCGGAGCTGCTTGAACCACCCGAACTTCTGCTACCACCACTGCTGGAAGATGAGCTGCTTCTTGACGGGCTGTATGATCTGTCATTGCCGTAAGAACTTCCACTGGAGTTGTTTGTTCGCTGGTTGACGTTATCCCAACTCCAGTTGCTGTTATTGCTTTGTGAAGAAGTGCTTTGTGTAGAGCCTGAACTACTTGTGTTCCTCCAGGAGCGGTTGTAGTATTCCTGTCTGCTCCGGTTGGTTGAAGCCACACGTCCGTTATTACCATTATCAACAGGCTGTTGAGTGTTAGTATAGGTCTGGTTAGTGGTGCGACCTCTTGTTCCTTCGGTTCTGCCATTATTCGATACCATGGTAGTACTGCGTGTTCCGCGGTGTCCATAGCTTACGTTTCTTCCTTCACCACCACCATTATTTACAACAATCACAGTTGTTGGACGATACCATCCGCCTGATGCCCAGCCCATAGAAACTCCCCATGACGGGCCCCACGAACTGCCACCGCAATATGGCTGATTCCAGTAATTATAGTTTCCACCCCAGCCGTAGTTCCAGGAATTACCCCAGTAATAACTGAATGAGGTTGACCAACCGGTATTGTTCCAATAGGGATTATACCATGGACTCATGTATGGATCATTGTAGCCGTAGTACGGGCTGTTCCAGGAATTGATTGAAGACCCATAGTAATTTGGTGTATACCATGAACTGCCATACCATGAATTGAAATTGTTATTCCAGTTATTCAGGTCTGTTGCCGTAGAATTCTTGTAGTCGTTGATAAAGTAGTCCTCATTATCAGATTGAGCCGTCTCTGCGTTTGACCGTGCCGCAAATTCAGGATTTACATTGCGGGCAGAATAGCTATCCGTAGGATTCAAGGTTTCTTCTTCGCCCTCTTCCTTAAGGGTAGCTTTTTTCACCGGCTTTGCGCTGGCCGTCAATTCAGAAGTCTTAAGGGCATTTGCCTTGGCCCGGTCTTTGGCCGAAAAGTACATATCATCGTTTTCGATGGTCTGGGCAAAGGTCCCGCAAGCCAGTAGGGAGGCCGCCAAACTCAAAAGTGCTATCCTCGTTTTCATATCCTTTTGATTTTAATCTCTTTTAAAACGGCCTGGAACTCTAAAAGTGTTGATAAAGCTACAAAATTTAGCCCGGAATTATTCCGGTAAAATTATATTTGCCGTTCGTTTGAAAGAAGGAACAATAATTATACCAGCATGGCCAAGGAATTACCAAGTCGCAGTGAAGATTACTCTCTATGGTACAATGAATTAGTTAAGAAGGCAGATCTGGCCGAACACTCTGATGTAAGAGGGTGTATGGTGATCAAACCGTATGGTTATTCTATCTGGGAAAAGATGCAGCAGGCACTGGATAAGATGTTTAAGGATACGGGGCACGTGAATGCCTACTTCCCACTATTTGTTCCGAAGTCTTATCTGGCAAAAGAAGCAAGCCACGTTGAGGGTTTTGCGAAAGAATGTGCCATTGTGACTCACTATCGCCTGAAAAATGCACCGGATGGCAGTGGTGTTATTGTCGATCCGGATGCGCAGCTGGAAGAAGAGCTTATCGTTCGTCCAACTTCGGAGACGATCATCTGGAATACCTATAAAAAATGGATTCAGTCATACCGCGACCTGCCTATTCTGGTGAACCAGTGGGCTAACGTAGTGCGATGGGAAATGCGCACCCGTTTATTTCTCCGAACAGCAGAATTCCTCTGGCAGGAAGGTCACACAGCGCACTCAACGCCTGATGAGGCGGTTCGTGAAACCCTGCAGATGCTGGATGTATATGCCGACTTTGCAGAGAATTTTCTTGCCTTACCGGTGATCAAAGGAAAAAAATCTGAAGGAGAAAAATTTCCGGGTGCGATCGATACCTATTGCATTGAAGCCATGATGCAGGATGGTAAGGCCTTACAGGCCGGTACTTCACATTTTCTCGGTCAGAATTTCGCTAAAGCTTTTGATGTTCAGTTCACCAGCAAGGAAGGAAAACTGGATTATGTATGGGGAACGTCATGGGGTGTAAGTACGCGTCTGATGGGTGCCCTTATCATGGCGCATTCAGATGATGACGGACTGGTATTACCTCCAAAGCTTGCACCTATTCACGTTGTGATCGTACCTATTTTCAAAACCGAGGATGAGCTTAATAAGATTTCCGAGAAGGCGAATGAAATTGCCAGTGCGCTTCGTAAGCAGGGGTATGTCGTTAAGTTTGACAACCGCGATACGCACAAACCCGGATTTAAGTTTGCGGAATGGGAGTTGAAAGGTGTGCCCGTTCGTCTCGCTATCGGACCACGTGATATGGAAAACGGAACGGTGGAAGTAGCGCGCAGAGACACGAAAGAAAAGCAGGTGATAAAACTGGATCAGGTCGTTGCTGAAATTCCTAATCTGCTAGACAATATTCAGAAGAATATTTATCAGCGTGCGCTCAACTTCAGAGCGGACGTGACCACTAAAGTGGATACGTATGAGGAGTTCAAGCGGGTGCTTGATGAAAAGGGTGGTTTTGTACAGGCCCACTGGGATGGAACAGCTGAAACAGAAGCTGCGATCAAGGAAGAAACAAAGGCAACGATACGCTGTATTCCATTGGATGCAAAGGAGGAGACTGGTAAATGCATGTATTCAGGCAAGCCTTCTTCGCGAAGAGTATTGTTTGCGCGTGCCTACTGAGGTTTAATTTGGTGCTTTCATGCTTCACGTGCATAGAATGCCATAATAAATTCGCACCTTCGTAATCCAACAAACCCGACCGTAATCATGATCATGTGGATTGTCATACTTTCGCTGCTGGTGATCGGGCTTGCCCTTATCCTGGTAGAACTGGTATTTATCCCCGGAACAACGCTGGTAGGGTTGTTGGGATTGATCTTCACTATTGTAGGTGTTGTTATCAGCTACGATCACTTCGGAAGTGATATTGGCTTTTATTTTCTGATGGGTACACTCATCACCACGCTGATCGGGCTTTTCTATAGTTTCCGAACCGGAGCCTGGTCTAAATTTTCACTCAAAACATCCATCGACAGCCGGGTAAATGAAGGAGCAACCCAACAATTAAAAGTTGGTGATGAAGGAAGAACTGTTTCAACGTTGCGCCCCATGGGTAAAGCCGAATTTAACGAGCAGACTTTTGAAGTGAAGACGCTGGGTGGATACGTTGAGCAGGGACAGAAAGTGAAGATCATTCAAATCCAGTACAATCAAATTGTAGTAGAACCTCTTAACTAAAAGATATGGAACCAACGTATTTACTCATTCTCATTTTTGGTGGGATCATCCTGTTTTTCATTTTTCTTTACTTCGTTCCCGTTAACCTGTGGATCACGGCATTATTCTCCGGAGTGAAAGTCGGATTGTTTGATCTGGTGTTCATGCGTATCCGGAAAGTTCCACCACGTGTAGTTGTAGATTCTTTGATCACAGCGACAAAGGCAGGCCTTCAGATTTCTTCGAATGAACTGGAAACACACTACCTGGCCGGTGGAAACGTACCCAACGTTATCCGTGCGTTGATATCAGCCGATAAAGCCAATATCAGTCTGAGTTTCAAACAAGCTACAGCCATTGATCTGGCTGGTCGTGATGTTTTTCAGGCGGTTCAGATTTCTGTTAACCCTAAGGTGATCACCACACCAAAAGTGGCTGCAGTTGCTTCTGATGGTATTCAGCTTATCGCTGTAGCAAGGGTAACTGTTCGTGCCAGTATTGCTCAGCTTGTAGGGGGGGCTGGTGAAGACACTATTCTTGCGCGTGTTGGTGAGGGTATTGTTTCTTCCATAGGTTCAGCAAAATCACATAAAGAAGTGTTGGAATCTCCCGATAAGATTTCAAAGCTTGTTTTATCGCGTGGTCTGGATGCGGGAACAGCTTTTGAAATTCTGTCCATCGATATTGCTGATGTAGATGTTGGAGCCAATATTGGTGCGAAACTTCAGATCGATCAGGCTACAGCCGACTTAAAAGTAGCCGAAGCTAAAGCTGAAGAAAGAAGGGCTATGGCGGTGGCGCTTGATCAGGAAATGAAGGCCAAGGCTCAGGAAGCACGTGCGAAAGTAATTGAAGCTGAAGCGGAAATTCCGAAAGCTATAGCTTCTGCTTTTGTAAATGGGAATTTGGGTGTAATGGATTACTACAAGATGCAGAACGTTCAGTCGGATACAGAAATGCGTCAGGCAATTTCAGGTTCGGGTAAGAGCGGTCAGTCGCCAACAACTCCGAAGAAAGACTAAGAAAATTTAATTTTTAATGGAATTAGAATCCCCCGCGACCCGGGGGATTTTTATTTGTGATGGATCTGAAATGTTAAAGAGAAGTTAAATAATGCCGGACAGATTGACCAATCCTGTAAATTAGGAAACCAAAGCCGTTCAGGTTACGCTTTAATGTAGTCACCTTATACTGTGTCCTATGAAAAGATTTTTTCTGCCCCTTCTTTTCCTTTGTGTCAGTACAGTCTTTGCACAAGAGCAATCCATACTGATAAGTGCTCCCTGGCTTAAAGAGCATTTGAAAGATCCTGACTTAGTTGTATTACAGGTAAGCTTTCTCAAACTCGATTATGATAAAGAACACATAGAAGGCGCTCGCTTTTTATGGCCTGCCTGGTTAGCTCCCGATACCCCGCAGGGAAGTTTTAATGCACCTGATCCAGTAGCCCTTTCGGAAGTGCTTCGCAATCTGGGTGTAAATGCAAATTCGCGCGTGGTGATTTGTCATGTGCGAAATGAAGTGAGTCCCTCCGCGCGCATGTTTCTCACACTGGAAGATGCCGGTCTTAAAGGGAAGGTGTTTTTTCTGAATGGGGGTTTGGAGGCGTGGAAGAAAGAAGGATTCCCGGTTACTACGGTTGAACCGGTTGTAAAGAAAGGAAACTTCAAGGCAAAGTCTTCGGGATTACTGGTTAACAAAGAATATGTGCTGAAAGCGATGGGAAGTCCGGATCAGGTTGTGGTCGATGCACGCATACAGCGATTCTACGATGGCGAACCAACAGGTCTTCCGCGTGATGGTCATATCCCAGGCGCTAAAAATATTCCATACACGGAGATGGTTGATCAATCCAATATGTTCAAGCCGGCTGACCAGTTGCAAACCTATTTTACCCCTGTGGCTGGTAAAGACAAGGAGCTGGTCACGTATTGTTTTATCGGCCAGACTGCGAGTGTCGTATATATGGCCGGCAGAATTCTGGGATACAATATGAAGCTCTATGACGGTTCCCTGCAGGAATGGACAAGAATTGCGGAGCTTCCCATGGAAGTGACACCCAAACCCTGAAAACAGGGATACTCTATGTGGATTTTAGCTTCGGAGTGCCTGCGTAGTAGCTTCGTGATTTGTATACTGTTTCTGCACTGTTCCTGTACTGTTGCTGTACTCTTCTGTACTCTCCGGATAAGGCGATTCAGGTCTGGAATCTGTTCAGGAGGAAGATTAAATAAACATAGCAGATTCTTTGGCTAATCGGAATTATAAAGGCCTTTGTCGCCATTTCTTTTTCTCAGCGTGCTGTTTCTTTTCCTTGATGCGGTTTTGAACAGACGACTTGGATGGCTTGGTGGTTTTACGTTTTTTTTGTTTCGTAAAAGCCTGGGTCAGAAGTTTTTCAAGTTTTGCAACAACAGCTTCCTTATTTTCAAGCTGCGAGCGTTTGTCCTGTGAGGAAAGAAGCAGTACACCTTCTTTGGTTAATCGGGAAGCTAGTTTCTGATTGATGGTTTCCTTCTCCTCTTCCGTCAGGAGTTGAGACTGATGAACATTGAAGGCCACCGTCACTTTTGTGTTCACCTTATTTACGTTCTGTCCGCCCGGGCCGCTGCTGCGTGACGTGGTGAATTTCAGTTCACTGGTTAAATCATTTATCGATATGGTTCTGCTGGCAGACAAAGTAATTATGATCTGCAGGCAATATAAGTCAATCCCTACTTTCTATGAACAGGATGTTTCTACTGAACGGAAACTGAATGTGATTTTAAAAGATCTTGGAGTCGGTGATGACGATGTTTTCCCAGAACAATTCGCCATCGTAACGGAGGTATAACCGGTACGGGCCATCAGGTAGCGAAGGGATTTCAATATTAAGCTGATTTTCGGTAGTAACTCCAAACGCTAACGCATGATTACCTACCCGAAGTGCAGGTTTTTCACGGAGGACCGGTTCTGTGCATAATTCATCGATAACCTCAGCGGCTGTGATCCAGGCGGTTTTCTTTCCCGGCTT
>DASXWH010000084.1:0-72811 GCA_036503775.1 Ohtaekwangia sp.
CGGGAATACAGCACTGTAACCGGAGGTAACGACCGTATCGCCTACCGCGGGATTAACGTGTCGTGGAATGTATTTATAACTTATACGATCCGGATCGCGGCCTTCCCATTGGATAGTTCCAAAGTGACCCGTTCTTTTCAACAAAGCTGAAACCATCACATCAATGTTCAGGATTGACGTAACCACACTATAATGATTGGAAACCACCTTTACTTTTCCCACTGCGCCAAACGGGCTGATAACAGCCATCCCCGGTTTTAATCCAGCATCTTCTCCCTTGTTGATCGTTACAAAATTCTTGAAACGGTCAACCTGGTTATTTACCACTTTCGCGCTGACAAAATCAAAGCGGGTAATGAGTAACGAATCACTTAAGGTAAGCGTGTCCAGAACCTGGAGACGCTGATTGTTCTGTTCGATCTGCTTGCGTAGCTCAGCATTTTCTTCTGCCAGTGCTGCGTTGACATCGCGCAGCAAAAAATAATCACGAATACTCTGTGAGAAATTATTCATCGATGCGACAACGGCATTTGAGGAATTAAAATAACGCGCACCCTGATAGCTGTTATTATTCACGATCAGCCACGCACAAAAAAGCTCCAATACCAAAAAGGTGAAGAATGCACGATACTGATAAATGAAAAGAAATAAACGCTCCATTAAAATTCCGATAAGGTGCGTTGGATCATTTGATGCGGCACCCCTGATCCATCATTTGAAAACCATTTGTACCCCACTCTACCGCACATGGGTTATGTCATTAATACAGCCCGGAACTGAGGAATGTTTTTGAGCGCCTGACCGGTTCCGCGTACCACGGCACGAAGCGGGTCATCAGCAACGTGAATCGGCAGCTTTGTTTTCAATGCCAGTCGTTTATCCAGACCGCGCAATAACGCACCACCACCTGTAAGGTAAATTCCACGTTCGTAAATATCGGCTGATAATTCCGGAGGAGAGGTTTCCAGGGCTTTCAGTACAGCTTCTTCCAGTTTGGATACGGATTTATCCAACGCGAATGCTACTTCTGAATAGGAGATTTTAATTGTCTTGGGGATACCTGTCATCAGGTCACGACCACGGATCTCGTAATCATCCGGTCCGTCATCCAGTTCTGTTAAGGCTGAACCTACTTCGATCTTCACTTTTTCAGCAGAGCGTTCACCAATCAACAGATTGTGCTGACGTCTCATGTAATCAAGGATATCACGGTTGAAGGTGTCTCCTGCTACGCGAATCGATTGATCGCACACAATACCTGACAGGGCGATCACGGCAATATCGGTGGTACCTCCACCAATATCCACGATCATGTTACCGATGGGTTGTTCAATATCAATACCTGTTCCGATGGCCGCAGCAATCGGTTCATAGATCATATACACTTCTTTTGCTCCGGCATGTTCAGCGGAGTCACGAACAGCACGCTTTTCAACTTCTGTAATTCCTGAAGGTATACAGATCACCATGCGATATGAAGGTGGGAATAAACGTTTGCCGGTATCCACCATCTTGATGAGTCCGCGAAGCATCATCTCTGCTGCCTGGAAGTCGGCAATAACACCTTCTTTCAGTGGGCGGATCGTCTTGATGTGATCGTGAGTCTTTTCATGCATCTGCATCGCCTCGCGACCAATGGCGAGTACCTTGCTGTTCACACGATCCAGTGCGATGATGGAAGGTTCGTCAACTACGATTTTGTCTTTATGGATGATAAGGGTGTTTGCTGTGCCCAGGTCGATCGCGATGTCGCTGGTGAAGAAATCAAAAAATGCCATGTATCTGTGTTCCCTAAAGTTTAAAAATTAAAAGTCAGAAGATAACCGGAGATAACTCCCGCAAAATTGCATCTAATTTACCAAAATAAAGAGCTCTGGCTTAAAAATGTAAGTTTTTTACAAACCCCAAAGATTCTGGTAGACCATCGGTCGATGGACTACCGGGTTCAAAGTTCAAGCCTCGAAGAAGACAGACAACTGGCAATAAGCCGTAGTAAGATTAGTGCTTGAAGTGACGAATACCTGTGAAGACCATCGCCATACTATGGGTATCACAGAAGGCAATGGAATCCTGATCTTTCACTGAGCCTCCCGGTTGTATCACTGCGCGGATACCATGTTGGTGAGCAATCTCCACACAATCAGGGAAAGGGAAGAAGGCATCCGATGCCATTACAGATCCCTTCAGATCAAATCCGAATGCCGCAGCTTTTTCAATGGCTTGTTTCAGGGCGTCCACCCGTGAGGTCTGGCCTACACCGCTGGCTAACAGTTGGCCATTAACTGCGAGAATGATGGTGTTGGACTTGGTATGTTTACAAACCTTGCTGGCAAACAACAGGGCGTCAACCTCCTTAGCCGATGGCGTTATTTTCGTCACTACTTTCAGATCTTCTTTCGCATCAGTCTTCAGGTCAAGATCCTGTTCGATGATACCGTTGAGGATCGTCTTCGCCTGTTTCTTCTCTGTCAGTTTTTTCTTTTGCAGGAGGATCATCCGATTCTTCTTCGAGCGAAGAAGCTCCAGTGCATCGGCCGTGTAAGCCGGTGCGATCAGTATCTCAAAGAAAAGCTTATTGATCTCCTCCGCTGCCGCCAGATCAATGGTTTTATTAGTGGCCAGTACACCACCGAACGCAGAAATAGTATCGGCCTGGAAAGCCTTGAGGTAAGCCTCTTTCACCGAAGCTGCTGTAGCAACCCCACAGGCATTGGTATGTTTAATAATCACAAAGGCTGTTTCGCCTTCGAATTCCTGAACCAGGTTTACCGCTGCATCTACATCTACCAGGTTATTGTAGGAAAGCTCTTTGCCGTTCAGTTGCTCGAACAATCCATCGAGGTCGCCAAAGTAAGTTCCCTGCTGATGAGGGTTCTCCCCATACCGCAGCGTTCTTCCCTGTTGAATACTTTTCTTGAAACTGGGGATCTTGAACTCGCCATTGAAATATTGAAATATAGCGGAGTCATAATGAGAGGTCACATCAAATGCCATGGCGGCAAACTTCTTTCTGTCTGCCAGATCAGAAGCACCTTTCTTCGCTTCCAGCAACGTGAGTAACTCGCTGTATTGATTTCGGGAAGCCACGATCAGCACATCATTGAAATTCTTGGCGGCACCCCGGATTAAAGAAATTCCACCAATGTCAATTTTCTCAATGATGTCTTCTTCAGAACCTCCTTTTGCCACGGTTTCTTCAAACGGATAGAGATCAACAATAACCAGGTCAAGGGGACCGATGTTGAATTCTTTTGCCTGTTGCACATCACCGGCATCATCACGTCTGTAGAGTATTCCACCAAACACAGCCGGGTGAAGTGTCTTCACGCGACCACCAAAAATGGATGGGTAGCCGGTAAGCTTTTCAACCGGTGTTACTGTATAACCCAGCTTCTCTATGAATTCCTGTGTACCTCCCGTAGACACAAACTCTACACCTTGCTTGCCCAGGAAGTGAATGATGGGCTCAAGGTTATCTTTATAGAAAACAGAGATAAGGGCACGGGTGATCTTACGGTTGGCCATGGCAGGTTCAGGTCGTTAAAATGAGGTGCAAAAGTAGGATGTGAAGAACGAATTTCGAAGGGCAGAGATCGAATTTTCTCACATCCGGTTTCAACCGATTGTCTGGTATGTAAACAGACTAAGAATTGTAATCTGACTCTTCGTACTCTTCAAACTCAATGGTGAAATCATCCGCATCCACGTAAGCCGGGAAACGATCACGGAAGGCATGTAGAGCATTCGCATTCAGTTCGGTGGTGCGCACGGCTTCCATTCCTTCATTGGTATAGATAATATCGCCTTTAGGGCTTATCACGGAAGAATGCCCGTTGTATTCAATACCCTGACCATCCTGACCGATGCGATTAACCCCTACCACATAGCTCAGGTTTTCAATGGCACGGGCCTTCAACAACGTATCCCAGGCATCAATGCGGGTTACAGGCCAGTTGGCTACATAAATAGCAACGTCATACGAAAGTTTTTTAGAAGCTGCGTCCCACTTGTTGCGGCTCCATACAGGGAAGCGCAGGTCATAACAAACCAGTGGACAGATTTTCCAGCCTTTCCAGGATGCCACCAAAAGGCTTTCTCCTGGTGAATATGTTTTTTGTTCATTCGCCATCCGGAAAAGGTGGCGCTTGTCATACGTTTTGAAGTTTCCTCCGGGCTCCATCCACAATAAGCGGTTATAATAACGTTCATGAACGGATACAATGTAGCTGCCCAGGATCAATGCACCCGTTTGATCAGCCATCTGTCTCATCCATTTGAACGTGCGCATATTCATCAGTTCAGCATGCTTATGCGCTGACATGGTGAAACCGGTGGTGAACATCTCCGGAAGCACAATTACATCCGTAGACCCGCTATTCTGCCAGATCTTCTCTTCAAACATCGACAGGTTGGCATCGATGTCTTCCCAGTGGATATCTGATTGAATTAACGTGATTTTTAAGTCCTGCATAGCGGGTAGTAGTTTTCCGGAGCGCAAAGAAAACAAATGATCGGGGAAATGAGAAGGTATTTTTAGCAGGGGAATTCAAAGCCCCAAAAACGACCGTTTTTAAGCCCTGATCCAAAAAAATTTAGACGAAGCCTTAAATATTTCTCAGAATTGCCCCGGCTTTGGCCAGAGTCTCTTCTTTTTTGGCAAAGCAGAATCGCAGTAAGTGATTATCGGTTTTATCCTGATAAAATACGGACAACGGGATTGATGCCACTTTGAATTTTCGGGTAATCTCCTCCGCCATGGCCTGATCTGGTTGGTTGGAAATTTTTCGATAGGAAACTACCTGAAAATAGGATCCCTGACACGGTAACGGTTCAAAAGACGAACTCTTTATCTCGTTCAGGAAGAAATCCCGCTTTTTCTGGTAGAAGGTTCCGAGATTCTGATAGTGATCAGGTTCCTGCATGTATTCAGCCAACGCCAGTTGCACGGGTGTGTTAACACTAAAGGTCACAAACTGATGTGTTTTTTTTACCTCCCGGGTAAGAGGTTCTGCTGCCACTACATATCCGCATTTCCATCCCGTGGCATGAAACGTTTTTCCAAAAGAAAATACCGCAAGACTGTTAGCTGTCAGAGCAGGATACCGTAACACACTCTGATGTTCAAGTCCATCGTAAATCAGTCGTTCATAAACCTCATCGCTGAGCACAAGCAGATTATTTTTAAGCACAATGCTTTCCAGCGATTTCAGATCAGCTTCAGTTAACACCGTACCACATGGATTGTGGGGTGTGTTGATCATGATCATTCGGGTGCGTGACGTTATTTTCGAACGTACCAGATCCCAGTCGATGGTAAACCCGGGATAGGTGAGATTAATATGAACCGGAACTCCACCGTTAAGCCGGATGGCCGGATCGTATGAATCGTAGGATGGATCAAACAGGATAACCTCATCACCAGCATTGACAAACGCGGATATAACAGAAAATATTCCTTCTGTTGCTCCGGCCGTTATCGTGATTTCCGTTTCGGGATTCACCTTGCGCTGGAACGTTTGCTCTACAACGGAAGCAATAATATTCCGTAAGGCAGGCGTTCCTGGCATGGGTGCATACTGGTTATTATCTTCCAGCATGTAGCGATGAACCAGGTCAATGATCTTGCGGTCGATACTGAAATCGGGAAACCCCTGCGAAAGATTAATAGCACCATGATCCAGCGCCATCTTCGACATCACCGTAAAGATCGATGTGCCTACATCAGGAAGTCTTGAATTTATGATCATGGGAATAGTGAAATGACAGACATTAACTGTCATTTGTCAATTAACTATTTTTTCAGTGGGGCTATGATCCGGTATTCCGTATCAACATTGCCTTTCGAGATGTCAGCCAGTTTCCCTTTCAGCAAACGTTTCTTCAATGCAGGGAGGTAATCCACAAACAATTTACCTTCAATGTGATCATACTCATGCTGGATGATACGGGCTTTCATGCCATCGTACTCTTCTTGGTGTTCAGCCCAGTTTTCGTCAAAGTATCGTATGGTCAGCTTTTCCTTACGTGAAACTTTCTCGCGTATGTTGGGGATACTCAGACAGCCTTCTTCAAATTCCCAGGGCGTACCCACCTCTTCCAGTATCTGCGGGTTGATGAATGCTTTTTTAAAGTCAGCCATATCAGGTTCATCTTCCAACACACTTCCATCAACAATAAACAACCGGATACTTTTGCCGATCTGTGGAGCAGCCAGCCCGATACCGCTGGCACCATGCATGGTCTCGAACATGTCGTCAATGAACTGCTTCAGGTCAGTACCTTTCTCGATATCTTTAGCTTTCTGGCGTAATACGGGGTCACCGTACATTACTATGGGATAAATCATGCGGTAAAGTTAATCGTTATCCGTTAATCGTTAATCAGCCAATAACAAAAAGCGTACTGTTGAACCAGACGGATAACGATTTACGGATGACATTTATCGCTTCATCTCAAGGAAGGACTGCAAGATGATAGTAGCACTGATTTTGTCGACATTACCCTTAACCTGACGATCTTTTTTCTTCATACCCCCTTCGATCATAGCGCGCTGAGCCATGCTGGAGGTAAAGCGTTCATCGGCCAGGTGTACTGGTTTTTCGGGAAATGTTCTTTTGAGCTCTTCAACAAAATTTCTGACCAGCGGAGCTATTTCAGAGTCTTCATTCTTAAGCGTCTTCGGCATGCCTACTACAAATTCATCTACGGTTTCTTTTTGAAGATACTGCTGAAGAAATTTTAAAAGCTCCTGGGAAGGAACCGTTTCTAAGGCCGTGGCGATTATACGAAGGGGGTCAGTAACGGCAAGTCCGGTTCGTTTGGTGCCATAATCAATGGCCAGGATTCTGCCCATAAGGGAAGATTAATTGAATTTGATTTTTTCGAAGAAGGCTTGCTTCACTTTATTTTCCAACGCCATAGCCTTTGGAAATAAGATTTCATTTTCAATGCGGGCGTGAGTGATCAGACTTTTCTCAAAAGCCTTAAGCTCATTATAGATCACCTTTACGTGCAAGGGAGTTTGTGAATCGATCTTGTAATCGTCCGTGATTTTGCGAATGCCTTCCATTTCATCGTCATGCGCTTCATGCTCCATGGCAAACTTCTGCAGAGAGTTCTTTTCAAGTTGCAGGTAAAGCCGGGTAGGAATAAAGTTGCCGCGTGATGCTTTATCTAACGTTTGAATGAAATGAAACAGGGTATCTTCTTCTTCATAAATGTGTTCGATAAAATCCTCTACAAAAAGAGGGAACACCAGTTTCAGATCGCGCTCAACATTTTTATAGTCGTCATGATTCGCCTTAAAACTTTCGAGGAGCCGGGCAATGTATGGAAGCTTATGTTTTATGAATAAGAAATGAGAATGCTTCAGGTATTGAATGATCAGGTCAATGGGATAAGACACCAGGGGAAGATCAGCTTCCTTCAGATAGGTTGGCGACTCCAGTTCCCGGATTACCTGTTCAACGCGCAGACCCTGCTGACGGCATACCTGTTCGAGGGTAAGCTCCGAATATTCGTAGAACCGGATACCAAAATAGAACAGCACATAGGCATGCACATAGTTCTGTTCCACCAGTTCGGATATTCGTGTGTCTTTAAGCGCTGTTTTGCTCATGGGATCAGGTAAATATAGTGGAAAAAACCCCCATAGTTACTCAACCGGAGAGGAAGAAAGCCTGACATTCGTCAGATTTAATCCAGGTGGGGCAAAAAAATAAACCGGACCTGCAAAATTAAAAATCACAGGTATTGGGGTATACACTACTCACTTTCCTATCCAACATTTATTTTCGCAGTTCGTTATAGAGATTTACTTTATTATTGCTTTCATGAGTGGAAATTCGAAATATCAGGTGAGTTTGCCCATAGTTCTGTGCATTGGATTGGCAGCAGGGATTTTTGTCGGGGCAAGTTTTACTACGCGAAAGAGTACGGGGGATGTAGGTGGGGATATTCAGAAATTCAGAGAGGTTCTCACCCAGATCAATGATGAATACGTGGATACGGTGAGTACCAACTCACTGGTTGACGAAGCTATCCAGCATATGTTACATAAGCTGGATCCGCATTCCTCCTATATCCCGGCAGCCGATCGATTGGCAGCAAACGAAGACCTTCGGGGAAACTTTGACGGCATCGGAATCGAATTCAATATTTTCAATGATACGATCGTAGTGGTATCTCCCCTGAGTGGCGGTCCGTCTGAAGCCCTGGGTGTTCAATCAGGAGATAAAATCATAAAAGTTGATGACAAAATGATGGCGGGTGTTGGCGTTACTTCGGCCGATGTTATGAAAGCCCTGAAAGGCCCCAAGGGTACCGAAGTGAAGGTGACCATTTTCAGAAGGGGCAAAGAAATCGATTTTAATATCGTACGGGATAAAATACCGCAATACTCGGTTGATGTTTCTTACATGGTAGACCATGAGATCGGCTACATCAAAGTAAACCGCTTTGCGGCCACCACATATGATGAATTCCAGGAAGCCGTAAAGAAACTGAAAGAAAAAGGCATGAAAAAACTGGTGCTCGATCTGCAGGGAAACCCTGGCGGTTATATGAACATCGCGATTGACATGGCCGATGATTTTTTAAGCAACGGAAAAAAAATTGTATTCACCCATGGCAAGGATAAAAAATATGACTCTGAAGCTTACGCTACAGACAAAGGTGATTTTGAATCAGGCGATTTAATCGTACTGGTAAATGAGGGAAGTGCCTCAGCATCCGAGATCTTGTCTGGTGCACTGCAGGACAATGATCGTGCATTGATTGTAGGACGCAGAAGTTTTGGGAAAGGTTTGGTGCAATCTCCTTTTGACCTCAGCGATGGTTCTGAACTTCGCCTGACCATAAGCCGCTACTACACCCCAAGCGGACGCTCCATTCAAAAACCATATGAAGATGAAGATGAGTATGCCATGGATATCATGAGCCGATACAATCATGGTGAGTTCTTCCATTCTGACAGTATTAAGTTCAATGACTCACTGAAATACATTACCCTCAATGGCCGGACCGTTTATGGTGGTGGTGGCATCATGCCTGATTATTTTGTTCCCCTGGATACAACCATTAACAGCCATTACCTGAATGAGCTGTACACATCTACCTCCATTCAGGAGTACACCTTCGCCTATGCGGATAAACACAAGGAGAGGTTAGAGAAAAAAGGATTCGACAGTTTCTTGAAAGACTTTGTGATAACCGATGACATGATCGATCAGCTTGTTAAAGTGGGGCTGCGCAACAATGTTAAACCGGACTACAAAGAACTTCGTGAGAAGAAGAAACTTTTCCAGATTCACATGAAAGCGCAGATCGCCCGCAAAATCTGGGGAAATGATGGATTCTATCCCGTGTTCAACAACACCAACGAAGTGTTCCTGCAGGCCATAAAATTATTTGATCATATTCCGGAGCTTAGCCGAAAGAGCTTGTAATCGAACCTGATTACGTTGATACATGCAGGTTAATTGGTTAATTTGTTCTCGTCAATAGCTTGCTCGTATGATCACCCGGAACGCTGCCTATTTTTTTCTCTGCTGCTTATTTCCACTGTCGCTTCAGGCACAAAAGTCTGATGGGTTCAGTTTTGTTGATCACTTCGATAAAAACCAGGTAGACATACTCTACAACAATAAACTGCTGACATCCTATTGCTATGGTGACTCGATCATGAAGCCGGTGTTGTTTCCGGTGAACACCGTTTCAGGCATTACGGTTACCCGGGGATTTCCCTTATCACCGAGACCTGGAGAACGCGTTGATCATCCTCATCATATCGGCATATGGATGAACTATGAATCGGTCAATGGTCTTGATTTCTGGAATAACTCAACCGCGATACCTTACCAGAACAAATCACGCTATGGCCGGATTGTTCATCATAAAATTGTTACGGCCGAAACCAAAGGAAATAACAAAGCTACATTGGTAACTGCAGCATACTGGAAAGATCACAGCAACAGAACATTGCTTACAGAAATCACCACCTATTCATTTGAAGTACGCAAGACTGATTTTATTATTGATCGCATCACGGGATTAACTGCTGTAGCCAATGAAGTTTTGTTCAGGGATATAAAGGATGGTTTTCTGGCCATACGGGTTGCCCGTGAACTCGAGCATTCATCTTCTGAACCGGCAACTTTAATTGACAAAAACGGAGGTTACACGTCAACCCCGGTTGTGAATAATGATGGTGTTACGGGCGAATACCTGAGTAGTGAAGGATTAACCGGTAATGCCGTTTGGGGAACGCGGGCAAAATGGACAAGCCTGCGTGGTAAAATCAGACAACAGCCAGTATCCATTACCATTCTTGATCATCCCAAAAACCCCGGTTATCCCACCTACTGGCATGCGCGCGGTTATGGGCTCTTTGCCGCCAATCCGCTCGGGCAAGCTATATTCAGCAATGGGAAAGAGCATCTAAATCTTTCCATAAAAAAAGATGAGTCTGTAATATTCCGCTACCGGATTATCGTCCGGGGAGGCCACGACATCACAGCCGAAGAGATCAACAAGCTGGCAAAGGATTTCAGCAAATGATCGCTGCTATCGTGTAATGGCAATCTTCCTGAATGCTACCCGGTTGTCAGCCTGAATTTTCAGAAAATAGATTCCAGCATTTAAGCTCCTGACATTCATCACATCAGTGAACCTACCGGATATATTTTCATAATTACGCTGCTGTACCTCATTCCCCTGAGGTCCAAGTAATGTAAGTCTGAGGTGATCGATCCGTAATCCCTCAATGGTAATGGTCAGGTCATTATGATGTGCAGGAATTGGAAATACGGAAACCGATCTGGCGAGCGCATCTTCAACACTCAATACAATTGAGATCATATCGCTTGATGTAGCCGTGCACCCATTGGCATGCGTAACGGTTTGTTGAATCTCAAATTCACCATTGTCCAGATATGTGTGTGTTGGATTTTGATCATCACTGGTTACACCGTCTCCAAAATCCCACAACCATTCGGTCGCATCACTGCTTTCATCAACAAACTCAACGGTATTGCTTTCCGGAATTACAATCATGGAAAACTGTGAAACCGAATTCTCAAGCACGTCCACGGTAATCGTTTCTGAAACAGATTCACAATTCAAACTATTTTCTGTGTACGTGACGGTTACATGGTAATCACCCGCCTCAGTCACTTCAATGGACTGCGTTGTTTCTTCCGTACTCCACACATATTCATTACCCTCATCAACGGATAATGTCACGGATTCCCCATCGCAGAAAACCGTTGAACCCAAAGCTTCAATTACCGGTCTGGCTTTAGCGCTGATGTGTGCTGCTGTCCGTACGCTCTCGAAAGATTCGTCAGCATTGGAAACAAATACCGTTGTGTCATTTAACAGTTCATCTATTGTAAACTGGTTTCCCGTTTCAATGGGAGTTCCTCCTGTAAAATCACGATACCAGTTAAAGGATGTAGCTCCTGTTGCTGTCAATACTGCCTGAGCACCATAACAAGCATCAAGAGTATCAACAAGGGGCCGTGGTGCATTCAATGTATAATTGTAAATGGAATCCGCATACTTGGCCGAGTTGATCAGGTCATCTATATTATTTGCTGCGTGCAATGCAAAGGCTACAGTAATCTCTTCATCCGGATTGATGTTATACGGACCGGACGATACAACATGACTTACATCATTGCCGGCCGCTGAAGAATTACCTGCCTGTACTTTAAAAAAGCCACTCGACAGTGAAGTGAATTTTTCAGTATCGGTAAATCCGTCATATATACCCAACGGATTGCCACCAATGCTATGGTCATTATCAATAGCATAATAGTTGGCCAGGCCTGAGAGCAATTGAACCCCTGCCTGAGGTAAACTGGTGGATTGCTTTGGAAAAACATAACCGAGTTTTGTGTCAGCATCCCATAAGGCAGCATCCTTTGCCCCGGCAAAACTAATATCCCAATCGGCAAAGATTCCAAAGTAAAAATCGTTTATGGCCACAGCTTTAGGGTTCTTGATTTTATACTCCAGGATAATGAACTGATCATACGGGGCTTCACGCCATACCAGGCTTCGGTAAGAGACCACAACACTTTGATTGGCTACGGTCTGTGAGTTTGAAAATGAACCAAAAATCTCTGCGCTTGAACGTTCTCCCGGAATAATCTCTTTGATACGATCCAGCGAAACAAAATCTGCATCATAACCACCGCTACCGTTTCGTACAGTGTTGAGAATGGTAGCGGATGAACTGCCCATAATCAAACCCATTTCAAACAGAATGGACGCGTCATTGTAAACAAATCCGCTTCCTCCGCTCGAGCTATTGGTGTCTTCATAGGCCAGCTTACCAGAAGATGATATTGTGGTGATCACTTTATTATCATCAATGTCACGATAGGATGGATTAGGTACAAATGAAAGCACTTGAAAATCCTGATAGTCGCCATCTGAAAACGTAATGAGAAGGTCGAATGATTTATTTTCAGCTACTGTGCTCCCGATAGTTAATTCAAAAGGTTCTGAAGTATTTCTTATGGTAGCGCCCGAAGCGATAGCGCCAGGAGCGATTCTATCTTTTGTAATGGTGATACCTGTTCCGGAAGTTGAAATGGTAATCTCCAGCGCTGAGGATGATCCCTGCAGGTAATTTTTAAAATCCAGGTAGAGAAATGCCGCATCACCAGGTTCCGCTGCATGCCCTGATGCATTTTTAAGTTCATAATTTGATGCCCGAATTGAAGGTGATGATTCAGTGAGTGCCCTGAAAATATCCAATCTCCCTTTACCGAGTTTATTAATGAAACTTGCATTCTGGGTGTACATACTTTCATCGGCCGTAACCCGAAGTTGTTCGGCTACCTGGAGCGGTGTGTATTCCGGATGTACTGACCACACCAACGCTGCAGCTCCGGCAGTGATCGGAGATGAAAACGAAGTTCCGGACGTACTGCCATAGCCATTATCATACTGGGCTGTAAAAATCGCGGAGCCGGGAGCGGTGATATCTACTGTGCTTCCATAATTGGAAAACGATGACCTTTTATCATTCTGATCCGTGGAGGCAGCCGACAATACATAATCATATGAAGCCGGATAGAGTGGTGTAGATACGTTTTCATTTCCAGCAGCGGCTACCACAAGGCACCCCTGGTCAAGCGTTACGTGTGTTATTATATCCTGGTAAATCTGGCTTCGGTACGTTGATCCCCAGGAACAGTTGATCACCTTAGCACCATTGTCTGCTGCATATTGTACACCCAGGTACAAATTCGAGCTATAGTTTCTGTCACTGGCGGGCTGATTATCTGCATAGTGTTTGATGAACATCAGCCTGGTTTTATATCCCACTCCTGCTACACCAACACCATCATTGGTTGAAGCTGATGCACAGGCACCCACCTGTGTTCCATGACCAAAGCCTGGACCATTTTTATAAATAGCGGGATCATTGTCGCCAACAAAATCAGGATCAAAGGCATTCAATGTATCTGCTCCCGAAAAATCCCAACCCCGGTAGTCATCGATATAACCATTGTCGTCATCATCAATACCATTTACGGGATCATCGTTTATATACATTTGGCTCACCAGATCGGGGTGATCTATATCAACGCCAGAATCAATGATAGCAATGATCATATCTTCATCACCTTGCGTGATATCCCAGGCCTCCATTGCTTTTACCTTTGAAAGATAATACTGAGAACCAATGGATGGGTCATTGGGGGTTACCGTCATTCGTTGACGATAAACCGGTTCAGCTATTTCTACCTGACCATCCGCATATAGTCCAGCAATAAAATCCTCTACAGGAATGGATGGATCAAAACTGATTTCGAAATACAGTGAAATATCAATAACCGGCTTAAAAGCCTGAGCTCTGGCTGTGTGTGTTTGGCCTTTACCTGTGGAAATAGGTCTTACCTGATGAAGTCCCTGTGCTGAACGCACAGCTGTTCGTCCCTGTTGAAATGTTTCCCTGTATTTGCTTTTTACTTTTACCAATACCTTTCCAGGGATGTAGGCAGAAGCTGAGCTGCCCGAGGGGAAATGAAATTTCTTTGCTGTTTTGATTTGGGCGTGAACGTCTACCGCACTTATCAATCCCAGAATAAGGACCGTTATAATTCGCATAAAGGTTAATGAGTTTAATCCAAAAATAGCAATTCCAGGCAGACCTGGAGATCTTCATTATCATTTACTAATGCAAATGATTTCTATAATGCAGAAGCCAGTATTTTAAATCCAGGGATAGTCAGAAAAGTGACCGTTAGAGGGGTTTGAAAATAGAAGAATAAACATCAGATCATCCCCCTGGATTTCAATTCCAGATATTTGTTTATCGTATTTACGGTGAGGTGTTGCGGATCGGTCAACAAAGCCTGAATGCCGTTTCTGTTCAATTCTTTAACGATAAGTTTTTTATCGTAGGTGTATTTTTCTGCAATGGCTTTATGGTATATACCCTTAAGATCCTCTGCAGGAGTATGTAACAACGACTTAACTTCAGTATTCTCGAAAAAAATAACTACCAGTAAGTGACGGTTGGCTATGCTTCGCAAAAAAGGAAGCTGACGATGCATGCTATGAATTGATTCAAAGTTGGTGTACAACAAAAGCAGACTGCGTTGTGTGATCTTTCGCCTGATGCGTGAATACAAAACTGAAAAATCAGATTCCCGGTATGCGGTCTTCTGATTGTACAACACTTCCATGATCTTCGCCATCTGACTGTTCTGACGTCCGGCCGGAAGCATGGTTCCGATCTTGTCCTGAAAGGTCAGCAACCCCGCTTTATCTGATTTCTTTATCGCAATGTTTGAAATCACCAGGCTTGCATTGATGGCATAATCCAGCAGGCTTAAGCCATTAAAAGGCATTTGCATAACACGGCCTTTATCAATTACGCTGTAGACCTGTTGTGACCGTTCATCCTGATAGTGATTTACCATCAGGTGAGTTCTTCGTGCTGTGGCACGCCAGTTTATCGTTCGAAAGTCATCACCGGCAACATATTCCTTAATCAGTTCAAACTCCATGTTATGCCCTATACGCCTGATCTTCTTGATACCTGCTTCCGTTAACCGGTTGGAGATCGCCAGCAACTCATACTTGTGCATCTGAATATAAGACGGGTATACCGGCACAAGTGCATCACCTGAAAATTTGAATCTACGTGAAAGCAAACCAATCGGAGTGCTGATATAAACATTGACCGTTCCGAAGGAATACTCACCCCGTTTTACCGGACGCAAATAATATTTGATGACTTTACTCTCTCCAGGTCCAAGAATCAGTTCAAAATTCAAGTCCCTTCGTTGAAACTGATGAGGTATCTCATCGACCACATTTACCGTGGCCGTAAAGGGATAGAAATTTTCGAGGTGAATCCGGAGCTCATTATCATCACCGTTTGAAAGTCTTTCGGGAGTAAACCGATACCCATGCAACCCTTTACGTGTACGATATAAAAGAACACTGTCGGTAAATATTACGGTAAGCAATACGGTGAACAGAATTTTAGGTACGATCACAAAATCCCCGGCAATGAATGTCGTGATGAAACTCACCACCACAATTCCAAGCATCAGAAACAATCTTCCCCGGAGATATAATGAGCGGATAAGCTTCACTAGCGCGGTACTTCTACTTTGTCTATAATCTGTTTCACAACTTCGTCTGTAGTGATGCCTTCCATCTCTTTATCAGGCGTGAGCATTACCCGGTGGCGTAATACGGGTAAAGCGACAAACTTAATATCCTCCGGTGTAACAAAATCGCGGCCATGAAGTGCAGCATACGCTTTTGAACTGTTCAGAATAGCAACGGAGGCACGCGGTGATGCTCCCAGGAAAAGTGAAGGGTTATTGCGTGTTTCAAAAATGATCTGGGCAATGTACCGTATCAGGTTTTGTTCCAGATGGATATTCTGGACAGCAGCACGGAAGCTTCGTATTTGTTCAGCTGAAAGTACAGCATTGATTTCGCTTACCGGTGGCTGGCCTTTGCGCAGGTGATGTCCGGTAATAATGGATATTTCCTGTTCGATCTCCGGATAGTTTACTACGATCTTGAACAGAAAGCGGTCGAGTTGTGCTTCCGGCAGACGGTATGTTCCTTCATGTTCAATCGGGTTTTGAGTAGCCACCACCATATAAGGAGCCTCAAAGCGATGGGTTGTTCCATCAATGGTAACCTGGCGTTCCTCCATAACCTCAAAAAGTGCTGACTGTGTTTTAGCCGGTGCACGGTTGATCTCATCAATGAGAACAATATTGGAGAAGATCGGGCCCGATTTGAACTCAAACTCGGATTTTTTCATGTTATAGACGGCTGTTCCCAATACGTCAGAAGGCATCAGGTCAGGCGTAAACTGTATACGGGAAAAATTCACTGCAATAACTTTCGATAACAGTTTTGCCGTAAGGGTTTTTGCCACACCGGGAACGCCTTCGATCAACACGTGACCATCAGCCAGAATAGCTGTTATCAGCAGATCGATCATCTGCTCCTGACCGACTATGACTTTACCGATCTCTTCTCTGATTTTCCGGATGCTGGCATTTAATGCATTCAGGTCAACACGGCTTTCAAACATTTTTTCTTCCATGATGGTGATTTAAAATTAGCTTCAGCTTCGGGCTGATGCCTGGTTAAACTTCTCTATTTTTTCGTTCAGATCAATCAATTCAAATGCTGAAATCTTGAGACGAGATTGAATCCTCAAGATTGCAGCTACCAACTCCGTGACCTGGTCAACGGCTATTCCTGATTTCGCAGCCAACGACCGGATAAATTCATCATCGAGTTTCGTTGTGCTTAGCCAGAATTTAGTACGAATCTGTTCCAGCAAGAAAAGAATTTTCTTTTCCGCTACGTTCTTATGATCACCGTGCTGATAATAAAGATTCCCCAGTGTATTTACAAATTCCAAGGTGGTATTAGCCAGTGGATTGATCACCGGAATAATGCGCTGCCTGCGCTTCATCTCAAACAGCATAAAGATCAGGATTGAAAGTATAGTGATGTAGTAAGCCCAACCTAATGGCTCGTTGGTAAGAATGAAACGCAAAGGAGTAGTAGGTTCCATTCTGCCTGACTGGTAATATTCCGTCCATTCAACATTCTCTTTCGGCAGGTAGGATAACATGACAGAAACATACTCCTGAATTTCACCCGATAGCAGATAGATATTCGTAAAAGCAAGTGGCGTAGAATTAAGGATCAGATTTCCTTTACCCCATTGTACTCTGATGGTAACCGGTTTTTCATTATCGTTGACAGCAACAACCATGGTTCGTGTTGAATCAAACCTGTTAAAATAATTGTGCATGTTATCGCGTCTGAAATAATAACGTTTGAACGTTTCAGCACCGGCATGAACCATCTGTATATAAGCCGTGTCTTTCTGAGATGTTACAATTCCTCCATCCTCAAAAAGATAATCTTTTGTAGAAACCTTTAGCGTGTCTGAAAAATGCCCCCAGAAACTATGCGCGGAGATAAATGCAGTGCCGCCTTCTGCCACATGTTTTAACAGTGCCTTGGTATCTTCCTTATCACCTGAAAACGATGAGCAGATCACCAGCAGACTTCCGGAACGCTTCAGTGAATCCTTGATCTCATACAGCGTCTGATAACTATGTCGGACCACCTGCGGCTCAAAGAGGGATGGCAATACCTGATTAAGCGCATAAGCACCAAATGGATTCTGGTCTTGGTGTGCAAAAGTCACGGTCCAGTTGTGTTGCTTCGGACTTAATAGTTTTACCACAACGAAAAGTCCGATGGCCAGCGAGAGATACAATATGTACTTCCAGTCTTTTTTCATCGCACCTTCATCCTCCACGCTGAAAAGACCGTCTCTACTTTACCAAATGTTTCCGCACTGATCGTAAAATTACCGTACCAGGCATAGTCGAAATAAAAGCTGAGTTCGTTTAAACCCGTCTTCAATTCAGTTTCTTTGAGTTCTGCCACATAATCGTGATTGGTTTTGCCTTGCTCCCAATGAATAAGATGTTTATCAGACAGCATCTTAAGGGAGAAGAGGAACACCAGGCGGACAGCTCTTCGATAATCATTCTGATCACGTGCCTGCTGAATGAGTTTTTCAAAATCCATCTCATGAATATTCTCCTCGATGACATTGTGCTTAACCGGATTCGCTCCCTGACCAGAATAAAATACCTTAAAGGCATTTACCTTCAACAACATCATGGTTATTAACACGATGGCGGCAATGCCTAAAATATAAAAGATCAGTTTGACCCAATTCACCGAGCCTTCCGTGGTTAGAATCTGACTTAAGAGATAAAGAAAGAATTCTTCGATCCACCGCAGAATACGCATCCATAAACTCTCAGCAACAGTTGGTGTCTCATGGTATTGCAGTCCCGGATCATTTTTTAACGCTTCAATTTGTTCCTGCGAAAAAGTGCGTTTGACGATCACCGCAGTATCGGGCAATCCCACAGCATCTTTTTCTTCATAGAAGTCTGTTGAATAACCATATTCTTCAAGGGCCTCCTCAATAAAAGAAGAATCATTCTCAACCGTCACCGAATCATCCTGAGCCGTGAGTGTTGTGACAATTCCCAGAAAAAATAAAAATGCTACAAAATGCTTCACAACACGTGTTTAGTAATGCTCATCCTGGGGCGCTGCAGGCGGTTCATTTTGTCCAATGGACTCGATACTGCTGAGTAAACCTTTTGCTTCTTTCAGTTCAACCAGATTAAAATATTGAAATGCCACTCCGATATTAGGTAACGTATTCAGTATCATTTGAACGAGATAATACAGCGAGAAGAACACGATCATCAAAATCTGCATGGTGGAAGAAGGCTCCGTAACAACACCCGATTCCAAATTGTGCAATGTGCCAACAATTGTCACAATGTACCAGGGCATAAGAAATATATAAGAGCTGAACATCATGATCATATAGAGTACTACCAGCAAACCAAATGTACTCCACCATTTACCCTGAACCAGTTTATAGGATCGGGCAAGTGCATCAAAAAAACCGAGTTTCTCATAGCCGCGAATAAAAATTGTAAGAGAAACGCTGATGGCCAGATAGATTATAAAGCCGAAGAAAAAGAAGGCTCCGAAAAAAATCAGTACAGGGGAAATAGCGGCAAGCAACACAAAGGGAATTAACAAGACCAGGTATACTACCATAGCCATAAGTCCAAATAAAAATAAGGTACCGAGATACATCCAGAATGTTTCGCGTACCCGTTGCCAGACTTCATGCACCTCAATAGCATTAGATTGTTTCTCTTCGTATAAAACAATGTAATTGTTAATGGTTGCCAGTGTCATTACACTGCTGACAATTAAAAAGATAAACATCAGGACCATTTGCAGCCAGAAGCTCACCGACAGGAAATAGTCTGACATAACATCCATGTTGCTTCCGGATTGCGAAGCCTGCCCCATGTTCATCATATCGCCCATGAAAGAGCCAAGTAACAAACTGGCAATGAGAACGGGTGGTCCTGCAATGAACAGAATACTCTTTACGAGGGATTTAAAATTCTGACGGATGAATTCAAAAGTGGCGTTTATCTTATTGCCAAAATCCCGCGTACGGTGAAAGTTGATGACGTTAAATTTTTCCATGTTTTTTGAGTCGTGCAGGGTATAGTATAAAGTAGTAAATCATCAGTATGGCCGACAGTCCGATTATGATCGTCTTGAAGCTCCAGTGCATAAAGGCAAAACGGGTAATAAATGATTCGATGAATCCGGCAAGGATAAAAAAAGGAACAAGCCCGATTACCATCTTCAGACCGTTCATCGCACCTTTTTTAAAAGAGGTAAGCCGTGCATAAGTTCCTGGAAAAATCAGACTATTACCCATCACAAATCCAGCCGCCCCCGCAATGACAATGGATGATAACTCTATTGTGCCGTGCAACATGATAACCGGAAACGCATGACTTAACAGATTTTCATTGGCAAAGAACATCACAAACGTTCCAACCATTAATCCATTGTAAAAGAGCATGGCTCCGGTTCCAAGCGAGGCAAACACCCCGAGGACAAATACACGAAACGATACCATTATGTTATTCCAGGTGATCATAAAAAACATGACCACTTCATTCTGACTTGAGTAAACACCGGTCGGATTTCCTTTCTTAATATTTTCCAGGGTCATGTTAACGT
This sequence comes from Ohtaekwangia sp., assembly GCA_036503775.1. GTDB lineage: Bacteria > Bacteroidota > Bacteroidia > Cytophagales > Cyclobacteriaceae > Ohtaekwangia. Next base: position 20,170 of record DASXWH010000084.1, read on the forward strand.
ATCCATCACCCATAATCAACCGCACGAAAGTGTCGTCATACTTTGCAGAGACCGCACCCATTACACCGGCAACCATAAAAATGATAAAGGCATACAGCAATTGCTTTCGCGCACTGTACATCACAGCGGGTACTTCTTCTTTCCAGAATGTAATAAACCGGTTCTTTTCTTCCCGTTTATTCTTGTAGATCTCCAGGTGAATTTTGCTCGCCAGGGCATTCAGGTACTTTGTCGTTCGGCTTTCCGGATATTGGGTGCGGGAAAAAGAAAGATCATCCGTTACCTGTATGAATAATTCCGCTAAACGATCAGGGGTGGTATTACCCTGGTCTTTTACCGCCTTCTCAAATTCCTCCCAACGGGCAGTATTCTGTTTAATAAATGCAGCTTCTTTCATGCCGCCAAATTTCCTGTGTTAAATATCACTTATAACCGATGACTGTTTTCAATAACGGCATTCCAAACTCTGAAGACATTGCGCGAACATATCTTTTCGATATCCTCATCGGTATAACCGCGCTTCAATAATACAAAAATTAAATTCGGGTAATCGGAAACGTCCTTTAAACCTAATGGAAGATTATCACCTACTCCATCATAATCTGAGCCGATGCCTACATGGTCTATGCCAGCCACTTTTACGACATGATCAATATGGTCAGCTACCCGTTCCACGTCACTGTACAAATGCCGGTGATCTTTATCAAACTGGTCAATGATGGGTTGGGCTGCAGAATCCCGGGAAGTAAGTCCTTGGTCCTGCAAAGTCTTTTCAAGTGAATCTAATAAGGCCCTGTTCCGGTTTGGAATGGAGTCCAGAAAAGCCGATCCGAAATTGATCTGAATTACTCCTCCGTTCTTTGCCAGTGCTTTGATCATATCATCAGACATGTTGCGCTGAAAACCCGGAGTAAAGTGCCGGCAGGAAGAATGAGAGGCAATTACCGGAGATTTTGTAATCTTCAGAACATCATAAAAAGCACTGTCAGATACATGGGAGATGTCAACCATAATACCAACCCGATTCATCTCCAACACAACCTGTTCACCAAAGTGGCTCAAACCATTGAATGTGTGTAAGGTGTCATACGATGAATCACATATCTGATTATCTTTTCCATGCGTCAGGGTGATATATCGTATACCCCGGTCATAAAAGTATTTCACGTTTGAAAGGCTGTCACCGATAGGTGCGCCATTCTCCATACCCATCGGTAAGGAAATTTTACCCAGAACAGTATTTGACTCAATTTCTGCGGGTGTTCCTGCCAATGCAAACTTATCCGGGTGTGCTTCCACTATTCCGCGAACCATATCGATGAGGGAATCCGCTAGTACTTTACCATGATCCGGTGTCTGTTGATAGGATGATGGGATATAGATGGACATAAAAGGGGCATCCAGTCCACCTTTCCGGGCACGTTCAAAATCGAAATCACCTTCTTTTGTACTGACGGGAATACCCAGGTATTGGCGCTCCAGGCGAAAGTGCTTTATTCTCAGACGGTATGGGAGGTCGACATGCCCGTCAGTCAGAATAAATTTCTGAGTAAGTTCGCTGGCCTTTGTGCGAAGTTCTTCATCCGAAAGCCGGATTGTCTTTTCCTGACATGCTGTCAAACCACACAGGAAGACAATAAAAATGCTCCGGGAAATTCTCATGATTTATACTTTACTTTGAAAATTGCATAAAATTAAAAGTGGATGCAAACCATTACCGTACGTACAACCCAAAATGTTTTTATTCACTATCCGCTAGCCAGTATCGGTGACCGAATACTGGCTTACCTGCTCGACAGGCTGATTATGGTTGTTTATGGAGTGACTGTTGCAATAACCTTTGTAAACCTCGATATAGAAAGCATTTGGTTATGGTTCATCATGCTGGCACTTCCCCTGTTGCTTTACAGTTTGCTTTTTGAAATTTTCATGAACGGCCAGACGCCTGGAAAGCGGTTAATGCAAAATCAGGTTGTGCGCATGGATGGAACTCCTGCCACCGTAGGTAATTTTATACTTCGCTGGATTTTTTCGCCTATCGATTTTGCTTTTTTTGGCGCGGTTGCACTGGTTACCATTGCTGTTGGTGGAAAAGGCCAGCGTCTGGGTGATATTGTGGGCGGCACTACCGTGGTTAAACTTCTCCAACAAAGAGAAATCACGTCAAAAGATATCTTCATCACAGCGGAAGATAACTACGTACCTACCTTTCCTCAGGTAATTCAGCTTAACGAGAAAGATATTGAGATTATTCAGCGTGCGCTGGAAGTAAACCGTGATCAGGGAAACATCCAGCCAGTAATGCTGGTGGCTGAAAAAATAAAATCAACGCTGGGCATTCAAACCGACTTGTTACCCGTGGAATTCCTTCAGACCATTGTTAAGGATTTCAATCATATTAATTCACATTAATCGTGGATAACATACCCGTTTACACCAAAGCTCAGCTAGCCTTGCGCAATGGGCAAGACAAACCCGAAGTATGGGTTGCCTATCTGGGTCTCATCTACGAGGTTACTTCATCCCGTTTATGGAGAGCCGGGAAGCATTACGAACATTGGGCTGGCCAGGATCTGACCGATGAATTAAAAGATGCTCCGCACACGGATAAGGTGTTTGATAAGTTTAAAGTAATCGGGAAGCTGGTCAATTGAAAGAATTGAAAATTTACACGTGCACATGAACACACTTACCGTAGTTGTTTTTTGTTGTAAATTCCTGTTATAGTTTTGCTCCACAGACGACTTAGATCACCAACCAGCAAGCACACCCATTACATGATTCTTATTGCAGACAGCGGAGGCTCCAAAATTGACTGGAGGCTTATTGAAAAAGATGGCAGCATCGGGCAGGCCAGCGCACCCGGCTTCAATCCGTACTATCAGCCGATAGAAGACCTAAAAAAAAGTGTAAAGGAAATTCTGGTTCCCCGGATCAAGAACCATGTTTCCAAAATCTATTTCTATGGTGCGGGCGTTTCTTCTACCAAAAATCAACTTACTATAAAGAGTGCTTTCCTGGAATTTTTTCCGGAAGCACATATTGAAATAGGCTGGGATTTACTGGCTGCTGCAAGAGCGCTTTGCGGGCATGAACCCGGCATTGCCTGCATCATGGGAACCGGGTCAAATTCGTGTTTGTATGATGGAAATAAAATTACCGGTAATGTTGCCAATCTCGGCTGGATTTTAGCCGATGAAGGTTCAGGTGCCAGCATCGGAAGAAAATTTCTCGTGGATTACCTGCGGGAGAATATGCCCGCTCCCATAGCAAAAGCTTTTCAGGAACGTTTTCCGCTTACGCGTGAAGAATTTCTGGAGAAGATCTATCAGCAGGAAAGACCCAGTGCATTTCTGGCCAGTTTTGCACGGTTCATTTTTCAGCATCTCAAAGATCCGTATTGTTATAAACTGGTGTACGATAGTTTCGCAGAGTTCTATGAGAACAATGTGATGAAGTATGAAAATTATAAATCCCTTAAAGTACATTTCACCGGATCCATTGCCTTTTATTTCAGTGACCTTCTCCGGCAGGTTGCCAACGATAAAGGCATAACCGTCAAGAATATTCTTGAAGGCCCCATTGCCGGATTAACCTTATACCATCAGAACGAACTCAACTAAGTGTCAACGACCGAATCATCTTCAGCCTATCAGCATCTTGAACAGATGAGTGTGCGCGATCTGTTGATCAACATCAATCGTGAAGATAAAACCGTACCGCAGGCTATCGAAAAAATAATCCCACAGATTGAAGCCCTGGTGAACATCATCGTTGAAAAAATGAAAGGCGGTGGACGCTTGTTTTACATCGGTGCGGGTACCAGCGGAAGGTTAGGGGTTGTTGATGCATCGGAGATTCCCCCCACCTATGGATTGCCTCATGGCAAGGTTATAGGGCTGATTGCCGGAGGCGACAAAGCTATTCGTAAGGCAGTTGAGCATGCTGAAGATGACGTGGCTCAGGCCTGGAAAGATCTGGAAGAGCACCTCATCAATCAACAGGATGTATTGATAGGCATTGCCGCTTCCGGAAGAACACCTTATGTAATTGGCGGGCTGAAAGATGCCCGGGCCCAGGGAATCACCACTGGGTGTATTGTCTGCAATCTTGACTCTGCCGTAGCCAAAGAAGCAGACTATCCGATAGAAGTTGTGGTGGGCCCGGAATTCGTGACCGGAAGTACACGTATGAAATCCGGTACAGCGCAAAAGCTTGTGCTGAACATGATCTCTACCTCTGCCATGATCAAACTGGGGCACGTTAAAGGCAACAAGATGGTGGATATGCAGCTTACCAATAACAAACTCATTGACCGTGCTCATCGTATGGTAATGGAAGAACTTGGTATTTCTGAAAGTGAAGCAGAAAAGCTGCTGACTAAATATGGCTCCGTTCGTAAGGCCGTAGAAAATTTCCGGAAGTAAAGTCAGGCATATTATTTTATTTATCTGATCATGCATCAGATCGAACCGTATTACAACTGGTTAAAGTTTTATGACTCATCGCAGGATGAACGTTCTCCGTTCTTTGGGAAGGAATACAACTTCGATCAGTATTCTGAAACCATTTACGGGTATTACATTGATCCCGCCTGGGATAACTTCGGAAGTGAAACATTATACCTGAAAATCCTGTACACGGATTACACAGAAAACTTCTCCATTCTTGAATTCATTGGCGAATGGAACGATGCTATTAATAACGATATCATGACCCTCAAGCGAAATGTCATTGAGCTGCTTGAGCAGGAAGGTATCCGTAAGTTTATCCTGATCGGGGAAAACATCATGAACTTTCATGGATCAGATGACAGCTATTATGAAGAGTGGTTTGAAGACATTGAGGAAGGCTGGATTGCAGGTGTGAATTTTCCCGATTTCATAATTGATGAGATGCATAAATATCAGATCGATCAATACATCAATATGGGTGGAACTTTACAAATAGACCGGTGGAGAACGCTTCAGCCGATCCATCTGTACGAGTCTATTGACAAGCTGATTCAGAGAAGACTGAACTGAACATTGCTGACCTGGGCGTCAGCCGGCACAAGGTAATCCCGTTTGGTGTTCAATTCACGGCAAAGTACACGCGTTCTGCGAAGCTTACCCTTCTTGAAATACCGGCCCTGAAACAGGAAAATACTTCCCTCCGGGATCTCCGATAAAATGGCAAAAGCATCCCTGTTTTTATCAAATTTCCGAAAGGCCAGTGTAAGGCTGGTGTCGGCAAAAGAGCTTGCCTTGGGATTGATCATATGCCTACGTAGCTCATGTAAGATTTCCTCCGGAAAAACACTTTCCCAGAGTAAAGGCAGCATTAATTCTGTAAAGGAAGTCTTCCACTCCTCTCCATGCGGGTCAACCCGGTTCCCGAATTTCAGATAGACATAGAGATGGGCTACTTCATGAATGTAGGTCACCAGAAAGAGATAGGGATTGAGATCATGATTTAACGTTATCCGCGGATGATTCCGTGTACGTCTGCTGGTAAAGTCACCTACTTTGGTTTGACGGCTCCGGGTGATTTTGAGTTCAAAAGGGCTTGCCTTCCAGAGGTTCAGGCAGTATTCCACTGCCGATGGTGGAACATGCGTTTGAAGTATATCCTGAACCGTGTTTAACTTCATAGAAACAAAAAAGGCTTTAGAAACCTAAAGCCTTCCGTTAAGCAATCTTTCGATTGATTAGTGAGCTGCAGTTGTGTCAGCAGCAGCAGCAGTTGTGTCAACAGCAGCAGCAGAATCTACAACCACTTCAGTAGAAGTAGCAGCAGAATCTACAACTTCAGCAGCAGGTTCAGCCTTCTTGCCACAAGCAGCGAAAGCGATAGCAAAGCCACAAACAGCTAATAATGCGATCAGTTTTTTCATAGTTTACAGGTTTTAAAAAATTCACCGCAAATATAGCAGTATTGCACAACACCATATCAACGGGGTAATAAAATTTATTTTTTTCTAAAGATCAGACGGACAGGTACCCCCTCAAAATCAAAGTGTTCCCTTACCTTATTTTCCAGGAAACGCTGGTATGACTCCTGAATATACTGTGGCAGATTACAGAAAAATGCAAACGATGGAAACCGCGCGTTCACCTGTGTAATGTACTTGATCTGGATATGTTTACCTTTAACCGAAGGTGGCGGGTAATGAACGATTTCAGGAAGCATAGCATCATTAAGCTTTGAGGTAGGGACCTTCTTGGTCTTGTTTTCAAACACCTGAACAGCTTTTTCGATCACCTGGTAAATGCGCTGTTTATTCAATACAGACGCAAAAATGATGGGTATATAATCTATGGGTGCAAGCTTCTCTAATATTTCTTTTTTGAATTTGTCGGCCGTCTTCGAATCCTTTTCGATAAGGTCCCACTTGTTGACCATGATAACCATCCCTTTACCCTGCCGTTGTGCGAGACTTATCAGGTTAACATCCTGTGACTCCATACCGCGTTCGGCATCAATAACAATGATACATACATCACATTCCTCGAGTGTACGCAATGACCGTAGCACGGAATAAAACTCAATGTCGTCTTTTACTTTCCCCTTCTTCCGTACACCTGCTGTGTCAATGAGGATAAAGTCTTTACCAAACATTTTGTAATAAGAGTGGATGGCATCACGTGTTGTACCAGCCTCATCCGTGACAATGCTTCGGTCAGTGCCCAGCAAGGCATTCAACAAGGAGGATTTCCCAACATTTGGTCTTCCGAGAATAGCAATACGCGGTGTCCCTGCATCCGGGTCTTCAATTCCCTCACTGGGGAAAATTTTAACAACCTCATCCAGCAATTCTCCGGTACCGCTTCCATTCTCGGATGAAATGGGATAAACTTCACCAAGTCCTAACTCATAGAACTCCATCGCGTGAGTTGCTTTATCCGGAGTATCCGATTTATTGGCCGCTACAAAAATCGGCTTTTTGGATGTTCGCAATATGTTCGCAAAGTCTTTGTCAAAACCGGTGAGACCATCGCGACAATCCACCATAAAGATCACTGCTGATGCTTCTTCAATGGCGAGACTTACCTGCTTACGGATCTCCGATTCAAATTTATCTTCTGAGCCGGTTACATATCCTCCGGTATCAATTACGGTGAAAAATTTTCCGCACCACTCTGCATATCCATAGTGACGATCGCGCGTAACACCCGGCATGTTATCCATGATTGCCTGACGTTTTTCAATCATGCGATTGAAAAACGTTGACTTACCTACATTCGGTCTTCCTACTATTGCTATAATGTTTGCCATGCTAGATACGTGTTTCGAGGTACGAAGTACGGTTAATGCACTTCAATGATTTCACTATTTATTCCAGATAACCGAACTGTTTCAGTTTGAATTTTTCTTTGCGCCAGTTGCCAGCTACTTTAACATGTGTTTCCAGGAAAATCTTTTTGGCGAAAAAGGATTCCATGTCCTTACGTGATTCCATGCCTACTTTCTTCAATGAACTTCCACCCTTACCAATAATGATTCCTTTCTGTGAATCACGCTCTACATAGATCACTGCACTGATGCGGATGATATCGGCTTCTTCTTTAAAAGAAGTGATGGATACTTCCGTGCTGTATGGTATCTCCTGTTCGTAGTTTCTGAAAATCTTTTCGCGGATAATTTCAGAAGCAAAGAATCTTTCTGTGCGATCAGTGAATTCATCCTGTGGAAAGAAGGGTGGGTGAACCGGTATCAGTTCCAAAAGCCTGGGAAGCAGGGTGTCTACATTATGACCTGTTTTAGCAGAGACAGTAACTACATCGTGCAGATTGGGGAGGTTTTCCTTCCAATACTTTACCTTATCATCAACCTGCGTTCCTTTGGACAGATCCGTTTTATTGATGACCAGCAAAACCGGGGTCTTCATTTTCTGAAAGCGCTCGAACAGCTCGGGTTCATAGGTGTCCTCAAGTGATACCACGAGTAATATAGCGTCTGCATCTTCAAGGGAAACTTTCACATATCCCATCATGGCTTCATGCAGGGAGTATTTTGGTTCGAGAATTCCCGGAGTGTCAGAATAAACTATCTGAAATCCATCACTATTCAGAATTCCCATAATGCGGTGGCGTGTAGTTTGTGCTTTGGCTGTGATAATAGAGAGGTTTTCTCCCATGAGTTTATTCATGAGGGATGATTTACCCACGTTGGGTTTACCAACAATACTTACAAAGCCCGCTTTAAAGGATGACATAAATGAATGTGCAAAGTTATTTGTTTTTTAGTAGTGACAAGTCTACTTTTGCACACCATTTAACACGAAGGATTGATTTCCCGGTTTGTTAAGGGACTATATCGCGGGGTGGAGCAGTTGGTAGCTCGTTGGGCTCATAACCCAAAGGTCACAGGTTCGAGTCCTGTCCCCGCTACTTCCAAAAAAGACGATTCAAAAGATCGTCTTTTTCATTTTGCCCGTTGTTATGCAATTTTACGTTACATTCTCTTCTCGCCCTGCTTTCAATAAAATTTACGTTGGCTTTACCTACAACTTTGAGGCAAGATTACTCTCCCATAATCACTTAGCAACTAAAGGCTGGACTGTCAAATTCAGACCCTACATTGTCGTGCATCAAGAATTGTTCTCCACAAAGACTGAAGCAATGAAAAGAGGAAAAGAATTAAAATCTGCTCAGGGAAGAGAATACATCCGAAAGCAAATTCTTCACCAATAAGTCTTTGGGCTCATATCCGCCAGCTGGCGGACACAGGTTCGAGTCCTGTCGCCGCTACTGAAAAGGCGATCTTACGATTGCCTTTTTTCATTTTAGGCCCGTTGTTATGACATTTCACGTCTACGTCCTTTTTACGTTCTGTTCCCTCAAGAGCACAACAAAATCTATGTCGGCTTTACAGGCATCTTGAAACCAGACTAAAGCCCACAATGAAATTCCCGAAAGGGCTAAAAAATAAAAAAGCAATCAACGATTGCCTTTTATAATTCTCAATAAGCAGGAAGAACTACTTCATCAATTTCTCAATCAAATCATCCACACTGATACCTTCGGCCTCCGCCTTAAAATTTCTCACAATCCGGTGACGAAGAACAGGCTTTGCAATTGCCTGAACATCTTCAATGTCTGGAGAGTATTTGCCATTTAACAGGGCATTACATTTTGCTCCAAGCACCAAATATTGAGAAGCACGAGGACCTGCACCCCACTCCAGATAATCATTGGCTATAACTGAACCCCCTTTTGAATTCGGCCTTGTTTTATTGGCAAGCCCAACAGCAAATTCAATTACATTATCTGCTACGGGAACCCTGCGGACAAGATGCTGGAAATACGCAATCTGTTCGCCCGTCAGTACCTTGCTTACGGTCTTGGGTTCATCGGAAGTAGTGCTCTTCACAACTTCAACCTCATCCTTAAAAGCAGGATAAGTAAGTAATATATTGAACATGAAGCGATCGAGTTGAGCTTCAGGCAAGGGATAAGTTCCTTCCTGCTCAATCGGATTTTGAGTGGCCAAAACAAAAAACGGTCGTGGTAAATCATAGCGGGTTCCTGCGATGGTTACAGAATACTCCTGCATGGATTCAAGAAGAGCAGCTTGTGTTTTGGGTGGTGTACGGTTAATCTCATCGGCCAAAACAATATTGGCGAACACGGGGCCTTTCACAAATTTGAAATTACGTTCCTTATCCATCGTCTCTGCTCCTACAATGTCTGACGGCATCAGGTCTGGTGTAAACTGAATGCGCTTGAACTGGAGATCAAGTGAAGTAGCGATGGTGTGTACCAATAAAGTCTTTGCCAGACCGGGCACACCAACCAACAGTGAATGTCCCTGGCAAAAAATGCCGGTGAGTACCTGCCGTACTACTTCATCCTGCCCGATTACAACTTTAGATATTTCAATCTTCAGGTTTTTATAGGCTGCAGAGAGGGCATCAGCTGCTTCAACATCAGAAGAATACATTACCATTAGTGTTCATCTAAGATTCTACAATAATCATAAACCGGATCAATACTGATAAACACATCTTTCCTGGCTTTTTGAAACCATTTCTGAAGTATTTTATCTTTCTTTTCATTCAATGTAGCTGTCTGGATTCTGGACCAGTCGTCTTCCAGTGAAGCCTGGTGAGGCGGTGTGCGTGACTTATAAAACAAAATCCGTACAGCATCCTTACCATCATCTGTGCGGTAGGCTACCGGATCAGAAATATCACCGATCTTCATCGAATCAATTTTAAAAAAAACAATCGGATCAAGTTCATCTACCATCAAACGAGTATTTCCGTTCTGATCGCTGAAGAAACCACCGTTTCCTTTTGTTGCCATATCATCCGAAAATTCCTTGGCGGCTTTTTGAAACTTTATACTGTCATTCAGGATCAGCAAACGAACACTGTCGAGGTAACGGCTTGCTTTTTCCAAATCTCCTTCAGAAGGTTTGGGTGAAATAAGTATATGTCGTGAATTATATTCGTTTCCTCTGCGATCAATAAGCTGCATAATGTGAAATCCGAAGGGGGACTTAAATGGCATAGAGATTTCACCGGGCTTCAGTTTAAAGGCCATGGCTTCATACTCCGGTACCATTCGTCCGCGACCAGACCAACCCATGTCACCACCATTGGTTATCACGCTGGGATCTGTTGAATATTGTTTGGCCAGTGTTGCCCAATCCTCCCCTGACAAAATCCGGTTGCGGATAGCAATCAATTCTCCTCGTGTAACACTTTCCTGCGCTTCACTTACCTTAGCAATTTTTACAATCTGCGCAACTTCAACAGAAGCGGAAAAATAAGGAAGACTATCCTTGGGGATTTTATTGAAGAATCTTCTTACTTCAGCGGGTGTAACTGTGAGTCCATCTGTCATGGTATCTTCCATCTTACTCACTATCATCTGTTCCCGAACCTGCTCGCGAAGTTCGGTACGGATTTGTTCTAACGTTTTGCCATAAAGTTCTTCGAGTTCGTCTGGAGAACGACCCGACTGCGAAAGGATCATATCCATCCGGTTCTGCGTGTTGTTATCCACCTCAATATCAAGAACGATAACAGAATCGATCTCCGCTTTAGCCATCATCAACTTGTTGCGCAGAAGCAACGCCAGGTATTGACAGCGTACCTGTTGTGTAGGAGAGCCCCCATTGGTAACGTAGTCCTGGTATGCGCGGTCCAACTCAGACTTTAACACAATATAATTATCAACCTTGGCTATAATTTCATCCACGGTAAAACCTGTTGGCTCCTCCTGGGCATTCGCGGAAAAATAGCCCACACCGATCAGGCACAATATGATTACTAGTTTTCTAAGGCACATGTCAATTGTAAATCTCAAATTCTTTATCACTTTCTGCTTCTTTATAAACTTCTTCTTCCAGTTGCAAGGCGAGTTCCACTTTACGTTTATTCAGAATGATATTCCGGATATCTTCCTTTACAAATTCCAGCGGTGAAACGTTATCAGAAATCCGGTATTGGTCCACCTTCAAGAAGTAAAGATAACCCTCTGCTGAAGTCTCATAGTAAGGATTGGACTTCAGGAACTGAATTTTATTGGGGATTTCTGCCAACGGTGAATTTCTAACCAATTCATCAAAAACTATCCATGAGGAATCGGAAATATGATAAGCGGCTGAAAAGCTCAGACAATAGGATTTCAACTCCTTATCCTCTTTCTCCCGGTTAGCAAAAATCAATTCCTTGATCTTCCCGATACGTGGAGCATTTTCCGGAACCTTGATAAAGGTAGCCTGCACAATGTTCTGTTTCAAAATGAAATTATCAATGTTGGCTTTATAGTAAGCTTCAATTTCCTCTTTTGAGATCACCGTGTCCAGATGTTCCTTGATATAATACGTCTGATATTCGTATGCAATTATGCTGTATCGGTAATCGAGTATTTTACGTTCAACTTCAGCTTCATCGATATTGATTTTACGAGTCGCTTCCTGGATAAGCAACTGCTTGCGTACCCAGCTGTTTATGTACGCTAACACGCGGGCTGTACTATCTTCAGCTGAAGTGCCGGGCGTTATAAAACCAGACAACTCATCACGATACAGAAAAGCATCATTGACACGGGCCACCGCCTGACGATTGGTATCACCATCGGATTGTGTGCGCTTCATTTTTATAAAGTCACAACCTGTGACTATAATCATCAACGCTAAAACCGATATAGTGCCTTTATTAAAAATCAAATTCCAAATCTTCATTACGCCAAATAAATCCGTGCTTTGAATTAAGGTTTTAATTGCTGTTGAATATACGCCTTACCTTTGTCATTAATTTTAACCGGATATTTCTTCTTCAGTTCAGCAATCCAGCTTTTTTCCAGGTAAGTCTGATAATCAGATATCACAGCCGGCCTGGCCTCCTCAAACGACATTGTTCCGGGTGGGAGCATATCCTTTAGCCACGCAAGGTAATACATTCCATTATTTTCCACCGGGTGCACACCCACAGACCAGGGGATCTTACCAAAGATCGCTTTATCCTCGCGCTTAAAGTATCCCGATTCATATTTCACTTTATGAGCCATGGAGGCTTCCAGTATTTTCCGTTCATTCCCTTCCAGCAATAGGGGCTGAAGAACCGCCATAAAGTCGCTTGTCCCAGACGAATACAATGAAGCCTTCGTACGCTCACCGGCTTTATATTCCGAAGAATGTGCATTATAATATTGATGCTGGCCTACTGAATCTTCTGATGCTTTATTCCATACCTCCTTTTCCATGATCTCGAAAAGCAAAATCCCTTCGTAATATTCTTTCAATAAGTACTTATACTCCGGATTCTCCTGCATAATCTTTTCCTCCTGCAGAGCTATGATGGTGGCATCTACAAAATTGTTGTACAGCTGATCCAAATACTTTTCAGGAGAAAGCCTGCTGACGCGTTGGTTTTTCAAAACATAGGTAAAAAATTCCTGCACGGTAACCGGCTTTGTTTTCAGGGAAAAAAGAACATCCTTACCTGCTGCAGGCCATGATGGTGTTTTCCATGTTCCCTTTATTAACGAAGAATCTGCTGTTGCAAACACTTTCGTCCTGACTGCCTGTACTTCAGTAAATTCAAATTGCTTACGGAGTTTGTTTTGAAGGGCCAGCTTAGAAAGCTGTGTACGCTCATCGCGTATTACTCTGCTTTTTAAGGAAGAAGCAATTTCATCATACGAAGCCAGCGGTATGATACGTTCAAGCCGGATAATATGCCAGCCATATTGCGTCTGAAAAGGGTCTGAAACTTCGCCAGGCTTTGTTAAGGCGAAAGCCATTTTTTCAAATTCCGGAACGCTCGCCATTTCGCCTACGCCAAAAGGTCGCAGTCTTCCACCATTCTCTTTCGAGCCCGGATCATCGGAGTATTGTTTGCAGAGATCATCCCACTTTACGTTTGCCTGCAACTGATCATAAATATCGAAAATGAGATCCTTTGCTCTTGCATTATCTTTATCCTCGCCTGTGCGGATCATGATGTGCGATACTTCAACCTGACCCCGTGATGGCTGACGATCAGACACCAAAAGAAGGTGGTATCCGAATTGGGTACGCACGGGCGCACTAACCTGACCTACCGGTGTGTTGTAAGCGGCATTTTCAAAAGGATAAACCATTTGCAGAGCCGTAAAGTACCCGAGATTACCCTGATTGATCTTTACCGATTTATCTTCCGAGTATTGAACAGCTGCTGTGGAGAAATCTTTCCCGGCAATAATTTCACTTCTGATGGAAACTATTTTGTTAAAAGCACGCAAGGTATCGGCAGGCGGTGCATCAGCCTTTACTTCGATCAGCAGATGAGAGACTTTAACTTCTTCCTTCATCCGGTTATAGGTGAGCTTAACAAGACTATCCGTCAATGCTGCATCTGGCAGATAGGGTTTACGAAGCTCATCTTTATACTGGTTGTATTCCCGCGCAAAGGTTTTGGTCGTGTCCATCCCCCGGAATTTTGCCTCTTCCACTTTCAATTTGAAATTGATAAACAAATCCAGGTATTCCTGAATTTTTTCAGGGGTAAAATCCTGCTGCTTATTCGGGTGATTCTTTTTATAGAGGTATATAAACTCTTCAGCTGTCACCATCTGCTTGTTGACAGTAAATAATGTGACTGGCTTGGGACTTTTACTTTTTGACTGGGAAAAGCCTGTGGTGAACGAAACAGCAAAGAAGAGCAACAGTACTGCACATCTCATCATACAACAATAGATTTAGGGGGAAATTATCGATTACTGAAAGTGAACTGTCTTTACCAAACGACAAACATTACGGCCACTGCGATTCTGATATTCAATTTTATCCATGATGGATTTCACCAACCGAATACCTAAGCCACCTTTTCTTTTTTCATGAATGATGTTATTCAGAGCAGGTTCATTAAACTGATTGATGTCAAAAACCGTTCCGTCATCAATGATTTCGAATATCACCGGGTGGTCTTTCTCCACGTGAATATGCAATTCAAACAAATCATCCGGGTTGCAATGATGAGCATGGATCATCAGGTTTGAGCACATCTCATCCAGGGCCAGCACAATTTCGCTGACTTCAATATCGGAAACATCATGCCCCTTTAGTGACACACGAATGAAATCACGAACACCCTTCAGGTTCTCAATGCTGCATCCAACTTTATACATGTAGTTCATGAAACCAATTGCTTTGCTTCTTCCTTATTCTTACCAATCTGGAGCAGCTCGTTTAATCCCAAAATGCTAAAGGTATTGGCAACTTTATCACTCATACCGAAAAGCACCATTTTTATCGCACGGTCTTTAAACTCCTCGATATAGGACATAAATACACCCAGTCCGGCAGATGAGATATATTCGAGCGCGCCACAGTCCACGAGGATTTTTGTGTATCCCTCTCCCACACTTTTCGCTATCGCGAGATCAAGCTCGATGGAAGAACTTGCATCAATTTCTCCAATGAGGGCGATGACATCAGCACCGTCTTCCTGCATTCTCTTGATGTGGATCATAGGTTATTAACGTTGTTTACTTTTTTATGTTCAATTCTCTTTTCACTCCCACAATGGCTCGATGAACTTCAGGCATCAAACTTGACAATCATGGTCGTATAATCATCGTTTATATTTTCAGTTCCTGAAAATTCATAAAGTCTCCGGATTAAATGATCCTGGATTTCCTTAGGGGAAAGCGTCTTAACCTCTTCTACAACCTGAATCAATCTGTCGTAACCGAACTCTTCGCCCCGGTTGTTCTTTGCTTCGGTTATACCATCCGTATATAAAATCATTAAATCTCCTGGCTGATATTCAAATTCATTTGATTGAATGAAATTGCTATAGGTTTTGTTCCTCACCATTCCCAGTGCAATACCTTTATCCTTGAAGTATTCGAACGCATTTTTCTTCGAACAGAAATACAAAACGGGGCAATGACCTGCACGGGCATATCGAATACGCTTCTCCTGTGTATTTATTATAAAATACGTTGCCGAAATAAACGATCCCCGCTCAAGGCAATACACCAGTGCCTGATTAGCCCGTATCATAAACTCATCTGGCTCAATATTCTCCTGCGCTAGACTATGGAAAATTCCTTTCATCTGTGACATGTGAAAGGCAGCGGTTGTACCCTTACCGGACACGTCAGCAATAATGAGAGAAACGAGATGATCGTTAATGCGTAGCGTATCGTAATAATCACCACCTACCTCATCGGCTGATTCAGAAAAAGCTGCGATGTCAAACTGCTTGTCTTTTTCAAGCACATCCGGCAGCAAACTTTTTTGCACCATCTTGGCAATTTTCAGTTCTTCCTTATAACGCTCGTTCTGCAGGGCTTCTTCCATCAAACGGAAATTCTCAATGGAAATACCAGCCTGATTGGCAAACGTTGAAACGATCTTGGTCATTTCCTTGTTAAAACTCTCCGGGAGTTCCTTCAGAAGGGCCAGGGTTCCAATGTTATCACCTTTCACGTGAATGGGGAATGCCAGTATGGAACGGAATCGTGATCCTTTTAACGAAGCTAAATGTTTGGATAAGTTTTTAGTCTTGTCACTTCCCTGATCCAAAATACCCTTCACATTATGGGCCTTCAGGTGGTCAATGATGTCGTGCGACTCCTTGTCGGTGATTTTGTAGGTAAAGATCTTATAATGCCCCGGAGTACCATTTAGTTCCAGCCATGCTGCATCCGCAAATACGGTGCTGACAGAAGTTTCTAACAGAATATTATAAACACTTTCCTCACTTTGTTCGGTTTGAATGGATTGACTGATGCGCTGAAAATTCACAACCTCCTCCAGCTTTTGCTCGAATACCGAGGAGGTCGGAAGATTGAATAAGATAACCAGGAAAGAAAAAATGCTATAAACCGTTACAAATACCATAAGAGCAAGAATGAAAACATGTAAACGGTAATCTGTAAAGTAGGGCGAGGCACTTCGGATGCTTTCGCTCAATGCACGGTTGGTGAAGAAGAGGTAAAAGAGATAAAAAATGGTGAGCAGCAGTAACAATAAGCTGGTCCACTTCTGACGAAAATTAAGGTAAGCCACCCACTTCATATTTCCGGAAAGAACCAATGCGATCACGATGAATATACTGAGCAGGGCTACATAGACCCATTCAATGGTGGGTAGTCTGAAACTGTTGTATAAAAGGCTAAGCAGTAATGCAAACTCAAAGAATGTCCACATGCGGAGTAACCACTTCGACTTCTGATAGAGTATCAGACGTTTCCAGGCTGTAAAAGCCATAAGCAAAAACCCGATCATCAACCCCAGGTTGATCATATAAACCGTATCCTTGAACAGGATAGCCAGGGTCTGGTGCTTATCAAGGGTATCTACCAGGAGGTGTTCAACCAGGCGAATCAGCAATGAGGCTACCGTAGCGATCAGGCCTGTGGCAAAAACCCGCCATAACAGGTCAACAAAATTCAGAACCTCGTCACGTTCAACCTTGAATTTGTAATAGTAAAAAACGCAAAGAATAAACAAGTTGAGAATAATGCCGGGCAACCAAAGAGGTATTTCAGGCTTAACACTGTTAACCGAGCTGAAAAGGACAGAAATATCTGTGAAAAGCAGGGCCAGCCAGGTTATCACACCCACCGATAGTAACAATCGGGTGACCGCTTTGGAACGCATTGATTATGAGGCCAGATTCTCGCTAAAAATGGCGTTGCAATAATAGGAATATTTCAGCAAGGAATATGCGTGCTTTTAATGTATGAAAAAGGATTAAAAATGTTGTTTACCATCTTGAAGATCAAGATATTAATGACACAAGCCCATCCCTCTCTTTACTTTATTTGTTTACCTTTGTTAGTTGAAATAAACTGTCTTTATAGATTACTAGACCTATGAGAATGATTTTGAGCCGACTCGCCTATTTTTTAAAACAACATCCCATTCAAATTTTCCTATCCATCACGCTGCTTTTATTAAGTACCGGTGATAGTATCGCCCAGGCCATTGGCGAATACCGAAGCGTTGCGTCTGGCAACTGGAACAACACCGCAATCTGGCAACGGAACAACACCGGAGGAGGTGCGGGTTGGGGAGCCGTAGGAGCCAATGGATACCCTGGTCAAACCGCAGGAGCAGGTCAGGTCACCATTCAAAGTGGTCATGCTGTAACCGTGAATGTGAGCCCGGCAAATCCCATTGCATCCCTCACTTATCAGGCTAATGCTTTGACTTCTTCAGTATCATTCAATGACGGATTTACCTTGACAGTTACGGGAGCTGTTACGTTCAATGATCCTTCCGTAACACTTATGGATCAAACATTAACCGTGGGAGGGGGTACATTAACGTGCGCATCGATCACCATGGCCAACACCAACGGAGGTATTGAAACCGGTCAAACAAACGACATCGTTGTAGGTGCCGGTGGAACACTGACGGTGAACGGCAACATCACAACTAACGGAGCAGCCGCTGAGAATACGGTTACGTTAAATGGAACTGGAACTCTGAATATAGCTGGTTCATTTACTGGTGGAACTTTTAACGTTTCAAACACCAGCACAGTAAGTTGGTTTGGTGATAACACCAACTTCCGTAACCAGAATTATGGCAACTTGACCATTGAAATTCCGGCCACAGCCGCAGCCAACCGAACACGGTCACTCACCGGCAACCTAACCGTTCAGGGCAACCTTATTGTTCAAAGTCTTCATGCTTCTAATATAGCTTTCTTTGATCCTGCAGGATTTACTCTTTCGGTAAATGGTACAACAACGTTAAATGCCCGCGGCAATTTTGTGGATAGCAACAACGGGGGATCAAATACCTTCACCGGGGCTGTGACCATTGCCGCCAATGCCAGCATGAGTTCGGCCAATACATCTGACTTTATATTTGTGAATAACATTACAAATGACGGTACCCTTTCGTTAACCAACACAGCTCAAATTCTCAGGCTCAATGGTCTAACTTCTCAGAACATCTATGGGGGTGGTACCTTTTCCTTTACAAATGTAGTCCTGAATAGTGCCGTTAATGATACCATCTTTACAACAAGTGATATTCTGATTAATACCAATTTTCATTTTGCGCTAAATAGACTTTTAGTAGTTGGGGCAAACGCAAACCTCAGAATTGCCAGTGCTGCATCCATTACATCAACCCCTGGCTTTGGAGCCAACTGTTATATTCAGTTAGACGGAAGCACGAGCAGTGCCAGTCAGTTAGTGAAAATGAATAGCGGTGATGATGCCCAGTGGGAAATGACTTTTCACATTGGTACTGCCGGTGGAGGTTATAATCCGGTTGTGATTACCACCGTAGCAAATACACCCGACCCAACCAATGGAAGTACATTAGGAGTAAAGTCAATCTATAATGCCAGTATCCAGGGCCAATTAAGGCGGACATTTCGTTTGGTGGTGACGGGCAATGCAGAAGCAACAACATTTTCGGCTGCCACATTCAACTATGACCAGACCGCAGATGTTTCTTCCGGGGATGCCGAAGGAAACTACACTACAGTATGGTATTTGAACGCTACGTCTTCCGGCACATGGACATCTATTGGAGGTACGATAACCACAGGCTCAGACACCTGGCAACCTACACTGGTAGCTCCACAAAACACACTGACTACCGGTACCTATTATTTCACCTTGGGCGCTCCCACGGCATATCCAAACACCTGGTATTCATATCAAACCGGTGTATGGAGTAACTGGCAAAACTGGACGCTGGATCCCTCCGGCACCACACTCGTAAATGGACTCAATCTTCCTCCACAACCCGGAGATGAAATTGTCATTCTTAATGGTATTACTATCACCAATGATGTTCCGGGGCAGGTGGCAACCAGCACCACAATTCAGGGAGGTGCAACATTAGATATGTCAAATACAACCGGAAATACGTTAGGCACTGTAAGTGGTTCTGGTACATTACGAATTAATGGCGTTACACTTCCCACGGGTACATACACCACTTTTGTTTCCGCTTTGGGTGGTACGTTTGAATATTATAACACAGGAGGAACACTACCCAACGGTCCGCTTGTTTCAGGTACGCCTACCTATAATAATTTAAAATTCACCAACAGCACGGGATCAAACATCACGTTCACACAAGTTGGTAATCTGACCGTAAATGGAACATTTGAGATAACTGCTACCGGGGCTGGTACAGTGACGTGGCAAATCAATGATAACTCTCCTGTCCAACGAACCATTATACTGTATTCTGATCTTACGGTGGGGGCCAACGGAAGAATAAGTGTAGGTACTGGAAACGAGGGCGCTGAAGGGGCAAATAATGCCAATCAGCATATCTTGAACATGTATGGAAACATTACAAATAATGGGATCATCAAATTTTATGATGCTTCAGACGCTGAGTTGAATGAGACATATTATGGTATATCCTATCCCATTGTTGCACCAAATCCCGATCTCCACAGGAATTACCTCCAGGGAAATGCGGTTACGGTAAATTTCCTGGGAACAACCAACAAGACTGTTACCTGTAACAACGTCACCGATTTTTATCGCTTTGTAGTTAATAAGGGAACGGGACAGCAGGCTATTCTTACAGTTAATTCTGCCAACACATCTTATTTTCGATTGTTCGGTCCTTCCGATTTCGAAGCCAATAGAACTCTTGGTAATGCAGCGTTATATTATTCAGATAATGCTCTTTCATTGTTAAACGGGACGCTGGAACTGACCGGCAACATCGATATTCCTCACCTTACCATACACAACACTACCACTAGGGGAGATTTCCCTCTGCCTCGAAATGCCGCCTTGTGGTTAAATGGCGCTGGCGTTACGTTAAGATTATCAGATCTTAATCCAACGCCTGTGGGCGCAAATGATGGTAAAGATGGCCGTATACTGATGGCGGGATTACTTCGTGTAACAGCGGGCACATTAAACGGAGGCTTTTCGAAAGGTCTTGGTTCACAGGATGGTGGTGTATACCTTCAGGAAGGAGGGACTGTTAATGTCTGGCAATTCCGCGCCAAAGCTGATGGTACGGGAGTTTTTTCCTTTACACAGACCGGTGGTACGTTGAACGTTGGTTATGGCTTCGGGCTTTCGGGTGGTACAATCGATCAGTATGAAGAAGACTATTTTCGATTTGATTTCAGAAGTACCAATTCTGTTTTTCAAATGTCCGGTAATGCAATCTTAAACGTAGCAAAATCCACCGCCAATGTTGGAGGTGGTGACGATGGCGGGTTATTTAGAGTCGGATCTTCTGCCAGCAACTACAATGTGACTGGGGGAACTGTTAACCTTTATATGGGACCAAAAGCAGCAGGCGTTTCTTATCCTGGCTATATAAATACTACAGCGCCTTTATACAACCTTAACATTTACGAGGAAAGTGCAACCACCGAAACTGCTCAGCTGCAAACTAACCCCCTCGTGGTATTGAATAACCTGACTATTAATACGGGCAATACACCATCATTAATAACAAACAATTTAAACGTTACTGTTGGTGGTAATTTCATTATCAATACAGCAACAACTTTCACGCTGGGTACAGGCACACTAACCTTCAATGGAAGTGGTGCACAGACCTGGACCAATGAAGGTACAATTACAAGTCCGTTGACGAATGTTGTTGTAAACAAAACTACCGGAAGCACGCTAACAATAGGAAGTGCCACGCACAGCACATTAATAAATGCCGCAGGTACCGGTACCATTACCAATCTCACATTAACATCAGGAACACTGGCCGATAATGGCAAAATACTTACCGTTACCGGAACGCTCAGCAATAGCGCAACACATTCCGGAACAGGAGCCATAATTGCAAACGGTCCTACTGCGATTGGTGGAAACAATGGAACGTTTGGGAACCTTACGATACAAACCAATGGAGATGTTTCCACCAATGGAGCACAATCGGTTACCGGAAATCTGCGACTACTCTCCGCAAATTCATCGCTGAATATTGGTCAGAATGCATTGACGGTTCTGGGAAATATTTATTCTGACGGAGGTACAACTGAAACGTTCAGCGTGACCAAGCGAATCTATACTAACGGGCTTCATAATGCGGGTGGATTAACACGAAGAGCAAATACAGATGCAGCAGACGTGTTATTCCCGGTAGGATATGTAACCACAACACCAGCGCTTAATCTTTATACACCTGCTACCATTAATGTTGATATTAATGGCGGAGGAACACTAGGCACCATAACCGTAAGACCTGTTGCAGGCGTACATCCGAACGTTACACAGACAGGTGAAAGTGTTGCACAGTACTGGCGTGTTACAAGTTCTGGATTCACCGGAATAAATGCGGTTGTTCACAAAACGTATACTTATAGTACGGCCACCAGAAACAATGCCGGTGCAAACTATAGAGCCGCCAGATACGATCCGGTAGCATATACCTGGAATTATAATGGTAGTACCTATAATTCTTCAGCCGCTCCAGGTACAACTATCATAGCCCATGGTGCTTCCCCGTATACGTTCAATACGGCTGTGGGGTGGAATACGGCTTCACCTACGCATTTGGACGGTGAATACACGGCTGGAAATTCAGCTGCATTTGGTGCTGTAAGAACATTTTATGCTATTACAGCTGTTGGTACACCAGGAGCATGGAACCTGAATACAACCTGGAGTTACACATCGACAACAGGTCCACAGGATGTTCCTGCCGGAGCTGTTGCCGGAACGAATTTTCCGGGACCTAATAACCCTGTTGTTATTGGCGATGGCACCAATAACCGTGGGGTTATTATTGATAATAATAGCCGTACCTGCGGAAGCCTTCAAATTGCCAGCGGTTCTGTGCTGGACTGCAGTACATTCACAGGCCTTAACTTTGGAGCGAATACAGCGGTGAGTGGAAATGGTACTTTGAGGATAGCCTCTGTAGGATCACCAACACCAGCAACAGATCCAGCTCCCTTTCCCGGTGGGGACTTTTCAAATTTTCTTGGTCCTAATGGCGGTACTATTGAGTGGTATGGGGCGGCTAAACGCCTCCCGGATATTTCAACCTATTACAACCTTATTCTTAATCCTGATCCAGCGGTAAGCTTTAACTTGCCTCTTGCTTCGGTTGCTGTATATAATGATCTGACCAAATCCGGAGATGGTTTTGTCCGGACTGATGTAAACGCAGCGAGAACAATTACCATAGGCAGGGATTTTACTATAACTGCCGGTTCTTGGATTATTACCAATACGTTTTCCACCTCATTTTTTGTAACAGGTACTACTGTTATAGCTAGTGGAGGGACTTTATCTGCAAATAATGGAGGTACTACCGTTCATAATTTTTCAACTCAAGGTAGCATTACCAATAATGGAACAATGACACTGAACACAGCTAGTGGTACCCGTATGGATATCACTTTTACAGGAACCAATGATGTGGTTCTTGATGGAAGTGGATCCACTACACTGGCCTTTGTAAATGTTAACAAGGGGGTTTCACAAGTTCCTACTGTAAATTTTAATTCAACAGGCGCAGTCACGGCTGCAATTAATGGGTGGCTGGTTCTGACGAATGGTACATTTAACTTCAATAACTCAGGAACGTATTATATACGAACCACCAATGCTTCTTACGCCATTCCTTCTACGGCTAAATTGAAAGTGTCAAACGGAACGGTTCATATCATTGGAGATCCTGATACAAATGTGAATGGAGATTTGGCGGATTTACTCCTTGCTGGAACCATCGAGGTTACGGGTGGCTTTGCTAACATTAACACTTTTGGAAATGATGATGATCTCAATAACGATATTGAGTATGCTTCTGCGGGTTCTCCCACCATCATTATTTCCGGGGGAGAACTTTACGTGAATGGTGCAATTCGAAGACCAACCAGCACCCTGTCTGGAGCGCTTGTTTATAATCAGAGCGGAGGAACTGTCACTGTAGGTGGTCGTAATTGTGACGCTAACAATACCCGTGGTGTCTTTGAAATCGAAAACAACCTCGGAAGCAGTTTTACCATGACTGGAGGAACATTAAATATCCGGAGATCAACTTCAGGTACTGCCTACCCTGACATATACATTAACCCGGCCGTAAGTTCTGTGTCACCTTCCAGTACCATTACTATCGGTATGAATTCCAATACGGGTGTTACAAGCCCGTTGAGCATGAACATTGTTCCGGCTATTGGGAACTTCAGTGTAATCAATGCTACGGTCGCGCAGAATGTAAACATGCGATCAAGCTCCTTGACGACACAAGGCTCTCTTCTCATTGACACTAATGGAACATTAACAACGAATGCCCTGGATGTAACCATTGGTGGAAACCTTACGATCAATGGAACCTACGTGGGTGGTACAGCAGGAAATTTCAATACCACCACATTCAATGGAACCGGCCTTCAAACGGCAGTGCTTTCCGGCAGCAGCACTTTCAACAACATGACCGTAAACAAACCTTCAGGTAATGTAGAACTATCGGGGACTTCACCCAGAATTACGGATCTGAATATTCTCAGTGGAACACTTGATGTGGGTTCTCTCGGACTGTTAGTGGAGGGTAATATAACCAACAACAGCAACCAGATAAGCACACCCGGAACAGGCTCAATCATTATGTCAGGTACGGCCACAGCTCATACTATCAATAGCTCAAATGGTTCATTCAATAACCTGACACTGAATAATGCATTGATAGCCGTAACCACCAAAACAATAACTGTAAATGGTAATATGACTATAACCGGTGCACTGAACTTTGGTACGGGCGCTATAAACCGCTACCTGTTCATCGGTGGTAACCAACTTACCTTTGGCACCGGTTCGTCTGTCACCAATCCAATTGGCGTAACCAACTTCAGGTTCATTAAAACAAATGGCGTTTCCAGCGACTTGGGTGTGGTGAAAAACTGGCCGGCAAATACAGTTGGCTCATTCACTTATGCAGTGGGTACCCGAGTAAACTATACTCCTGTAACCGTGACATTAACCACGAATGCAGGTGGTTCCGGATCGTTGACTGTAATACCTGTAGATGAACAACATCCTACCGCCAGTGCAACCGGTGAAGAAATTCTCAACTACTACTGGATTGTAAAACGTGATAACACGCTTGCTTACAGCGCAACCGGAAGCCATGCATATCAATTCCCAACATCACTTATTGGTGGCTCAGGAGGAACAAGACGAGGAGCCCATCTTGATGCCGTTAATCTTATCGGATGGACCCAACCCGTAGGGACCCTGAATACTGTGGCACCTAATACTACATTAACGATTACCAATACTTTGAATACTAATTTGCCTCTGGCAAATGGTGAATTCCACTATACGGTTGGTACGGTTAACACCTTGCCAAATCCGATCACTCCTGTATACAGTCGCATAGCTGGAAATGCAGCTACAGTCGGCAATCCTGCAGTAGGTGGCAACTGGAATCTCGCCACTAACTGGACATTAGCTTCTGATGGCACTGGAGCCGGTCTTAGTACAGTTCCCGTTGGACGCCCTGTGGTAATCCGCCCCGGAGATCGTATAAATATGAACATAGCCGGGCTAAGGGCATTCACTACTGTAATTAACGGAACGCTTGTAGCCACTACAACGGGGCACAATCTGGGGGCCATCAGTGGAACGGGAACACTCCGTACAACAACCAGTACATTACCTGCCGGAACGTATACCAATTTTGTTGCTGCAACGGGTGGAACCATTGAATATGCCTATGCGGGAACATCAACCATGAATAGCCGCAGCACATACAATAACTTAAGCATTGCCAGCGGAACGGCTCAGATGACGAACACTGATCTTATTCTAAATGGTGATTTGACAATAGCTTCGGGGGCTACCTTAGATAATACAGCCAATAACCGGAACATAACGCTTGCCGGTGACTGGACGAACAGCGGAACGTTTACCACTCCGGCAGGAGCAGGAACTGTAACATTCAATGGAGCAGCTAACCAGGCTGTGACAGGAACAACTGCATTCAACAATCTTACGCTGAACAAAACCGGAAATCTGACACTGAGCGGAACAGCAACGACAACCATAAATAATCTGCTCACACTCACATCAGGATATGTGATTGCCTCCTCAACACATCCATTGGTCTTTGGAGCTGCCGCGACATATTCTGGTGGAAATGCATCGAGTTTTATACAGGGCCCTGCCCGCACACCCCTTGTTGCAGGAGGAACCTTCACGTATCCTACAGGGAGTACATTGAATGGTCGATACAGACCAGCAACTGTGTTTAATACAAGCGGTCTTGATACGTGGACTGTAGAATATGTAGGTAGAGAGGCAACCCTTGATGGATACACGGTTACTACCATGAACACCGCCAACATTGGAACGGTCAGCAGATTTGAATACTGGAACGTAACCCGTAGTGGAGCATCAAGTGCCTCGTTAACGTTTAACTATGGTATTGGAAGTTACATTCCAAATATCATTGGCGTCCTCGCTAATCTACGAGTTGTTCGGTGGAATGGAACACAATGGGATCTTCCGCCTACTGCAGCCGGAGTTTATACACAATCCGGAGATCAGATCCTGGGTTCAGTAACCGTTCAGAATGTAACTTCCTTTAGTCCGTTTACATTTGGATCAACCGATGTAGGTTCTCCGCTTCCGGTAGAGTGGTTATCATTCACGGGAGCAAGAGCCGGTAATGTCATCGCACTGAACTGGACTACCGCGCAGGAAATAAATAATGACCGTTTTGAAATTGAACGGTCTGAAGACGGTAAAACATTCAATAAGATCGGATCAAAACCATCACAGGGTAACAGTACACTGCCACAGGAATACAGGCATGAAGATAAAAATGTGAATCCGTACCAGCGCTACTATTACCGTTTGCGTCAGGTGGACATCAACGGCAAATCTGATTACAGCGCTGTAATTGCAATTGCTAATCAGGAGGAGTACACGCAACGATGGGGCATATTCCCTAACCCGATTGAAAGTGATCAGCACGTTTCATTGAAGGATTATAAAACAGATGGTACAAAAACAGTTGAAGTTGTTCTTCAAACTTCTTCAGGGCAGATCATCTTCCAGCAAAAAGGCACCCTGGCACAACTCAGTGACAAACTTGATAAGTTCGCTACTGATTTAAAGAGTGGGGTATATGTACTGCAGATC
The DNA here is from genome assembly GCA_036503775.1 of Ohtaekwangia sp. GTDB lineage: Bacteria > Bacteroidota > Bacteroidia > Cytophagales > Cyclobacteriaceae > Ohtaekwangia. Next base: position 46,716 of record DASXWH010000084.1, read on the forward strand.
TCGGATGGAGGATATCGTGAATACTTCAGAATAGTCAGACTGTAGGACCTTCTGATTTAATAGCAAATAGGCTGTCTCTGATTTGAGGCAGCCTATTTTAATTTATATAAAGTGACGTTAGCTCACACTGATCAGAAATAAAAAAGCCGTCTCTTATTATCGAGGCGGCTTTTTCCTTATGGGATTTACTTGCGACTATAGTTTGGAGCTTCGCGTGTTATGCTGACATCGTGCGGATGACTTTCGGTAACACCTGCAGAAGTTATCTTCACAAACTTTGCCTGTTTTAACTTTTCAATATTCTTGGCACCGCAGTATCCCATTCCGGCTTTAAGTCCTCCAACCAATTGGTACAGAACTTCAGAAACAAGTCCTTTATACGGCACGCGGCCTGATATTCCTTCCGGAACCAATTTCTTAATATCATCTTCTACATCCTGAAAGTAACGGTCTTTTGAACCATCTTCCATAGCTTCCAGTGAACCCATTCCTCTATAGCTCTTGAATTTTCTTCCTTCATAAATAATTACTTCGCCTGGAGCTTCTTCTGTACCGGCCAGAAGTGAACCAATCATTATGCTGTCTGCTCCGGCAGCAATGGCTTTCACCACATCGCCCGAGAAACGAATTCCACCGTCTGCTATAACTTTAGTCCCGGATCCTTTAAGTGCTTTAGCCGCTTCATAAACAGCTGAAAGCTGAGGTAATCCTACGCCAGCCACAACACGGGTTGTACATATACTGCCTGGGCCAACGCCTACCTTAACGGCTGATGCTCCAATCTTAGCAAGAGCTTTTGCTGCTTCAGCCGTAGCGATGTTACCAATGATAAGATCAAGTGCTGGATACTTCTTCATCACTCGTTTGGCAGCGTCAATTACACCTTTTGAATGTCCATGGGCAGTGTCAATACTGATTACATCAACGCCTGCAATTTTAAGCGCTTCAATCCGATCCAGAATATCAGGAGTTACGCCAACAGCAGCACCAACGCTTAAGCGGCCAAATTTATCCTGGCAGGCATTCGGCTTGTTCTTCTTTTTCTGAATATCCTTGAATGTTATGAGTCCGATGAGTTTTCCTTTTTTATTTACAATCGGAAGCTTTTCAATTTTGTATTTCTTCAATGTTCCTTCAGCCTGATCAAGAGTGATACCCTCATGCGCGGTGATCAGGTTTTCTTTTGTCATGATCCGTTCAACAGGCGCATCCATGTCTTTTTGAAATCGCAGGTCACGATTGGTGATTATACCAACAAGCTTCTCATTCTGATCCACCACGGGAATTCCCCCTATTCGGTATTCGCGCATAATCTTCTCAGCTTCACGAACAGTGGAATGAACTTCCAGTGTAATTGGGTCAAGTATTAATCCACTTTGTGAACGTTTAACCTTCCGGACCTGCTCAGCCTGCTGCTCGATCTTCATGTTCTTATGAATAAATCCCAGTCCGCCTTCAAGCGCAATACCAATGGCCAGATCAGCCTCAGTAACCGTATCCATAGCAGCCGAAACAATAGGGATGTTCAGCTTGATGTTGGGGGTAAGGTAGCTGGATGTGTTGGTCTCGCGTGGAAGTATTTCAGAGTACGCTGGAACAAGGAGCACGTCATCGTACGTGAGTGCTTCAAAAAGAAACTTGGAATTATCGAGTGGCATGGCAAATAATTTAGGATTCATTATTTGCCGGGCAAAGGTATACTTTAATTATCAATCCGCAATGTGGCGATTTTCAAATACCCCATTAAGCATATTAGCACAATGATCTTTTGAACATTAAATTTGCTTAATAACCTTCCAAACGATGAAAAAAATATTTTTTACTTTTTTACTTCAATGCTTCGTTTTTTCCCTGGTGGCTCAGGTTCAAACCGGAAAAGCTTCTTTTTATGCCGACAAGTTTGAAGGCAGTTCAACAGCAAGCGGTGAAAAATACAAGCACAGTAAACTTACCGCAGCACACAAATCCCTGCCTTTTGGCACAAAAGTAAGAGTAACTAACCTGGCCAATAATCAATCGGTTGAGGTGATTATTAATGATCGCGGCCCCTATGTTGACGGACGAATTATCGATGTGTCTAAATCAGCTGCCGAACAACTTGGTTTTATTAATCAGGGACTGGCCGAAGTAAAAGTTGAAGTAATAGATCCCGGTGATGGCAAAGTAAGTGATCCGGGAAGACCCATAGAACACGTAATGGTGGAGGAAAAGGAGTTTTACAATTTCGAAATTGAGCGCCTTAATAAACCAAAAGGGTTTGGTGTGCAGATCGGAACGTATCAGGAATTGGTAAACCTGATGCGACTATCCGACAATCTTAAAAACTCCTATAAAAAAGATGTTACCGTTCAGGTCAAAATCCTCAATGGAGTAAAATACTATGGTCTTATTCTCGGACAATTTTCTTCCCGGCCAAAAGCTGAAGAATTTCGTGAAGAATTAAAAAAGAAATTCCCGGACGCCTTCATTGTGGAATACGACAGACTGTAGTTTTTTCTTCGTTTCTAGTTTTTCTTTCTCCAAAAAAATCTTCCATTTGTGAGCGTTACGCGCTTCACCCACCATGGAAGTTATCGGATATCTGGCAGCTATTTTAATCGGACTTATTCTCGGCCTGCTGGGTGGTGGTGGCTCAATCCTGTCTATCCCGATATTAGTTTACATTTTTCAGATTGATGCGGTGACAGCTTCTGCATACTCGCTCTTTATAGTGGGTGTAACGAGTTTTGTCGGGGCTATTCCCAAATACAAAGAACACCTCGTTAATATTCGAACGGGACTACTCTTTGGCATTCCATCCATCATCAGCATTTTCGCAACACGTAAATGGATCATTCCTGCCATTCCGGATGTTATTCTGCATACCGAATCATTTATTATCACCAAACGAATTCTGATCCTCGGGCTGTTCGCGTTGTTAATGATTCTCACATCCATTTCCATGATCAGAAACAAAAAGGAATTGCAAAACAAAGACAACCGTTTTCGCACCTTCTGGGTTGTGCTTGAAGGTATCATCATTGGTTTTCTTACAGGCCTGGTTGGTGCCGGTGGTGGTTTCCTGATCATTCCTGCGCTTGTACTACTAACCGGGCTTCCTTTTAAAACAGCAGTAGGAACTTCTCTATTCATTATTGCTATCAATTCGCTGATCGGATTCCTGGGAGATGTATTTAATTATGCAATGGATTGGAAATTCCTTCTGATGATAACAGCGCTCGCGGTGATTGGAATTCTGATCGGGAATTTTACCTCAAAAAAAATTTCGTCACTAAAACTGCGAAAAAGCTTTGGTTGGTTTGTGCTGCTGATGGGAACCTGGATTTTAATACGGGAACTGGCATTGACTTGAGATTTTATCTCTTCCCTTAATTCATTTTTTAAGCTTCCCTCATTCCGGCTTTTGTTGTAATATTATTTACCTTAAGATGGACGAATAAACTTTGGTAAAAGAGGTTTGAACACAATGAAATTTTATTGAATCCCTGTTGTTCAAAATGGTCTTCGCCACAATGGAAATCCATGTTTTTAGTCACTTCAAAAAGTGCATGAGTCTAAAATATTTATCTTTGCAACCGTTTTAGATCACAGAAATAAAGGTTTTTATCCGAGTTAACGAACAAAGCATTTAATCAATTTTTTATGGCATACATTGAACCTGCTCCATTAAAAGATAAAGAGAATCCGTTTGAAGCGATGATGTCGCGTTTTCACATGGCATCTCAGATTCTTGGGCTTGAAGAAGAAATCTATAATGTTCTCAAGAATCCGGCCCGACAGGTCATTGTTTCCCTGCCGGTAACTATGGATGATGGTACAATCAAAGTGTTTGAAGGCTATCGTGTTATTCACTCCACAATTTTGGGCCCTTCGAAAGGGGGCATTCGTTTTGACCCACACGTGAATCTGGATGAAGTTAAGGCATTGGCTGCCTGGATGACATGGAAGTGCGCTGTTGTAGACATACCGTATGGTGGTGCAAAAGGTGGCGTTACCTGCAATCCACGTGAAATGTCTGCCGGAGAAATTGAAAGGCTTATGCGTGCCTATACGCAGGCTATGGCCGATGTTTTTGGACCTGACCAGGATATTCCAGCCCCTGATATGGGAACCGGCCCTCGCGAAATGGCCTGGCTAATGGATCAATACTCAAGAATTCAGGGAATGACTACGCATGCCGTGGTAACAGGAAAGCCACTGGTGATGGGAGGATCGCTGGGAAGAACAGAAGCCACCGGTCGTGGCGTAATGGTTACGGCTATGGCAGCCATGGAAAAATTAAAGATCAATCCCTATAAAGCAACGTGCGCTGTTCAGGGATTTGGTAACGTGGGTTCATGGGCCTCCCGTTTATTGCACGAACGTGGATTGATCGTTCAGGCAATCAGTGATCTTTCCGGAGCTTACTTTAATGAAAAGGGCATAGACATTGAAAAAGCCGGCCAATATCGTGATACCAATAAAGGATCATTGGATGGTTTTTCAGGCGCTGAGAAAATCAGCAATGATAATTTACTGACACTGCCCGTTGACCTCCTGGTACCTGCAGCAACAGAAGATGTTATCACCGGATCCAATGCGCCAAATATCAAAGCAAAACTTATTGTTGAGGGAGCCAATGGCCCAACGTCATCCAAAGCGGATAACATCATCAATGAGAAAGGTATTATGGTGGTACCGGATATTCTGGCCAATGCCGGAGGTGTTACTGTATCGTATTTCGAATGGGTTCAAAACCGTCTGGGCTATAAGTGGACTGCTGATCGTGTAAACCGAAGAAGTGATCGGATCATGAAAGATGCTTTTAATAATGTCTACAAAATTTCGCAGGAATATAAAGTGCCCATGCGTATTGCAGCGTACATGGTGGCCATCGATAAAGTGGCTAAAACCTACAAGTTCCGCGGAGGCTATTAATAGCGGATTAGCCATAATCAGTATCAATAATTCAGTAATCCGGCTAAATTTGCGGACGCAAAACTGAATTTAAATTCACGATCATGACAATTCATCGCGAAGGCCGCACCCTCTTATTTGTTTTACTGGTAATACTTTTTGCATTGAACTGGGCCATAGCTCACTTCATGCCCGGTAATACAATCCTGCTCAATACTGTAATTGCCGTGAGCGTAATCTTCTACCTGATAATTCTGCAATTCTTTCGCAGCCCCATATTTACAATTTCAAAAAACGATAGGCATATACTTGCACCTGCTGATGGTAAGGTGGTGGTGATTGAAGAGACTGAAGAACCGGAATATCTGAAGGGGAAGCGTAAACAAATTTCCATCTTCATGTCTCCGGTAAATGTTCACGTTAATCGTATGCCTATCGGGGGATCAATCAGTTTTTACAAATATCATCCGGGTAAATACCTGGTAGCGTGGCATCCAAAATCCAGCACCGAAAATGAACGTACTACGGTTGTCGTAAAAACGAAAGAGGGTGTTGAAATATTATTCAGGCAGATTGCAGGAGCATTGGCGCGAAGAATCAAATGCTATGTAAAAGAAAATCAAAAACTGGAGCAAGGCGATGAATTCGGTTTTATAAAATTCGGTTCGCGCGTGGATATTTTTCTACCCCTTAATGCAACAGTAAAGGTGAATATTGGTCAAATAACCAAGGGTGGCCGCACCGTTATTGCCGAACTCAACTAATAGAAAATCCTCTTTATTCTGTAGAAACAGTACCTCTGTCATCTGTGACAAAATTTAACTGTTTGCTAACGGCTGTTAATGGCAGATAATACCTACCTTTATTGATTCTCTTTCCCTAAACCGCAGCATTTTATCGGGGAAAGTTTACTCAAATTTTTTCCGACCATGAGAACTTCCAGCGCTATCAAATTTTCTTCGCAGCAAGCTGATTTTTTCACTACGCTCAATCAGCGCGTAAACGAGTATTTTAAAACGCGTCAGATAAGCCGGCATGCCAACCTGGAGATGAAATTCAAAACGGTGTTTATGTATGCATTGTACTTTACACCCTATGCACTCATTCTGTCAGGTGTAGTTGCCAATAACTGGATAATGCTTCTTCTGTGTTTGATCAGCGGTGTGGGCCTGGCCGGAATTGGCCTCTCCGTTATGCATGATGCAAATCACGGTGCATACTCCAACAAAAAATGGGTTAATCAACTGGTTGGATACTCCCTCAATGTTGTAGGCGGAAATGCATTCAACTGGAAGGTTCAGCATAATGTGCTGCACCACACATACACCAACATTCATGAAGTGGATGAAGATATCAGTCCGCGTGGTGTGTTGCGCATGACACCTTGCGGTGAGTGGAAGTCGATTCACCGCTTCCAGCATATTTATGCATGGTTTCTTTACGGACTGATGACGTTGATTTGGGTGCTTGTGAAAGATTTTGTTCGCATCATCAAATATCAGCGCGATGGATTGGTTAAAAAGCAAAAGGCAGATATCCGAACGGAGTGGGCCATACTTATTGCCACAAAAGTAATTTACCTCACCTACATTCTGGTGATTCCAATGGTTGTGTTATCCATTACATGGTGGCAGTGGCTTATCGGATTCGTAGCGATGCACTATGTAGCCGGATTTATTCTGGGGATTATATTTCAGCCTGCTCACGTTGTGGATGGAACGGAATACCCTATGCCTGATGACGATGGGAATATGGAAAACAGCTGGGCAATTCATCAGCTTCGCACCACCACCAATTTTGCTAACAAGAATAAAATTCTTTCATGGTATGTTGGCGGACTGAATTATCAGGTGGAGCATCATTTGTTTCCTCATGTTTGTCATGTTCACTACCGTAAAATTTCAAGTATCGTAAAAGAAACCGCGAAGGAATTCGGCCATCCGTATAAATCAATTCCAACCTTCAGAGGTGCTCTTTGGGGTCATGGTAAATTATTGAAGGAACTTGGCCAGCGCCCTGCAGTTCAACTGGCGCATTAGAATCTGTTTCTTGTGATCCCTCTTTTACTATTGCATGGCGCATTAGGATCTGCGGATCAATTGGCTCCGCTCAGGAGGATACTTAACGAATCCAAGCCTGCTGTACATTCCCTCAATTTCTCCGGGCATAGTGGTGAAGCTTTTTCGGCTTCCGGCTTTGGTATTGACATCTTTGCGCATGATATTCTTACTTTCCTGAATAAAGGAGAAATACCCGTGGTTGATATTTTTGGGTATAGCATGGGTGGCTATGTAGCGTTGTGGTTTGCTTTTAACTATCCCGAAAGAGTTAACCGCATTATAACATTAGGGACAAAATTCGATTGGAGCCCAACGTCAGCAGAGAAGGAAATCCGAAAATTAGATCCTGAGAAAATACAATTGAAGATACCTGCGTTTGCAAGAATCCTTGAACATCGTCATACACCAAATGACTGGAAGGAAGTGCTGCAGAAAACATCCTCAATGATGATTGACCTGGGAAACAAACCGCTGCTTACGGAAGATATCCTGAGAAGAACAGAAACCAAAACGATTATTGCTTTAGGTGATCAGGATGATATGGCCGATCGCTCGTACTCGAAGTATGTATCAGAAATAATACCGTCTGGCAAATTTGTACTCCTTGAAAATACTCCCCATCCCATTGAGAAAGTCGATCTCAATAGAATTGTAAAACTAATTTCAGAAGAATCGTAATCCGATTTTAGCGCCCCACCACATCTTGAGATTGATATCATTGGAGTACGTTTTTTCATAGATCACATTGGGCTTATAATCTGTGAATATCTCCGGATAGTTAGCATACGCTACATCAGTAACCTGGCCATTTAAGGTAGCTCCTAAAGCAATCGCAAACTTTCGCGCAGCCTGAAACTCCAATCCCAGATAAAGTTTGTTTATCAGGTTGATCTTTTCAATTTGATCTCCCTTAACAACCTGGTTTGAGGTCAAATCAATATTCAGGAAAAGCTTGCGGGAAAGCCGAGGAGAAGTACCAAGACCGTAACCGAATGTCCATACAACTGAATCTTTTTCAAACGAATCAGGCTTGGCACCAATCGTAAAGATGTTGTAAAACTGATGTACACCCGTTCTGAAAGACAAATTGCTGTAGAAGATTTCATCAGCGCTTATCTCCAGCTTATGATAGCCACCCTTTGCGACAATACTTATAAAACCTACCGGAACGCCCTGCATAGAATCAGCTATATTGATGAGCCCCACCTGTGAGCCTTTGATTGCACGCGCATAGTTTATCAATCCTACCTGTACACCAGACATCGTATCGGGAGCAAGGTTCAGGAGTCCGGCAATTTGTGAACCGGTCATGTTTTCATGGGTGTAATTCATTACTCCGGCAAGCTGAACACCCGATATGCTACCACCAACAAAATTCATAAGTCCGGCTATATTGGCATGATAGCTGTCATCTTCTGAAAAATTAAAAAGTCCGGCAATAGCCGGACCTTTCAACGTTCCGAGAGTGATATTCCCTATCCCGGCCATTTTCAATCCTTGTGAATCTTTATTCATAAAATTGCCTATTCCAGTCACGGCAATGGTGGATGATTCGCTCCAGTAAAAATTGCTGATTCCTGAAATTTGCAAGCCATTTGTGTAGCCACGATTAGCATTTACCAAGCCGGCTATTTGAGCGCCTCGTGTCTTGCCCGATACACCATTTATCCATCCTGCCAGCTGAACACCTTCTACATCACCCCGGACTGCATTGAAGAGACCTGCCATTTCAAATTTCTGAACACCTAATGAATAACCACCCAGCAGGTTTACCGAAAAATCGTTGATAACATTTCCACTCAGTGTACCATTGCTCCCAACAAAAGGGAATACTGAAAATTGAAAATCACGATAAATGGTATCATCGATGTTTTCTATGTTAATGGCGGATTGAGTGGCTCGTTTGGTGGCTAAAAAAAAACGCTTCACTTTTTTTCCTACACTATCAGCCGCAATGCCAATCTTGTTTGTGGTATTCTTTATTTTGATATTAATCAGACTTCGCTTGTCGGGTGAAACGGAAATAGTAGTGTCGGCATAATTCTGCCGGTTAATGACGAGTTTGAGTTCTTCCTGAGTAGGCGGTTTGGGTACGCTCATCTGAAAATATCCATACTCATCGGTTATTACAGCCGACATAGAAACCGGATCATACACACTCACATTTCGTAAGCGTTGACCGGTTGATTCATCAATAATGTAACCGCTTACTTTCTGGGTATCCTTAGCCTTCTGTGCCTTTGTCAGTATGATATGTTTCTTGCGTTCTTTATACTCAAGTGATCCTTCAAAAAACTGGTCGAGAATCTGGCGGACAGTCATGTTCCTGAATTCGCCCGTGATTTTACGATTGGTATTGATTATACCCGAGTTGTATGAAAATGTAAAACGACCAAGCTCAGCAATTTTTTTCAGCACTGCAGGAAGGGGTTCCTGATCAAATGATATGGTGATGACTTTCTCAAGCAAGGGTGTAGGTGATGTTTCCTCAGCCGCACACACAAGGGGCAGGAACAGGACCCATAACAAAAATAATGGCTTACTGAGCTTCACAACCCTGACCCTCCAGCACAATTTCAGTTGCTGATTCCTGCACAGAAAGATTTAGCGTCTCTGCCAGCACAGCAGCAATTTCAGTGATGTCTTCCTCATTGAATGACACCGTTACGCGACAGGTTTTTAATGAATCACCGATCACGATCTTTTTATCATAGACCCTGTTAAGTGCGTCAATTACCGAACCGAGGTCACTATCGCTGAAGCTGAAGAATTTGGTTTTGTATGCAAGGGTATTGGTTTCCGGTTGCTCAATGGAAAATGTCTTTGTTGTTTTATCATAGACACCCTTTCCATTTGCTTTCAACCGGATTCCCGGATTACTATCGGTAAAGAATTCCACCTCTCCTTCTATCACAATAACCTCTACGGTGTTACTCTCGGGGTAAGCGGTAACATTGAAAGACGTTCCGATATCACGAACGTAAATTCCCTCAGCCTCTACCAGGAATTTTTTGTTATCCTCATGGTTAATTGTAAAGTACGCTTCTCCACGAAGCTTAACCTTGTGGGTTTTCTTTTTCTTGTCGTATTCATAGGCAAGCTTCGTTTGCTTGTTCAAAAACACATTGCTTCCGTCAGGAAGTGTATCAATTTTTGTTTTTTGGTCAGCAACTACTTCAACCGAATCAGATCGGCCTGATAACACCGTACGGTACAGTAAAAATCCAACTCCTAATACAACAATAACACTGGCAGCTATCCTCAAAAAGGAAAAGCCTGAATTACGTTGAGGCAGTGTTCTTACTTTCGGATCATCTTTAAGTTTCGTCCGAAGGCGATTCCATGCTGCGTCTGCATCAAACTCCTGTAATTCCTCGACAGCCGAAGCCTTTTCAAAAATGACTTTGATCTGATTGAAGTACTGACTGTTAATGTCGTTTCTGTCTTTCCACTGCTCTATAAAAGCAGTTTCTTCTGCAGTACTTTCACCAGCCAGATATTTGCCAATTAATTCATCAATATCGTTTTCGAAGTTTTGCAATTCTATTTTTTATATAAATCCATTCATCAGTATGATCAACAGCGGAAGATAATCCTTCAACTGCTCACGCATTATTTTCAAAGCCTTTCCCATTTGATTTTCTACCGTTTTCACGGATAGCTCAAGTTGATCTGCTATTTCAGCATACTTTAATTCTTCAAACCGGCTCAACTTAAAAATCAGCCGGCACTGTTCAGGCAATTTTTCCATAGCTTCGGAAATCCTCGTTTCCAGTTCTGAAGCCATAACGGTTCGTGATACTGACTCAACACTGCGCTCCGCTAAAGCAAGTTCAGCCGTTACATGTTTTTGCTTGATCTTTTCATGCTTGATCACATTAAGACATGCATTGCGAACCATGGCATACAGATACGGTTTTACGCCAGTCCGGATCTCCATCCCATCACGTTTCTCCCACACGGAAAGAAAAGTGGATTGGACAATCTCCTCAGCCTCATCCCGGTCTTGAATGAAGGTATAGGCGTAATTACAAAGGGGTTGATAAAAGGTCTTAAACAGCATCTCAAAAGCAGTTATATCGCCATTTTTAAGCGAAGCGAGGGTTAGCTTTTCCGGGAATTCCACTGCTTTGGGTCTTCTTAACAGCGAAATTTACGGTTTTACAGCTTTGCGGATATGACAATTGAAAAAACTTTTACCCCTATGTTCATTGGATTTTTTTTCAAAATGGTTCTCCTACCCAAAATAAGGCAGGTGATTGGATCCGTATTGTTCCGTCATGAATGGATTCTGTCTGTGAACCCTTGAAAATCAAGCCTTCAAAAACCATCTTCTGATCACGACTGACTTGCCGGATGGACAACTGGCTTTTAGCCGGCATCCACTTTTCAAAACGTCCCCGGCAAAGCGACCACTTTTCTGTATGCGAGAAGACATTGATGGTGAAAGAAGTGTAGCCCTCAAGAAGATCAAACCGGTCAGAATCGGGATCCATCATCAGGTTTACCGAATGCTGTTTGACCGATAAGCAATAGTCGAGTGCGTTGGCTATGGAGTTATCATTCGGTTTGCCGGAGATGACCTGAAGTGGAAATTGATCTGACAGCAATTGATGGATTGTCTCCTCTTCCAATGTGGTTTGGATGACGACATCTATTTTTATTCCCCAGCTCTTTACAGCTTCCAGGGCTGTATCCACCACTACCACCAAAGGAACCCACTCTAACAATGGTTCGGCTAATTCATGCGATGTCGCATCAACAATAATCAATGCCGGTTCCTGACCTTCTCTTACAAAATGGTGAGACGACATCTTCTGAATTTCGAAACGTTGTAATCTGGTAAAGTAAGAACTTAACCTGTTGCTATTTAGCTTGTAATGCGGCTTTGAAATATTTACCCTGTCGTGAAGGCGTAAAATTCCAATCCGTAAAAAGCATAGGTGACCAGTGCGGATCAAAGACCCAAACCGTATAGGAGATACCTCTCTCCTTGCAATACTTTGTAATCGCTTCACCGTATGACTCATCGCTGATAACGGGAATGTGGGCACCTTTGTCATCGGGACCACAAAATCCAATCTCCGTCAACAACAATGGATATTTCTCAGCAACAAACCCCCAATCTTCAGTCCACTGTTTTTCCCAGGGTTTGTTTCGTTTCATCGGATACGGATGGCTCACATAAGCAACTCCTTCCGCATTGATGGGATCAGTGGCCACCGGTTTCAGATCATACGCCCAGTTAAATCCGCCTACCAGCACCACAGTTTTAGCTTCATGCGCACGGATGATTCCAATCATTTCTTCAATGAGGCCCTTCCATTGAGACCATGAACATTGTCCCAACTGACCATTATAAATTGTGGGCTCATTGAAAAGCTCAAAGAAAGCTACCGTGGTGTTATCCTTATACTGTTTGGACATGGTGCGCCAGAATTCAAAAGTTTCTTTTTGCGTGGTTTCATAGATATCACTCTGATACATTTCCGTTCTGAGATTGCCTATGCTATGCCAATCAATAATCACATACATACCTGCTTCTTTAGCCCAGGCAATTCCCTGATCCAGTAATTTGATATAATTTTCTTTTCCTTGTTCACGCCAGGCAACCGGATGCACGGGGAAACGGGTAATGTTAGCGCCCCAGTTTTTCATTTCCTGGAAGTATTCTTTATTCCAATGACCTTCCTTCACTAATTTATTGGGATCACTTGTATCCAAACCCCGGAACACAACAGGGCTGCCATCAGCTTTTACGAATTTATTTCCCTTGACACTGATTCGGCTTAGTTCTGGAACCTGGGCATAACTGCAAACGGAAATAAAGGCAGCTAAAAGAAACAGCAGGCCTGTGGGGTAATTTTTCATGATCAGTATGTGTTTATTAACCATTAAATTAATGGAAAAAATGATGAGGCAATTTAGTTGTAATAAAGTAGCTGTAAATTGTGCTCATAAACTATAAAGTATGTTATCCGCGGATCAGTGTTATGCCATTTTTCAACGAAGTATTGACGATTACCACCTGAATGACCATGTGGATACGCCACTAAAAAATTCATATTCTACGGGAAGTTTTGAAGCACTGCTGTATCATAAGAATTGGATTGACACAGTTCAATGGCACCTGGAAGACATTATTCGTTTACCTGAAATTAATCCGGCTGAGGGTATTCTGATCAAAAGGCGAATTGATAAATCCAACCAGGACCGGACTGATATGGTTGAAAAAATTGACGATTACTTTCTGGAGCAATTCAAAAGCGTAGTACCCAAACCAGGTGCACGCATTAATTCCGAAACACCGGCCTGGTTAATGGACCGCATGAGCATATTGATGCTGAAGATCTTTCACATGCGTGAGCAGGTTGAACGAAAAGATGCAAGCCCTGAACACATTGCCAAATGCCAGATCAAACTGGCCACGTTGCTGGAGCAACAAAATGACATGCGACTTGCCTTTGACGAGCTGATGGAAGATATTGGAACAGGAACACGCAGGTTCAAAGTATATCGTCAGATGAAAATGTATAATGATGAGTCCTTGAACCCCATGCTATACGGACAGAAAAAATAACAGACCTTGAAAAAGATCCTCATTCTCAGATTCTCAGCTATGGGTGACGTTGCACTGCTGGTGCCCGTGGTAAAATCATTGACAGCAGCTTACCCTGACGTTGAAGTTACTGTTGTTACACGGCCTAAGTTCGGGCCGTTGTTTTTTGATATGGAACGTGTTAACGTTTTCCCTGCAGATGTGGATTACACCTATACGGGTGTACTCGGTATCCGTGACCTGTTTGGCAAGCTGCTGCGAAAAGGACCCTACGATGTAGTTATGGATATGCATGACCATATCCGCACCGTGATGCTGAGATCCCTTTTCAAACTCTTTGGTTCACGCGTTGTTGTTTTTGATAAAGGACGCAAAGAAAAAAATGCGTTTACCAAAAAAGAAAACAAAGTTGTAAGCAAATTGCCACATACGGTAGAGCGTTACAGGCTGGCCTTTGAAAACGCAGGATATCCATTCTCCATCACCAGTGGACCATACCTTTCCCTCAGCGAATCCATTCAAAATGCTTCAGGTTGGTTTGGCTACAAAAAATCAGTTGAGCATGCTAAATGGATCGGGATTGCTCCGTTTGCCATGCACAAATCAAAAATATGGCCATTGGAAAATTACGTTCCACTGATGGAAAAAATCATTCAGCAGATACCCGTGAAGTTTTTCTTTTTTGGCGGAGGTGAGAAAGAGATCAAATACTTTGAGTCTTTAAAGGAAAAATTCCCGGCCAATTGTGAGATTATTGCAGGTCAGCTAAAGCTCCGTCAGGAGATTGCCTTAATGAAACATCTCGATCTTATGCTCTGTGTGGATTCTTCCAACATGCATATGGCATCATTGGCCAATGTACCGTTACTGTCAATCTGGGGAGGAACTCATCCGGCTGTTGGATTTGGACCTTATGGATATCCTGAAGAAAGCATTCTTCAGATCGACCGAAATGAATTGCCGTGCAGGCCTTGTTCCGTATATGGCAAGGAGAAATGTTACCGGGGAGATTTTGCATGTCTTACCCGTATCACTCCTGATCAGGTTGCAGATCGGGTACTCAAAGCCATTCCCTGATCCTTATCTTTTTCACCCCTTATTTCATGAAACCTGAAATCAATACCATCATCTTTGATTTGGGAGGAGTCTTAATTGATTGGAACCCCCGTTACCTCTATCGAAAACTTTTTAAAACAGAGGAAGAAATATCCTGGTTTCTGCAAAACATCTGCACGAGTGAATGGAATGACCAACAGGATGCTGGGCGGTCATTTGAAGAAGCTACAGACGAGTTGGTAGCCAAACATCCGGAGTGGGAATCGCAGATCCGAGCGTGGTATGGACGATGGCAGGAAACGATCAATGGTTCTCTTCAGGAGACGGTTGATATCCTCTCTCACTTTAAAAACAATTCAAACCATCGTTTATATGCTCTGACAAATTGGTCGGATCAGACTTTTCCCTGGGCGCTTGACAATTTTGAATTCCTTCACTGGTTTGAAGGAATCGTGGTGTCCGGAGTAGAAAAATCACGTAAGCCATTCCCTGAGTTTTATCGTATACTTTTTGATCGTTACAAGGTAGTTCCCCAACAGGCTTTATTCATTGATGATAACATCAAAAATATTGAGGGAGCAAAAGCGGTAGGTCTTCACACCATACATTTTGAGTCGCCACAAAAACTTCGGGCCGATCTTATCCGGATGAGATTGCTGGATTAGGTTGTACCTTTGTTCCTGTACGAATCGTGAAAACACAGGACCACACAAGACTTGTTAAATCTAAAGCAGCTGAACTTGGCTTCAGTTTCTGCGGTATTTCCAAAGCAGAATTTCTGGAAGAAGAAGCACCCCGGCTCGAAGAATGGCTTAAACGTGGCTATCAGGGTAAGATGAGCTACCTTGAAAATCATTTTGACAAACGGCTTGATCCTTCGTTGTTGGTTCCGGGAGCCAAATCAGTGATTAGCCTTATTTACAATTATTTTCCGCAGGCCGATCTGGCAGGTCAAAGTGACCTTAAGATTGCCAAGTATGCTTATGGAGAAGACTATCACTTTGTGATAAAAGACAAACTCAAAATTCTTCTCGACTTCATCACCAAAACGATTGGTGAGGTTCATGGAAGGGCATTCGTTGATTCTGCTCCTGTTATGGAACGCACGCTGGCAAAAAGAAGCGGCCTGGGCTGGATTGGTAAAAACAGCTTGCTGCTGAACCGGGAAATGGGAAGCTTTTTTTTTCTGGCAGAACTGATTATTGATCTCCAACTCGACTATGACGGCCCGATAAAAGACTACTGCGGCACATGTACTGCATGCATGGATGCATGCCCTACGGATGCCATTCCGCAGCCATACGTTGTTGACGGTAGTAAGTGCATCTCTTACTTTACCATAGAGCTTAAAGAAGAAATACCGGCAGACGTAAAGGGAAAATTTGAGAACTGGATCTTCGGATGCGATATCTGTCAGGATGTTTGCCCCTGGAACAGTTTTTCAAAACCCCACCACGAAAATAAATTTGAACCTCATCCCCGGTTAAAAGAAATGAGTTCGGCCGAATGGAAAGAAATTACGGAAGAAGTTTTTCAAAACCTCTTCCGTAATTCAGCAGTAAAGCGAACAAAACTGGAAGGTCTTAAACGAAATATAAAATTTGTGACCGGCTGATCACTTCACCAGTAACGCTACTTCATTAGCTGCCCTCTGATTGTATTCAAAGGCAAGTTTCTGATGGTTCACTAAATCAATGATTGTTCCGATCAGGCACAACCCTCCGGTAAGGAAGTAAAGAATGCCCATGCCAATCTGATTGATAATCATCCGGTGAATTCCGGCAAAACCTACAAAACCCAGAATAGCAAGAATCAATATTGTCTGTGGATCTTTTCTTCGCGTCCTGTACACGCTTGCAAATGAGCGTGCTTTTTCATCATCAAAATCTTTGATCAGGTTTTGAAGGTATACCGCTTCTTCACCGGTAACTTCGGGTAGGAAATCAATTACTTTGGCCATACTTTTTAAAGTGGTTAAAGGTCAGTTGAAAGATTCTGAAAGTTAAAATAATCACGGCAAATATTCCGAGGGGATGTGATGCTAATGATAATTTCATTTCACCACGAAAGAGAAAACTTATTGATCTGCCCAGGCCACACCCTGGACAAAAGTCAAAACCAAGGTTGCGTAACGGGCAAATGGTGTAATGTGAATTATACGGATCAATGAATGCCAACGCACACAAACCCATTAACCAAATGACAGCTTCCACTGGAAATGATTTTATTCGCGAAAACATGAAGTGAATATAAAAAAAATGCCCCCGAATTTTATTTCAGGGGCTTTACCGTTTTGGTTAATGAGTCTGGTTTAAGCAACCACGAAACAACGATTTAATATCGCTTCGTGTTCATTCCCAAAGCTGCTGTAACACCAGCGCTTGAGTTCGTTTACTTCATCGGCTATTAACATCTTCATAGCCTTTCTCAGCTCTTTTTCAAAAAGAAGAGCATCAAAGCTCACTTTGGTGAGGACTGTCTTTACATAATTAAGCATGGCAAAAATTTCCAGATTAAAAAATAGGTTACCCTAACAAGTGTTAAGTTAAAGAAATATCAGAACAACAAAAAAGAACTCTTGAATTTTTCGGGAAGCTAGGTAAAAATCTATCTGATAGACCCTAAAAAGCTGCTGTTTTGGCATTTATCCAGTTTAAAACTGTTCCAACAGTAAACCGAATTAATTGACAGCCAGTCTTTCAGGGATAATAATGGCTGCCGGGAAATATCGTTTCACAGCCATGTAGTCTTCCTGGGCTTCAAGCCGGCTATGGTATTTTCCGACCTTAACCCTGAAAATAGGTTCCGTGAACTGAATGTCACAATCAAGTTTAGGTAATGACGTAGCCAGTTGCTTCTTGGCGTTCAGAGCTTCCTCACGTTTCCCTGAGTACACCTGAATTGTGAAGCCCTCTACATATTTTTTACTGAGATTGATATGATCAATGCTATCCAGAACATTATCAAGAGGTTCGTTGACCGTCAATTTAGGTTCTACATAAGCAACAGGCTTTCTTTCATCTCCCGGATTACCTGTTGTAGTCGATTCAACAGGTGTCTGGGTTTTGGGCCGCCAGGCTGATAGATCTTCCGAATACTTTCCGCCCTGCGAAGTAGTTGTAGTCTTGGGAGCAGCACAATTACTGATTGTCAGTATTGTCACAGCCAGTAAAACTACATTGGTTACGGTAATTATTAATCGATTATAACGCATCGGTTATTCTGTATATCGTCTTCTACTTTTTTGTATTTAACATCACGCAGCACGCGTCCATCAGAGTACTGAACGCTTACCTTATCATTTCGATTAGCAAGCTTGTCCGATTTTACCGGCATTACTTTTTCTTGTGCCGGACGATTGGCTTGCGCTTGTTGCTGCCCGCCACCTCCGCTGAGAAGTGATTTCGATTCGTCTTTCTGTTCGTTGAGTTTTACGCGGCTTCTCTGCGCCCGTGCTTCTTCCACCTGTTCTGGTTTCTGAACCGGAATATCGGCCTTTGAAAGGAATGAAATCGTATCCTCATTTACTTTCGCGATGAATCGTTTGAATAGTTCAAAACCTTCGAACTTATAGATCAGCAGTGGATCTTTCTGTTCATACACTGCATTCTGAACGGATTGTTTCAGGTCGTCCATCTCACGTAAATGCTCTTTCCACTGCTGATCAATGATCGCCAGGGTAATCATTTTTTCCATAGCCTTGATCAACTCAGCATTATTCGTTTCCACGCATTTTGCAAGGTTTGCCGCGACACCGATTTGTTTCTGACCATCGGTGAACGGAACCATAATATTATCTACTGTAGCACCTCTTGTTTTATGAATCTCACGAACAACATTCAGTGCCTTAGCGGCTACCATTTTATTTTTAGTGTGATAATGCTCAAGCGCCTTGTGATACAGATCATCGGCCAGCTTGTTCTGATCTGATTTATCAAATGTTTCTTTTGATATGTCGTAATCCAATCCTAACGTGCTCAACACATTCAAACGAAGGCTCTCATAATCCTGTGCGTTCTTGGCATTAATGACGATGTCCTCAGCGGTATCATTGAGCATGGTAAGAATATCCAGATCCAGACGCTCACCAAACAAGGCATTTCTCCTGCGCTTGTAAATTACCTCGCGCTGCGAATTCATAACGTTGTCATACTCCAAAAGGCGCTTACGGATACCGAAGTTATTCTCCTCCACTTTCTTCTGTGCACGCTCAATAGAACTGGTCACCATAGAATGCTGGATAACCTCCCCTTCTTTTAGTCCAAGCTTATCCATGATGCGGGCAATACGTTCCGGCATGAACAAACGCATCAGGTTATCTTCCAGTGAAACATAAAATTGAGAAGTTCCCGGATCACCCTGACGGCCTGAACGGCCACGCAGCTGACGATCCACTCGTCTGGATTCATGGCGTTCAGTACCGATGATGGCGAGACCACCTGCAGCACGTGACTCAGGTGTGAGTTTTATATCGGTACCACGGCCAGCCATGTTCGTAGCAATGGTTACGGTTCCTGGTTTACCAGCTTCAGCAACAATTTCTGCTTCGCGCTGGTGTTGTTTGGCGTTCAACACCTGATGTTTAATCTTACGCATCTGAAGCATACGGCTTACCAACTCTGATATTTCAACCGATGTCGTACCTACCAGAACGGGTCTTCCTTCAGCAGTCAGTTTTACCACATCATCGATAACCGCATTGAATTTCTCACGCATGGTTTTGTATACCATATCATCGTAGTCTTTGCGGACAGCTTGTTTGTTGGTAGGAATAACCACCACATCAAGTTTATAAATGTCCCACAACTCTCCTGCTTCCGTTTCCGCTGTACCGGTCATACCCGCAAGCTTATGGTACATCCGGAAATAATTCTGGAGTGTGATGGTAGCGTAAGTCTGTGTAGCATCCTCCACCTTCACATTTTCTTTCGCTTCAATGGCCTGGTGCAGACCGTCTGAATATCTTCTTCCATCCAGAACACGACCCGTTTGTTCGTCAACAATCTTTACTTTCCCATCAACAATGATGTATTCAGTATCTTTTTCAAAAAGCGTATAAGCTTTTAATAACTGATTTACACTATGAATACGCTGTGACTTGGTCTGATAGTCACGAATGAGTTCTTCCTTTTTATGAAATTTAGCGGCATCATCCAGTGAATGATCGTTCTCCAGTTTATTAAGTTCCGTACCAATTTCAGGAAGGATAAAAAATTTAGGGTCTTCTCCTTCTCCCGTAATCAGGTCAATGCCTTTTTCGGTAAGTTCTACACTGTTATCTTTTTCATCAATCACAAAATACAATGGCTTATCAGCCTCAGGCATATTGCGTTTATGATCCTGCAGGTAGTAGTTCTCTGTTTTCTGCAGGACAGCTTTATTGCCTGTCTCACTTAAAAACTTGATCAGAGGTTTGTATTTCGGCATCGCCCGATAAGCGCGAAACAACGGGAGGCCACCATCTTTTTCATTTTCTTCTGACAACAGTTTTTTGGAAGCCGACAGGTACTCGTTTACCAGTTTTTTCTGTGCTTCGACCAGTTTATAGATGCGAGGTTTAAGGTCATAAAACTCATGCTGATCACCTTTTGGTACAGGACCGGAAATAATCAACGGTGTACGCGCCTCATCAATTAAAACCGAGTCGACTTCATCGACCATGGCATAGTGGTGCGCCCGTTGTACCAGGTCTTCAGTTTCCCGTGCCATATTATCACGGAGGTAATCAAAACCAAATTCATTGTTTGTTCCATACGTGATATCCGCACGATACGCTCTTCTGCGGGCTTCAGAGTTTGGTTCGTGTTTGTCTATACAATCAATGGAGATGCCATGAAACTGGAAGATCGGCCCCATCCATTCACTGTCGCGGGTAGCGAGGTAATTATTAACGGTCACCACGTGAACGCCTCGTTTTGCCAGGGCATTCAGGAATGCCGGTAAAGTGGCCACCAGTGTTTTACCTTCACCTGTTGCCATTTCGGAGACCTTACCTTCGTGGAGCACAATTCCCCCGATGATCTGTACGTCATAGTGAACCATGTCCCACGTGATCATATTGCCAGCAGCAACCCACTTATTAAACCATTTTGCCTTATCCCCTTCAACCTTTATATTTTCATGAGCTGAAGCAAACACACGATCATAATCCTGGGTTGAGACTTCCAGGTAATCGTTTTCCTTGAATCGTCTCGCGGTGTCACGCACAATGGCAAACGCCTTTGGTAATACTTTCAGCAGAACCTTCTCAAGTTCTTTATTTCGGGTTTCTTCAAGCTTATCTATTTCGGTGAAAATAGCGTCCTTATCCTGGATGTCAAGACCTGGATTGTCGGCAATCTGTTTATGCAATGACGCGATCCTGTCATCAATAGATTTTAATTCTGCGTTGATGAACTCCTGTATTTTGCGGGTCTCATTCCGCAGGTCGTCATTACTTAAGGTTTTTAACTTTTCGCCTTCCTGCTTGGTTTGTTCAACCATGGGCATGATGCGTTTAATGTCCTTTTCTGATTTCGTTCCGAAGATTTTAGCGATGAGCTTGAGCATACTTATCCGTTATCCGTTAATCGTTATCCGTTAATCGTTAACGGTTAACCTGTGTTGCACCTGTATCAAGTGCAAACCATGGATAACGATTAACGAATAACGCCAACTGCCCCAAAGGGGGCCTAAAGTTAATTTGTTTTTCGAGAATCGGGGAGGTCAATTATAGTTCCAAATCGCCTTCAAAGACCATTTTGGCAGGGCCAACGAGAAAAACATCTGTGAAGGCTGGACTATTCCCGACAGGCTGGCCGGATTTGAATTCAACAGACAGGTCTCCGCCTCTGGTTTTGATCTTCACGGGCGAAGAATATCCCTTATAAAAAGCGGCCAGGGCGGCAGCGGTTACTCCGGTACCGCACGAAAGGGTTTCATCTTCAACCCCACGTTCATAGGTCCGAACGTAAATGGTATTGTCTGGCAGGAGCTCAACAAAGTTCACATTCGTACCTCCGGGTTTGAACGAATCATCATAGCGGATTGTCTTCCCTTGCTCAAAAACAGGGTAGTTGTTTATGTCTTTAACAAAACGGATAAAGTGAGGAGATCCGGTGTGAATGAAATAATCCTGTTTCAGTGACCTGGCCTCAATCACATCATTCATTTTTAACCGCACAATACCTGAAGCGAGCAACTCCGCCAG
The DNA here is from genome assembly GCA_036503775.1 of Ohtaekwangia sp. Taxonomy (GTDB): domain Bacteria; phylum Bacteroidota; class Bacteroidia; order Cytophagales; family Cyclobacteriaceae; genus Ohtaekwangia. The sequence goes on from DASXWH010000084.1 coordinate 68,476, forward strand.
GTGAGGTCCATCGTAGGCATTAAACGATGCCTTTCCATTGACCATTCCTAATCGCGATGCGAACTGAACAGCTGCGCGGCTTCCATTTCCACAGAGACTTTGTGATCCATCACTGTTAAAGTACTCCAGGTTGAAATTCAATGACGGATGTTTTTCAATCAGCATCAGGCCATCAGCACCCACCCCGAATTTACGGTCACAGATTTTTTTGATCTGATCTGCGGTGAAAGAAAAACTACCCTCGCGGTTATCAATCACCACAAAGTCATTTCCCGTTGCCTGATATTTATAAAAATGGAATTTCACGGTACTTCTTTTTAAGGGGTCATTTCACCTCCTCATAATCCACATAGTCGCCACCTTTTATTTTGCCTTTCTGAGGTTTGGAGGCTTTTGTACTGGTCTGGTCCCGCTGACGATAGTTCTTTAATTCCTGGGATGCCGCACCAGCGCGAAAAAAGAAAGAACCGATCTTGTAGATCACATATGCAATTAATCCGAGGATAATTAAGAATCGAAATAGCATAGGCTTTGTCTTTACAGCGTTAAACAGGAAAACAAAGGTAGAGGTTCGGGGAGAAATTAGCCAATGGCTCTTGGTTCCTGATAAAGGACGAATTAAGCCGAATTTTATTTCCCTTAATTCGTCCCTTTAGATTTTTACCGGCTCAGGTACAGGTTGCGTTCTGAATAGATCTTCATGAAATAATCATCCATGAGGTCATCGATAAAGTAGATAGCCTCACCTGTAGATTTCATTTCCGGACCAAGCTCTTTATTCACATCCGGGAATTTATGGAAAGAGAACACGGGTTCCTTAATCGCATATCCTTTCTTGGTTGGGTTGAACGTAAAGTCAGTCACTTTCTTTTCACCCAACATCACTTTTGTAGCATAGTTGACATATGGCTCATCATATGCTTTACAAATGAAAGGTACCGTGCGCGAAGCTCTCGGGTTAGCTTCGATGATATACACCTTGTCGTTCTTGATGGCGAACTGAATATTGATGAGCCCGACAGTTTGTAATGCTATGGCAATCTTATGTGTATAATGTTCAATCTGTTTGATCACAAAGTCTCCCAGGTTGTAAGGAGGCAATACTGCATATGAATCACCTGAGTGAATTCCGGCAGGTTCTATGTGCTGCATGATACCGATGATGTAAACATTTTCGCCATCACAGATCGCATCCGCTTCAGCTTCAATTGCACCATCAAGGAAGTGATCAAGCAATACTTTATTTTCAGGAAGATGTTTCCATATATCAAGGATGTGATGCTCAAGCTCCTGCTCGTTGATCACGATCTTCATACTCTGACCTCCCAATACATACGAAGGACGAACCAACAGCGGGAAACCAATGGTCTTGCAAACTTCAAGCGCTTCATCTGCATTTTCCGCCACGCCAAACTCCGGATAAGGAATTCCAAGTTCTTTCAGCAGGGTTGAAAATCTTCCGCGATCTTCGGCCAGATCCAGTGCATCGAAAGAAGTTCCGATGATCTTGATGCCGTACTTGTGAAGTTTCTCTGCCAGTTTAAGTGCCGTTTGTCCACCAAGTTGAACAATCACGCCTTCGGGTTTCTCATGCTGAATGATATCGTAGATATGTTCCCAGAACACGGGCTCGAAGTACAGCTTATCAGCAATATCAAAGTCAGTAGAAACTGTTTCAGGGTTACAGTTGATCATGATGGTTTCATAGCCGCATTCTTTTGCAGCGAGAACGCCATGCACACACGAGTAATCGAACTCTATACCTTGGCCGATACGATTCGGGCCTGATCCCAGAACAACGATCTTTTTCTTATTCGATACCACAGATTCATTCTCAGAATCAAACGTGGAGTAATAGTACGGGGTCTTCGCTTCGAACTCTGCAGCACAGGTATCCACCAGTTTGTAAACGCGATTAATTCCCATGTCTTTGCGCTTCTTGTGCACATCACTTTCATAGCAATCAAGCAGGTGTGCGATCTGACGATCTGCATAACCTTTCTCTTTTGCTGTGCGCATCAGGTTTGCCGGGATGGTATTGATGTTGTGCTTCTCAATTTCTTTTTCAAGATCAATCAGCTCTTCGATTTGCTTCAGGAACCAGCGGTCAATTTTTGTAAGCTTCTGCACCGTCTTCATCGGGATGCCTAACTTCAGTGCATCGTAGATGTGGAATATTCTGTTCCAGGTTGGGTGTTCAAGGCTGTAGAGTAATTCTTCCTGCTTGGTAAGTGATTTTCCATCTGCGCCAATTCCGTTTCTTCTGATCTCCAGCGATTGGCAAGCCTTCTGCAATGCTTCCTGGAAATTTCTTCCGATACCCATTGCTTCACCGACTGACTTCATCTGTAAGCCGAGTTTACGGTCTGCACCATGAAATTTATCAAAGTTCCAGCGGGGAACTTTCACAATTACATAATCAATAGCAGGCTCAAAATATGCAGTAGTTGTTCCGGTGATGGCGTTCTTTAATTCATCCAGGTTGTAACCAATAGCCAGCTTCGCAGCTATTTTTGCGATAGGGTATCCTGTAGCTTTTGAGGCTAAGGCAGATGAACGCGATACGCGCGGGTTGATCTCAATACCAATGATCTCATTGTCATTATCCGGATTGAGTGAAAACTGTACGTTACATCCTCCGGCAAACTGACCAATACCATTCATCATTTTAATGGCCAGGTCACGCATGTGCTGATACACCGTATCAGGTAAGGTCATGGCAGGAGCTACGGTGATTGAATCACCGGTGTGGATACCCATCGGATCGAAGTTCTCGATCGAACAGATGATAATTACATTGCCATTTCCGTCACGTAATAGCTCAAGCTCGTATTCTTTCCAGCCCATGATACTTTGTTCCACCAGCACTTCATGTATCGGTGAAGCATGTAAACCTCGATTCAGAGCTTCGTCAAATTCTTCCGGATCATTTACAAAGGCACCCCCTGTTCCTCCGAGCGTATAGGAAGGACGGATAACCAGCGGAAATCCAATCTCCTGGGCAATTTCCTTTCCTTGTAGAAAAGAAGTAGCCGTTCCACCTTTACAAACCCCTACACCCAATTCCAGCATTTTCAGGCGGAATTTTTCACGGTCTTCGGTAGTCTCGATCGCCTTGATATCCACGCCAATAATGCGAACACCGTAATGCTGCCAGATACCTGCCTTATCGCATTCGATGCACAGGTTCAGGGCTGTTTGCCCACCCATGGTAGGTAATACCGCATCGATGTGGTGTTTTTCCAGAATTTCGCGAATTGACTTCTTGGTCAGCGGCTTAAGGTACACGTGGTCGGCTGTCACCTTATCGGTCATGATGGTTGCCGGATTGGAGTTGATCAAAACAACTTCAATTCCTTCCTCCCGAAGCGAACGGGAAGCCTGGGAACCGGCATAATCAAATTCACAGGCCTGGCCGATAATAATGGGACCGCTACCGATGATCAGTATGGAGCGAATACTTCTGTCTCTTGGCATTTTTGTAGTGGTGTGGGGTGAACAAAATTGCGCAAAAATAAAACACAGAAGGAAATGAGGAAGCGATTCCCAAGATTAAATATTGACCTTACAGGTGGTAGTTAAATTCTGACTCATTTGTGAGCCACATGAGGTACACTCACACGCTCATGTTTCCGTTTGAAAAACTTATTTTCAGGATTTAAGATGAATTTTCAACTTTTGAATCCGTGGATCTCAACCTGATGAACCTGAACACAAAAGCCAGAGAACAGAATACATTTGACGTGATCGTTGTGGGGTCAGGCATCAGCGGAGGATGGGCCGCGAAAGAACTTTGCGAGCAAGGTTTGAAAGTACTCATACTGGAACGTGGCAAAAATGTCGAGCATCCCAATTATCCTACAACCATAAAAGATCCGTGGGAGCTTGAACATCATGGAAAATTAACACAGGAAGACCGCAGGAAGAGCCATATACAGACCCGGCATTATTCCTTCCAGGGAGATAACAAACATTTTTACGTGAATGATCTTGAAAACCCATACACGGAAATCAAGCGCTATGATTGGGTAAGGGGAGACGTTGTTGGAGGAAGATCATTACTATGGGGAAGACACTGTTACCGGTGGAGCGATCTTGATTTTGAAGCTAATCTGAAAGATGGTCATGGCACGGACTGGCCAATGCGCTATAAAGACCTGACGACTTGGTATGACTATGTTGAAAAGTTTATCGGAGTCAGCGGGCAGCAGGAGAATCTTGAACATTTTCCAAATCAGAGCCTTCAGCCTCCGATGGAAATGAACTGCGTTGAAAAGCATTTCAAAGCGGAGGTCGAAAAGAAATTTCCGGACAGAAGAATTACTATCGGACGCGT
>DASXWH010000085.1:0-9322 GCA_036503775.1 Ohtaekwangia sp.
TCGCTCGCAGCAATAATAACTACTATCCCGGCCGCAATGCTGTTTGTATTTTCCGCAAATTCGGATAATTGAAGAGTACCAGTGCCACAGCAATCACACCATACCCCATGACCTGCAGCGGAGTTATACTTTCATGAAACACTACGAAGGCCAGCGTAAAATTGATGAGGGGGTTGATGTACATTAAAATACCAATAGTCGCTGAATTGATCTTATTCAGTGCAAACAAATTCAGGAATAAAGGCAGTACTGTAAACATCACAGCAATCAACAGGATGATAAGGTAGAAATTTCCCTCTGCCGGAACCTGGTGAACCAGTTGTGTAAAGAAGACTGTCAGGATAAGCAACGAAAACAGAACCTGAATAAATAACATAACCAGCCGGTCGAAGCCCTGGTTGATGCGTTGAGTAATCAAATAGAGCGCATAGGTAAAGGCCGTAAAGAAACTATAACCCAGCTCAAACGCTGACTGCATGCCGATCAATACACAACTCAGGGCGCACAACCCTACGGCTGACCATTGGAGTCGGGATAACTTTTCCTGGATGATAGCATATCCCAACACCGCGGTGAACACCGGACAGATCAAATAGGAAAACGATGCTGTCTTGATGTTGATGTTGTTGACAATATAAATGAATGAAAGCCAGTTAACCGAAAGCAAGGCACCACCCGCCAAGGTTAGCAGGGCCACTTTCCTTCGTTGTGTTCCGGTCAGTTCCTGAAAGCGTTGCCAGTTGCTCTTCACATCGGCCCGCTTGAAAAGCGATACGACAACGAGCAATACCAACGCTGATAAAAGAATCCGGAAGTACAGGATCTCACCCGCTGAATATGCTTTCAATGCGCGGAGTGGAATCGAAAAAAATCCCCAGACAACAAAGGCGGTGATAGCGGCCGCGTAGTGCTTTTGGTTATTCATAGAGGCGAAGATAGGTGTGCGTTCCAATACGAACAGCTATACGCACAAAGAAATTCAGGAGTTGCTCAAAATTAAATGCGAACCGCGAATCTGAATCCTTCAAACGATTTCATCCACCCACTTCGATTCTTTGGATAACCTGATCCAGGTTAGCAGAGTCTCTGGCTTGCTGGACGCGCAGGATTTTTTTCTTCCGGTTAAACAACACCTGAAGAAAAGTTTCTTCGGGAGGTGTGATCGTGGTGTCGGCCATGATTAAAGAATCACGTTTGATGATGGTTTGTTCGATCTGGTATTGAAGCGTATCACTTAATTCATACAGATCACAGTCCAGTTTCTCACTTAGTGTATAAGGTAATGGATCAAATTTAGCGGTTGCCAGATCTTTAAAAGATTTATCCTGTTCAACGGATTTCAAAAAATATCCGGCCATAGGCAATGCGGTATTTGATCCCTGTCCCAGTTTGGTGTGCCTGAAGCGTATACGCGGGTCATCTGCTCCCACCCATGTACCTACCACCAACTTGGGGGTTATACCCATGAACCAGCCATCAGCATTTGCCTGGGTAGTTCCTGTCTTACCGGCAAGGTCCATCGTATATACACCATACTTCCAGCGAATGCGTGAAGCGGTTCCTTCCTGCACCACCGTTTTCATGAGATGATTCACCAACTGAACCGTTTCTTTCGCCAGCACTTGTTCACCTTTTTTAACAGGCGTGAGATCGGTGTAGATTTTTCCTTCGGTATCTTTTATCGAACTAACAAAGTACGGTGTAACCGAAACACCCTGGTTTGCAAAACACCCGTAGGCAGCTGTCATCTCCATCAGGGAAATAGACGAAGAGCCCAGCGAGATGGAGGGCACATCCGGTATTTCACTGGAGATCCCCATGGTCCGTGCCAATGAAATGGTTTTCTCTACGCCTGCGCGCTGGATCAGCTTTACCGCTACGGTATTAACTGAGTAGGCTAATGCGCCTTTCATGGTATATTCTACCTGGTAATCGTTTTGTGAATTGCGGGGTGTCCACTTCTCCCCTTCCTTATCAATGTAAGTCTGTTGTCCGGCAGAGATCAGCTCACAGGGTGAAATACCTTCCTCGAGTGCCATCGCATAAACGATTGGCTTGAAGATCGAACCTACCTGGCGTTTCGTGGTGATCTTCACGTGATCATATTGAAAAAAATCATGATCGATACCACCAACCCATGCCTTGATCTTTCCGGTAGCTGGTTCCATCGCCAGCAGACCGGCATTTAAATACTGAAGGTGATGAATGATCGAATCGATCGGGCTCACTACAGCCTCTTCAACTCCCTTCCAGGTGAATAACTTCATGGGGATCGGCTTCTGCAGCTCCACGAGTGTTTCTTCTTCCGTCAATCCACTTTGCATGAGGCGCTGATAGCGCGAGGATCGCTGAATCGCTTCTTCTAAAACCGATTCATTTCCCTGCCATGGTTTTTGTTTTCCCCAGTGATCAAAGAACTGCTGTTGTAACTGTGTCATCTGTTTCGTTACAGCATCTTCAGCATACTCCTGAAGTTTTGAATCGATGGTCGTGTAAATGCGGAGTCCATCCGTATACAGATTATACGGTGTACCATCTTCACGGGAATGATCAGCGCACCATTTCAGCAATTCGGATTTCAGGTATTCCCTGAAGTAAGGAGCAAGACCGTGATGATGTGTTACCCGATTATACTGAAGGGCTATCGGCAGCTGCTTCAATGAATCAGATTTCTCTTTTTCGAGATAACCGTACTTCACCATCTGCTGAAATACAACATTTCTTCTGGATTCAGAACGATCGGGAAACAAACGCGGATTGTAGTAATGTGTTGCCTTCAGCATGCCGATCAGCACGGCAGCCTGATCGATGGAAAGACTGTCGGCTGTGGTGGAGTAAAACCGCTGAGCCGCAGATTGAATTCCAAAAGCATTGTCAGCAAACGGAACGGTATTGAGGTAAAGTGTGATCAGTTCCTGTTTGGAATAAATGTTCTCCAGTCTGCGAGCCGTGATCACTTCCTTCAGCTTGTTCATTAACATAGACAAAATCCAATAGCGCTTTCGCGGATACAGGTTTTTGGCCAGCTGCTGTGTTAAGGTACTCCCCCCACCGGCAGATTCGTCCTGCATGAAAACCGATTTGATCAACACACGACCAAGACTTACATAGTCGACACCTTCATGCTGATAAAAACGAACATCTTCAGTGGCCACAAGTGCTTCCATAACTACCGGAGCGATTTCGTCATACGTTACTTCCGTACGATCCTGAATGTAATACCGCCCAAGCAAAACGCTGTCGGCACTGTATACTTCAGAAGCCACCTGGTTATGAATGTTCCGTAGCTTTCGCTTACTGGGAATTTCAATCCACACTGCCACTAACAAGATGAACATAAAAAATGCAGGAGGCCCCACGATCATCAGCCATCGTCTGGCACGGGGGTGTGTCTTTAAATAGAAAACAACTTTATCATAATAGATCTTGAGCCAATCCAGAACGGGCCTGATCCGCTGATGTGTTTTCTGAATAAAGGGCTGAACGGCAGCGACAATCTTTTGAAAAAACGCCCGCATAATGGAAATGACGCTTTAGAATTTTTGGGACTGCAAGGTAAGGGATTTCGGGGTATACTTACTGACCGAAAAACGACAAACACATCACCTCATCAGTTGTATCCAGCCCTTTATTCTGTCTTTTTGCAGGGTTGGATCATGTACATCAAACTTTACCTCTGCACGATAAAAATAGGTGCCATTATCCAGGTCATTGCCCTGATTGTCTTTTCCATCCCAGTTGATCGTTACCGGCTTGTTCTCACCAGAAGAGTAGGAATACACTTCCCTTCCCCACCGGTTAAATACCCGAAAACTCACATGATTCACAAAACGCGGACACATAAACACATCGGGGTCATCACACAAGCCACCGTCAGCGGGATAATAAAATGCGCTAAACAGATCGTTGCAACCATCTGCATTCGGAGTGAATACATTTGGCAGACTGAAGAAGGGACAATTATCATTGCAGATCACGTTGCTCAACGGACCTTCATTCCCACGTGTATCCACAGCGCTTACTTTATAGCATTTCGCTACCGATGAAAGATTGTTGTCAACATACACCTGGTCCGTAACATGATCGGCCAGCAATTCAAATTCTTCCGTACTATCCGAAGCCGCATACACTTTATAGTAACGAATGTCCATGCGGCAGTTGTCAGAAGGTACCATCGTCCAGTATATCGTATTGCTGAATTTATCCTGCTCGCAAGGTGTGGTTATGCGGAACGTCTCGCAGTCTGTAAAAGCGATGGCGTTCTCGGCAACACAGGGAAGCAGGTTACTGTCGGGATACAATGATGTGATCTGTGAGAAATTTTCCTGAAGCCTGATCTTCGGATTACCGTATGTACCACGCGTGAGAACTTTGTAGGTGTAATACATATTGTGCTGCAGATTATCGTCCAGGTATTGAAATCCATTGAGTGCGACATTTACACTGTCCAGCAGCACCATTTCATTTTCAGGCTCGCCATGCACACCCCGGTAGATGCGATGCCACGGATTGGTGAACGCCACATTTGACCACGCCACACTGTCACGCCACGTTAACTCAATCTGATTAAGGCCTGGCGTTGCCATCAGCCGGACAGACGAAGCGCGTGCAGAAGTATCCACCGGAACAAATTCATCACTGCCCTGTGGTTTGGCATACACAACCACGCGATAGTTATACACAGAATCCAGTGTGTTGAGTGTCTTGTCTAAAAAGGTAGTATCGCCTACCCGGGGTTCTATTTTTTGCAAACCAATGTCATGGGCAAATCCGTAAGCGCGGTATACCTCATATTCATACGGTTCCGGAAACTGAACTTTGTTTATGGCAAAGGGGCTTCTCCAGCTCACACGTACGTGACCATCTTCAGTATCTGTTTGTTCAACCGTGATATGTGTTAATACAGGCGCATCCGTTTCAATGGGATCAAAACAAAAATCAGGTGAGATGATGCTCGATGTATTCGCATCAAAGGCTGCTACGAGGCGGTAACAATACTGAGCTCCTACCGTAAGGCCTTTGTCAAAATTGGTATCCCGGAATGTGGTTTCATCCGGATCTACTTCTCCGATCAGATCATAGTCCAAAAACTTTGGCAGGCCTGTATCACATTCCCCCGGTGCATACGGATACGCCCCTACTCTTCGCCAGATCTGGATACGTGCTGCGTTTTCGCAGGCATACGGTTCCCACTCCAGCACAGTATGTCTTCTGATCAGATCCAGTGTATGATCTTTCCAGACCGGTGCGGGAGCCATAACTTTTATATTCCAGGTTTTGAATGCTGTAAGCTGTGCTTCATGAGGTGGATTATCTGTGATCTTGAATACAACCTGATAAGGTTGTTGCCGCGGATGAATACAATCGGTAGTCCAGTGGAAATGCAATTCAGCCGGAGGATCGGACGGGCCGAATACTGCAGGATCGGGTGAATACGTAGCCGGTAATTTGTCTGTCGGAAAATCGATCACCTCCGAGAAAACTTCAATTTTTACTTCCCGGTTCTCCGGATCAACGCCTTTGATCGTGAAATCCAGCACAGCGCCTGCAACCACACAGGTGTCAACCGGTACTTCAATCAGATCAGGCCTCTTGTTTGCACAGGCAGCACTCACAACAATCTGCATGTCACGCGTGGTTATACTCAGCAATTCATACACACCCGTCAGTGTGTTCCTCCGCCATTCCCGGATGCGGAATGCAATGTTATATTCACCCGCCATACCGGGAGCGTTCCAGGTGATGAGGCCGTTCACCGGATTAATAACAAATGACGGTGGCCCCGTGCCTTCTTCATTACCATGACTGAAGTCCGTATAAAACCGCGGATCATCGGGATCATCGTATCCAATCACTTCGTTATTCGCATCGCGGAATGGAACACCCAGTTCATACGAAAGGCTATCGCCCTGTTCATCAAAAGCACCGGGCGTGTGTGTAAAGGTATTGAAGGAACAAGCCCGGTCTACCGGTGGAATATTCAGTACAGGCAGTGTATTGCAAACTGTCTCCTGACTTACGCGAAGGGAAGTCCAGCTCACATACGGTACATCACCGGAATTCGGAATGTTCAGAATGCCCGCACTTCTGTCGCGTTCAAAATACGTTACGCGATAAAAACCGGGAGCTGCATAGGTGTGCGTTATCGTATAAGAGGCTACACCGATGTTAGGACCGAGATCAGGCCTCGCTATGGCTTGTGTTTCCGGAATGATCTGGAGTATGCCATCACCGAAATCCAGGTGCCCGTCAAACAGGGTGAATCCACCGAAAGGTGTTTGTGATAAGGTGTTCATATACACCGTTACCGTGACGCGGTAAGTGAGCGTACTTAAACAGAGCGGTTCAATTTTGATGTGTGCCGAACGGAGGTGTGTTGCCTGAGCGCAGATAGCCAGCATGAGAAAGAAAAAAGTATACAGGAACTTTTGAATGCTCATGACCAGCTCGTGTTGTTACAACTTCCTGCATTCTACCATCCAGTCCCACGGAAAGGGAGCTTTCAGCCACGAAGGCGGAGAACTGAATTCGGTTTTCCATTCATACTCGAGTTTTTCCAGTGCAGTTACTTTCAGACCAGCTTCCTGAAATACAACCTGAATTTCTTCTGCAGAGTAGTGCTTGGTGCGAACACCATTGATGTTCATGATCCCCTGGATCACCTCAGTCATTCCTTCTTTAAAGTAATTCAACTCGGTACGGGGAATGCGGCCCGGTTTGACGCCTTCTTTTTTGTACCATTCAATCAGTCGCCAGGAAGCATAGAAAATAGATTCGAACGATGGTATGACCACGAGGGCAGAACCATTCGGGCGAAGGGATTTCTGAATGTTCTTTATGATCATCCGGTCGCGTTCCGGCTCCGGCAGAATAGCCACATTACAGCACAGGATAAAATCCGCAGCGGGCAGTCGCAGGTTTTTCACGGTAAGATCCTGTCGTTTGTACGTGATGTTGGTGTACGAATTATCACGGGCCTGCACCAGGCATTCTTCTGAAATGTCTATCGCCAGTACCTTGCGAAAAGAAGGCGCGAGGTAACGAAAGGCTTTGCCTATGCCACAGCCAAAGTCGATAGCGTCATGATCGGTGTTGGCGTGTTTCTTAAAATACTGTTGAAGTACTTTATTCTTGTCGGATTGAAAGACATCAAATACTTCATCATCATAGGTAGAGGCGATATTGTTCCAGTGTTTTTCCTGATTCATGCTGTGTATGGGTTCATCGGATTAATTGCTCTTGCAAATTAAGAGACTTTTTCAAATACACACTGTGCTGTTGCCCATTACCGGAGCCTGGCAACTGATTCTACTCCATTCATGGAATAATTTATCATCACTATCCGATCAATTATCTACTTTAGGATTTTAATCTGCTACAACCACCATGCATCAATCCGAAATTCAGAAACCCGTATTCATCATCTCCCGGTTCAGCTGGCTGTTCCTTTTGCTGCTGATGAGTTGCAATACAGCCACCGAAACACACGCACAGACTATTAATCTTATTCCACAGCCTGTATCGCTGGAGACCGGCCGGGGAAATTATAGTATTACTTCTTCTACTACTATCGGTGTTCCGGCTAAACAGCCTGCTGTAACAAAGGTTGCTGAATACCTCGTTTCAATGCTTCAGCCCGCTACCGGTTTGAACATAAAGATCACCGAAGGAAATGGTAATGGAATTCAACTCACATTAAATAATACACCCGATCCACGTCTTGGCCACGAAGGATATCATCTCGAAGTAAAAGACAAGGGTGTGGTGATCGAAGCCAATGACCCTGCCGGATTGTTCTATGGCGTGCAGACATTGCTTCAGCTTTTACCCGGCACCATAGAAAGTAAATCAACGGTGAATAACGTGACCTGGAGTATTCCCGCAGTATCGATCACTGACTATCCGCGGTTTGCCTGGCGTGGTGTGATGCTGGATGTAAGCCGTCACTTCTTTCCGAAAGAATATGTAAAACAATACATCAATCAGCTGGCACGCTATAAGTTCAACCGCTTTCATTGGCACCTTACAGACGATCAGGGCTGGCGCATCGAGATAAAAAGTTTACCCAAGCTCACAGAAGTAGGTGCATGGCGTGTTCCGCGTGTGGGAAGATGGGGCCGGCAGGAACCTCCAAAGCCAGGAGAAACTGCTACCGATGGCGGCTTCTATACGCAGGAAGACATTACAGAAATTGTTAAGTATGCGAGAGACCGGAACATTGAGATCATTCCGGAGATCGATGTGCCGGGTCACAGCATGGCAGCCCTTGCTGCCTATCCTGAATTATGTGTTACCAAAGACACATCCATCCGTGTAAACCCCGGATCAAAATTCTCTACCTGGTTTGGCAATGGAAAATTTGAAATGCACATTGACAATACGCTTAATCCCACGGATGAAAAAGTATATCAGTTCCTCGACAAGGTTTTTACCGAAGTAGCTGAACTGTTTCCATTTGAATTTATTCACATGGGTGGTGATGAATGTTACAAAGGTTTCTGGGAAAGAGATGCCCGCGTTCAGGCCTTCATGAAAAAGAATGCCATCAAAGATGGCGTGGCCCTGCAGGCGTACTTTGGCAAACGTGTGGCACAGATCATTCAAAGCAAAAAGAAAAAGGTGATCGGCTGGGATGAGATCCTGGAAGGCGGTGCACCATCCGGTGCAACGGTAATGAGCTGGCAGGGAACAAAACCCGGAATAGAAGCCACGCATTTAAAACATCCTGTGGTGATGAGTCCGCTGCCGGAGTACTACCTTGATATGAACCAGGGCGAGTTGTCTATTGAACCTCCTATCTACAACACCGCGCGCCTGAAAGAAGTATATCACTTTGATGTTCTTCCTCCGGGAATTGATTCTACCCTGGTACTCGGGGCGCAGGGTAATCTCTGGACAGAACAGATACCAACAACCTCACAGATTGAATACATGACCTATCCCCGCGCCTTTGCTGTGGCTGAGTCGGTATGGAGTCCTGAAGCCGGAAAGAACTGGAACAATTTCATAACACGCGTTGAAAATCATTTCATCCGTCTCGAAGCGGGCCATATTAATTATGCACCGAGTATGTATGATCCGATCATACGGATAAAGAAGAACGACAAAAATAAAATGGTCATCACCATCACACAGGAAGTTCCGGATGTTGAGGCGCGCTTCACGATCGACAACACCGTGCCCAACGCATACTCGTCTATGTACAAAGAAGATGTTGTTTTCCCCGATGGTGCTGAATTATTCCGCGTGCAATCTTATCGTCAGGGCAAGCCTGTGGGGAGATTGATCACGTTTACACGGGAAGAACTGGCGAAGAAGGTGA
>DASXWH010000086.1:0-1572 GCA_036503775.1 Ohtaekwangia sp.
GAAGTTAAATCACGAATGACAGACCCCGGTTATGCCCACCTTACATTGCTGGCCATAGCTCTCGAATCAGGGTTCAATTCCAAAACCTCATTTAATACGGTATTCAAAAAGCTCACCGGACAAACACCTTCTCAGTACGTGGCCACCACCAAAAGCATCCCGGCCAGCCAAAAAAGTTAACAAATCAGGTTCTAACCTAAAGGTCGGAACGCTTTGCACGCTTCAGGCCAATACTTTTGGCCAAAAAACAACACGTATGAGAAATCTTTTAGTGGTATGGATGGCATGCTTGATCATTTCCTGCGGATCACCCAATGAGGAGAAAAAGGAAGTTCAGTCTGTTTTATTTCTTGGTGAAGGAGAAAACCAACCCCTGATCGTTGGGCTTGGTGGGTCTGAAGGCGGAAACGCCTGGGCCACCGACATATGGAAGCCGACACGAGACAAGTTCATTGCATCCGGATACGCCTTTTTAGCGATCGGATATTTCGGAGCTGAAGGAACCCCCGGCCAGCTTGACCGAATTTCGCTGGATGTAATTCACACAGCCATTATGGAAGCGGTGAAGAACTCCAAAGTAGCTGATGAGGGTATTGCGATCATTGGCGGTTCAAAAGGTGCTGAGGCTGCCTTGTTGCTCGGAAGCTATTTTCCCGATATAACGTGCGTAGTATCTATCGTAGGAAGCCATGCTGCTTTTCCTGCGCTGACATTTGGTGCATCAAGCTCTGCATGGACAATCAACGACAAGGAAGTGCCGTATGTACCGGCAACGTGGTCGAGTGCTCCCGCCTTGTTGAAAAGAGATCTGCGCAGAGCCTTTGAAATCATGATGGAAGATTCCGTTGCCGTGAACAAGGCACTGATTAAAGTTGAAAATATTCGCGGCCCGGTACTTTGTGTGTCAGCAAGTCATGATGAAATGTGGCCTTCGGCTGAGATGTCGGCTGAGGTGATGAAACGTCTGGATGAAAAAAGTTTTCCCTATGTGCATGAACATATTATTGCCGAGGGGGGACATACTGAATCACTGGATCATTTCAATGATATCCTGGCGTTTCTGGTGAAGCATTACCCTGCAAAACCGGTGAACTAAAACCTGGTAATCATAACCATATTATTATCCGTGTTGGTGTTGTGCGGCCTGTCAGCGTGCAACACCAACACGTATTCTGAAATACCTGACACTGCGCGAACCAACAAGAGTAAGAGGCCTCTGATTTCGCTTAGACCTGCAAACCTTTACTCGAATGGGCAGTATTTTATTTTATTTGTGTAGGACAATGCTAAAATCTGAAAGACCTTTTCCTTTGTTGCCTGATCTCCGATGCATTGATATGAATCCTGTCTGGGAATGAATCGAATTAAGGAATCAATGGCGTGAACTTCTTTCTTTTTGACTGAGTCTAACGGAATTCTAAATTCGTAAGGAATAAACCGTTTCGCACCCGGGTCCTTAAGGCGCGACTGCTCTTCAATCATCTCCAGGAGCATGTTAATATGGTTTTGACTTTCCTGATCGAATGAGCTCATACGCTCACGGGCTTTTGCTTCTGTCATGGATTTACTCCC
>DASXWH010000087.1:0-2250 GCA_036503775.1 Ohtaekwangia sp.
CTTTTTGAATGGTATGAATAACGTTGTTCAATGGTTTCGTCAGCCGTTTCAGTTGCTGGATACCGTACGCGCGCGACTGAAGCTTGTGGTCTTCTGCGGGGTGTTCGGCTGTATCTTCCTCAACGTCTTTCAGCCGTTCAACAGCAATCAATGGTTTCCGGAAGCCAAAGCTCCTCTTTATATCATCTTTACATTCTTTTCCGCTGCCGGCATGGCTGCGCTTGCGCTGACGCAATTTGCCCTGCGGGCCATTTTCAAGGTAAAGCTGACAACCCGTATTGTTTTCTTCGGCTGGCTGCTGGTGGAATTCTTTTTTATATCTGTGGCGATGCATGCCGTGAACATCACCATACTGAACCTGTCGTTTTTCAACATCCCCGAATATTTTGTCACGCTCAAGTATACCCTGATGGTACTGGTACTCCCTTACTTTCTCGGCATCCTGTTGCTGTTCCTGCAACAGCAGCTCCAGGTAGTGGAGGAACTGAAGCTGAAGGTGAACCGGGCAGTTACCCCGGAGAATGTTACCCTCACGGATGAAAACAATAAGATCGTGATGACCCTGCCCCTGCGTAGTATTTCCTATTTCAAGTCGGAGGACAACTATACGCTACTCTATTATTATAGTGTTGACAACCAGTTCAGAAAGGAGCTCATCCGTACGAACCTCAAAAAGCTGGAGCACGACCTGAACCTGCCCTGTATGGTCCGGATCCACCGGTCATACATGATAAACAGCCAGAATTTGCGGTCGGCTATCAAAACCCCCCGCGGCTACCAGGTAAAAATGGACGAACGTGACCAGTTCATCCCGGTGTCATCCACCTATAAGCAAACGTTTGAAAGCACCCTGATTCAAACAAACCCGCTGAATTAGCTCAATTCCACCCCGCGTAATCCGGTTTTACCCCAAAGCGGGTTTTCGTCTTCAAAATCTGCCCAAAATCGTGGTCCTTTAGTTTTTTATCATGCCACGGTTATACCCATTTATTATCCTGGTGGTCGTGCTGTTTGGATGCTCCGCGAAGAAAGACCAGGTAGAAAGTTCCGACATACAGCAGTCCTACACCGGTGACCCTGCCACCGGAAAGCTACTTTATGCCACCTGTGTTCCCTGCCATGGCGATGCCGGCCAGGGAAACCGGAAAATGAATGCCCCGGCACTGGCCAATCTGGATAGCTGGTACCTGAACCATCAGCTGTTGAATTTCAGCAAGGGTATCCGCGGTGATTCGCAGACGGATACCCTCGGCTTTCAGATGGCGGCCATGGCGAAGACATTGAAAGATTCTGTTGCTGTTGCCGATGTTGTGGCCTACATCAACACCTTGCCTGATGCTACCCTGATCGCTTCACTTTCGGGCGACATCAAAAAAGGAGAGCGCACATACCAGAGCGTATGTGGTTCTTGTCATGGTTCCGGTGCAAAGGGAAATGAACTGATGAATGCTCCGCGACTCAGCGGTACAGACGACTGGTATCTGAAACGTCAGCTCGTCAATTTTAAAAATTCTGTTCGGGGTGCACACCCTGATGATAAACTCGGAGCGCAGATGGTGCCGATGTCCGCCTTGCTGGCGGATGAGGAAGCCGTGAATAATGTTATTGCCTACATCGTGTCCCATACGTCACAAGCCAAATGAAGCGATTCACGATTCTGCTTCTGGTATTGGGTGCGATGGTGTTCGTAGCCTTGTCGCTTATACCCAGGTCAGAAAAGATCGGCATTACGCTGTGCAGCACATGCCCGCCCGGATTTGAACTAACGGATAGCAATCAGTGTAAACTGCGAACCTTATATCAGCAATATGAATCCGTTGACGGACAGAACCCCGGGGTTGGCGGACTTAAAACCGCATTGCCTTCCGTACGTGATGGCTTCTCACCACAACAGATTGATCTGGGCCGGTATCTTTTCTTTGATCCGGCACTTTCAAAAGACGGAACGGTGTCGTGCGCCAGTTGCCATCAGCCTGAGAAAGGATTCAGCGATGGATTGAAAACCAGTGTGGGGGTTGAGCACACCACACTGACGCGGGCTGCACCCAGTTTGTGGAATGTAGCCTTCTATAAAAAATTCTTCTGGGACGCTCGCGCCACATCCCTGGAAGCACAGATGACAGGACCGTTGTATTCACCGGAGGAAATGGGCACCACGCGTGAGCAGCTGTTGAAAACGCTTAATGATATTCCGGCTTATCGTGAACTCTTCCGGCAGGCGTTTCCATCAAAAGTATCTCACGGCATTGA
>DASXWH010000088.1:0-18141 GCA_036503775.1 Ohtaekwangia sp.
CTGTCGAGTGACATGATTACAAATCCGAGGATGAGGGTGACCACCCCGATGATCATCCATTGATAATTCTTTTTTCCGAAGGGAAGTTTGCTTTCCATGCTGTATAGTTATTCAATAAAGTTCGTCCAGTGACATTTGAAGATACCTGCGAATAGCGAAAAACGTGCTGACCACCGCTACGATCATTCCCGTGAGCAGCAGGATGCCCAGCATCAGGGTGAATTGCTTTTCGTTGTGCAGCAATGTCAGGTCAATGATTTTTTTCTGTGCGTAGTCAGAGAGTATCCATAATAAGATAGCGGCTATCAGGCCTGCCAGTAATCCGTATCCGGCAGAACGCAGGAGGAATGGCCGCTGAATGAACCATCTTCGGGCGCCTACGAGCTGCATGCTGCGGATGAGGAAGCGTTGCGAGAACATGGCGATCCGCAGCGTGTTATTCACCAGCAGGAACGTGATGGCGATCATGATCAGGCCGATGGCTAACAAAACCAGCGATACGTTAATGAAGTTTTTGTTTACCGCATCGAAGAGGTGTTTCTCATACGTGGCTTCAATGATGCCGTTGATGTTCTCAAGCTCGGCCTTTATTTTTTTAAGGGTGGTGGTATCCTGGTGATCGGATTTGATCTTGAGGATAAAAGCATCCTTCAACGGATTGTCACCCAGAACCTGCTTGTACTCACCGATATCTTTGACGAGCTCTATTTCAGCTTCTTCCTTGGAGATGAATTTAATGCGGTCATCACCATCCGCTACAAATTCTTTGGCGGCCAGCGTTTGTTCGAGCTGCTTGCGTTGCGTTTCCGTTACGGTGCTCTTGAGGTAGACCTTTACGTTGAGGTTTTCACGTACGATCTTTCCGAATTCGCTGGAGTAGATCATCAGGTTGCCGAACAGTCCGAGGGCAAAAAGTGCCAGCGTAATACTGATCACCACACCTATGGCAGGGTATCCTCCTAACGTTTTCTTACGCGTTGATTTCTCCATTGGGGCTAAAGGTAGGGAATTTAGAGAAATACCTTTTCTTCAAATTCTATTGATAGCGTATAAAAAAACAGAGGCCGCTCTCAGGCGGCCTCTTCGTTTCAATATTCTTAAAAACTATTTCGTGAACACAAATGTCCAGTTTCCTTCAACAGATGCTGTCCGTCCGGCTATTGTAAAACTTACTCCGTCAGGAAGGTTAAATGTGATTTCAAGCGTTTCATCTGAATTAGAAAGCTCGTATCCCATAGTCAAATCATCAAAACCTTTTTCAGAGTCAAGTCTTATGATCGTATTTGATGGATTGCTTGTGTTGAATTTCCATGAGCCATTACCAGGCCATGGGCTTGTGTCAACACCACCGTCAACTGTGAAACTATAACCAAATTCCCCGTTCTCGGAAAAGCTATCAGAGGTGAGCGACAATTCTCCACCGGCAAATTCATCGTTCCAGCTGTCACCATCCAGATCGACCGTTTGAACGGTCCATAGGCCTTTTAATTTATCATATTGAATTTCCTGTTCTGATTTCTCATCGCCTCCGCCACCATCACTACCGCAATTGGTAAAGAAAAAACCTGCACCAACGAGAACGAGAAGGGATAAAAGTCTTGCTAAATGTTTCATGTTTTGAACGTTATAAGTCACGAATATGGGCTTAAAATTAATAAAATCAAACTTTTGATATCAGGCAAGGCAGTCAAAACCTGCTTCTTTTCCTGTTTTGAGGCATCACCCCATGTTTATGGTATCAGCCAAAAACCGTTATGAATTGTTAATAAGATTCTTCCGGGGTGTGTAACCCCTTATTTATAGGTCATGATCTCTATTTTCTGTGCATCAGCCGGATATTCTGCAGGCTGGTTGCTGGCAATAAACAGAGAGCAGCCGTGAGGCACAGCACGTAATTCGTTGAGGTACCATTCAAAAGCCTGCTGATCCAGGTTCGTACCTGGCTCATCCAGAAAGATCATATCAGCTTCTGTAAAAAAGGCCAGCGCCAGCTTTACACGCTGCCGCATCCCGGATGAAAAGTTGCCGATAATTTTATCCCGCGCGTGGGTCAGGTACATGCGTTCGATCAGATCGTTCACGCTCATGCCCTGTCGTATCGTTCTTAGCTTAAAATGGAATTGGATCTGCTCTTCCAGGGTGAACTCTTCGATGAGATCCATATAGGGCGTAGCAATAGCAACATGACTGTGAATTTCCTCTGCGGGAATGTTCTTACCGTTCAATGCATAGGCAATGGTCCCTGTACTCTGTGGCATTTGTCCCCACAGCACCTGCAGCAGCGTTGATTTACCGGAACCGTTCGGGCCGGTGATCGCATAGGTAGTGCCGGAAGAAAATTCAAACGAAAGGTTTCTGAAGATCCACTCGCGGTTGAAGCGTTTGCCAAGACCCTGAACGGTGATAGCAACAGCGTTTTGCTTTTGACTTTCAGCTTGCTTTCTGCTACCGGCTTCTGGCATCACGGATTAATCATTTCCTCCATATCCCTTCATAATTCCCCGCTCAGAGGTTTTGATGAAGTCGAGAATATAGTTACGCTCATCGCTTTGCGGAACCTCTTTCTCCACCAGTTCGATGGCTTTGGAGTTGTTGAGTCCTTTGAGGAATATATAGCGGTAGATCTCCTGGATCTCGGTGATCTTTTCGGAAGTGAAACCTCTTCTTCTCAATCCCACCGTGTTGATACCGGCATAGGTGAGTGGCTCACGCGCAGCCTTGGTGAACGGAGGAACATCCTTGCGCACCAGCGATCCACCAGAGAGCATCACGTGCGCCCCGATCTTTACGAACTGATGCAATGCGCTGGCACCGCCAACAATAGCCCAGTCATCGATGGTCACGTGGCCGGCTACCTGTACGGTATTTACCAGGATACACTGATTGCCGATGATACAATCATGCGCTACGTGCACGTAGGCCATCAGCAGGCAATTCTTCCCGATCACGGTTTTGAACTTGTCGTTTGTACCGCGGCTGATGGTCACGCTTTCGCGGATCACTGTGTTATCACCGATATGGGTTTCGGTTTTCTCTCCCGCGAATTTGAGATCCTGCGGAATGGAAGATACCGATGCGCCCGGATAGATCTTTACGTTCTTACCCAGACGGGCTCCGTCCCAGATGATAGCACCTGGACCGATCCAGCAACCGTCATCGATCACGACATCTTTTTGTACAGTAGCGAAGGGCTCAATGATAACATTGTTACCAATTTTTGCTTCGGGATGGACGTTGGCTTGTGGAAATCGGCTCATGAATCTTTTCGTACTATGCTGGCTGTCATGGTTCCTTCACATACAAGTGTATTGCCCACGAAGGCGCGGCCATACATCTTGGCAATTCCGCGCTTGATAGGCGCGAGGAGATCGCACTGGATAACCAATGTATCACCCGGAAGTACCATTTTTCTGAATCTGAAATTTTCAATCTGAATAAAATACGTCCAGTAATTTTCCGGATCCGGAACGGTATTGAGTACCAGGATTCCTCCGGTCTGCACCATGGCTTCTACCTGTAACACGCCAGGCATTACCGGGTTTCCGGGGAAGTGTCCCTGAAAGTAAGGCTCGTTCACGGTAACGTTCTTCACGCAGGCCACGCTCTCATTATCCAGGTAAATCACCTTATCGATCATCAGGAAAGGGTAGCGGTGCTTCAGTATGCTGGAGATCTTGTTGATGTCCATTACCGGAGGCAGACTTGGATTGTATTTTGGTCTTCCTTTCTTGTCGTCCTCCTGCATCGCCTTTTTCAATTTCTTGGCGAAGGCCACATTCGCTGCGTGCCCGGGTCTGGCCGCGAGCACTTGTGCTTTCAACGGTCTGCCTGCCAGCGTAAGGTCACCTACAACGTCAAGCAGTTTATGCCGTGCAGGTTCGTTCTTGTAGCGAAGCTCGATGTTATTTAAAATGCCTTCCTGCTTTACAGCAACTTTAGGTTTGCCGAGCATCTTGGCGATATTGTCCAGTTCATTGTCTTGCACCACACGATCAACGATCACAATCGCATTGTTCAGGTCACCACCGCGGATCAGGTTGTTCTTATACAGCATCTCCAGCTCGTGCAGAAAGCAGAACGTGCGGCACGATGCGATTTCCTTTTCGAACTGACGGATGTCGGTGATCGAAGCATGCTGGCTTCCCAGAACCGGTGAGTTATAATCGATCATCACCGTTACGCGATAATCATCCAACGGCAGAGCCGCGATTTCTACGTTGCGGGCCGTCTCGCGATAGAAGAGGGGTTCCTGTACTTCAAAGAAATCACGCAATGCGCTTTGTTCTTCGGTACCGGCACCTTTTAATATTTCAACAAACTCGATGGAGCTTCCATCCATGATAGGACATTCCGGGCCATCCAGCTGGATCAGCACGTTGTCGATCTCGAGACCGGTAAGGGCAGCGAGGGTATGTTCAATGGTGCTGACTTTGGCACCGCTCTGCTCAATGGTGGTTCCGCGTGATACATCCGTTACATTGTCGCAGTCAGCATCAATGATAGGAGATCCCGGTAAGTCGACCCGCTGGAATTTGATCCCGTGATTAGGCTTGGCTGGTACAAACGTCATGTTTGTTTGAACACCCGTGTGAAGCCCAACTCCGGAGAGCGTAACCGACTTCTGAATAGTTTGCTGTTTGATGTTTAGCATATCCTGAAAAAGTGGGCCAAGTTAACCCCAATCTCCAGATATTCCAATTTTACTTCCCTGCCGGAAGTTTCCCTGTCATTGTGCTGATGCAGGTAGTACAATCGTTTGTGTTACTGATCTACGGACATGGAATTATCCTGCCCGGTGAGGACCTTGCCTTCCAGTTCGCGTAAGCGCTGGTTCAGATCGGGTAGCTTTTTGAATACGGCATAGGCCCTGAAATATTCCTTGACATCGAAGGCCGGGTAACCGATAAGTTTCTCGCCTTCGTCTTTGATGGATTTGGAGATACCGGACTGTGCGCCCAGGCTCGTGTTATTGGCAATAACCAGGTGACCGGCAATACCGACCTGACCTGCAAACAGACAGTTGTCACCGATCTTTGTTGAACCGGAAATTCCGGTTTGTGCTGCGATCACGGTATTCTTGCCTACCTCAACGTTATGCGCAATCTGGATGAGGTTGTCGAGTTTAACACCCTGGCGTATGATGGTGGCATCACCAAACATGGTGGCACAATCGATCACCGTATTACCTCCGATCGTAACATGATCTTCAATGATCACATTACCTAACTGCGGAATGGTTTTGTATGTGCCGTCTTCCTGCGGAGCAAAGCCAAAGCCGTCACTGCCGATCACGGTTCCGGAATGGATCACACAATGATTTCCGATTTTGGTATCGGCATAGATCTTCACTCCGGCATGAATAACGGAATGATGACCGATCACAACGTTGTCCCCGATGAACGCCTGCGGATGGATCTTCACATCATCACCGATCTTCACATTGTTTCCGATGTAGGAGAAGGCTCCGCGGTAAATATTCTTTCCGGTGACGGAGTTCTCACCGATGAAACTCGGCTGCTCAATTCCGCTTTTCTGAAAGGTGATGAGCTTGTGATATTCTTCGAGCAAA
The DNA here is from genome assembly GCA_036503775.1 of Ohtaekwangia sp. Taxonomy (GTDB): domain Bacteria; phylum Bacteroidota; class Bacteroidia; order Cytophagales; family Cyclobacteriaceae; genus Ohtaekwangia. Next base: position 5,570 of record DASXWH010000088.1, read on the forward strand.
GCCGTGAAGCTCGTGTACGGATCATCCACCAGGATAAGCGTTGAGGTTACATCCTTACGGGCAACGAAATCCTTTTTTACGATAACGGCAGAAGCCTGTGTGGTATAAATGTATTGTTCGTACTTTGGGTTGGAGAGAAATGCTACCTGTCCTTTTTTAGCATCCTGAATTTTGGCGAGCATGTTGATCTTCTCGTTTCCATTCCCCTTCACTTCTCCGCCCAGCATCCCGGCTATTTGATTGATGGTAAATTCCATTGTTGTTATCGTTAATCGTTAACCGTTATCTGTTAATCGTTGTCCGTTAAATCCTGATGAGTAAGGGTTTCTAAAGACAGTTACCGGAACGATTACGAGTTAAAGTACTTGCCCGGTTCCCACACCCACCGATAACGATTAACGGATAACGACTAACGCAATCTACAAAGATACATTTTTAGGCCAGCAGAGATAGTTTTTTTTGACGATTTTGCTGATGGCCTTGATGTTGGGGAGGTCAGATGCCTGCGCCATGTCGAGCAGTTCACCGCTGCGCATCAGGATGTTTATCTGCTGGCCTTCGGTGTAGGCTTCATTGCTCACGGTGCCGTGTGAAAACAAGTAAGAGGTCTCTGCGCGCAGTGTTCCATACTGCGCAGCAATAGCCTGGCGAATTTCTTCCACGGTATTTTTTCGGATGAGTTCATTGCTGAGCTGTATCTGAAACAGATTTCGCTCCAGGATCATGGTTGCCAACGTTGCCAGGATCGGATCTTCACTGGTGCTCCAGAACTTCATTGCACCCCAGATGTCGTGATCGTCAAGCCGGCCATACGCCTGCAGCAGTTCCCCATTCTCTTTGAAGTGAGATATGGTAATATCATGACGCAGGAAATGCAGGAGCGGGGCACTGGCCTGAACCTCTTCTCCGGCATGAACGAGTGCGCGTGCTCTGCGTAAAAGATTCACCAGCATACGTTCACTGCTAACCGAAGTTTTGTGGAGGTAAACCTGCCAGTACATAAATCTTCTGGCGTTGAGAAAGTTCTCGATATTCAGAATTCCCTTTTCTTCCACCACCAGGTTTTCGCGATAGACATTCAGCATGGAAATGATCCGTTCAACGCCAATATTGCCCTCCTGAACTCCGGTGAAAAAGCAGTCGCGTTTCAGGTAATCGAGGCGGTCAATATCGAGCTGACTGGATACCAGCTGATGAAAGAACTTACGCTTATAACTGTTCCTGAAAATCTTGAGCGTGAGATCAAGCGCTCCGTTAAAAGCGGCATTAAGATTTTCCATGAACAGGTAGGAGAGACTTTCGTGTTTGATGCCCTGAATGATTGAATCTTCGGAAGCGTGAGAAAACGGTCCGTGCCCGATGTCATGCAGAAGCACGGCCAGTTGTGCGGCCTCAAATTCCATATCGGTAATTTCTATACCCTTTGCGCGTAAAGTGTCCAGGGCTTTCCCCATCAGGTGCATGGCTCCGAGGGCATGCTGAAACCGGGAATGTGTTGCGGCCGGGTAGACGAATCCGGCTAAACCCAGCTGACGGATGTGACGCAATCGTTGAAAGAACGGATGGGCAATGATGTTGTAAATAAGCTCGCTGGGGATGGTGATGAAACCGTAGACAGGATCGTTGATGTGGGTCTGTTTCATGTAGTCGCTTGACGTTCTCCGTTAATCGTTATTCGTGGGCATGGGATTAACACTAGCATATGTGGGATCTCAACCGATAATCACACACTTGTCCATACCCACGGTTAACGATTAACGGTTAACGATTAACGATAAATGAGTAAATTCGTAAAATTTTGAACTATGCAAAGATATAGCATTTTGTGGGCGGATGATGAGATCGATTTGCTGAAACCTCATATTTTGTTTCTTGAGCAACGGGGTTATGACATTACGCCTGTGAACAATGCTTCCGATGCAGTGGAACTCAGTGATGTAAAACATTTCGATGTGGTTTTCCTGGATGAACACATGCCGGGCATGTCCGGGCTTGAAGCACTGAGCATTATTAAAACAAGCAAGCCGAATCTTCCGGTGGTAATGATCACCAAGAACGAAGAAGAACATATCATGGAAGAGGCTATCGGCTCCAAGATTGCGGACTACCTGATCAAGCCGTTAAATCCAAGTCAGATTCTTCTTTCCGTTAAAAAGATCCTTGACAACAAACGCCTGATCATCGAGAAGACCAACCTGAATTACCAGCAGGAATTCCGGAAGATCAGCATGGCGTTCATGGACGATATGAATCATGAACAGTGGGCAGACATTTATAAAAAGCTTGTGCATTGGGAATTGCAGATGGACCAGCCCGATAACCAGGAGATGGGCGATGTACTGGATATGCAGAAGACTGAAGCCAATGCCAACTTCTGCAAGTTCATCATACGCAATTATGAATCGTGGTTGAACAACGCCAATGCCGATAAACCTCTGCTCTCTCACCAGTTGATGAAGCGGAAAGTTTTTCCGGAGCTGGGTAAAAAGCCTGTGTTTGTGATCCTGATCGATAACCTAAGGGTGGATCAGTGGAAAGTAATCGAGCCTCAGCTTACCGAATACTTTACCGTTGATCATGAAGAAACCTATTACTCTATTCTTCCAACAACCACGGCCTATGCGCGGAACGCGATCTTCTCCGGGCAACTTCCTTCTGAAATGGCCAAGACAAATCCCGACCTCTGGGTAGGGGAAGATGTTGATGAGGGCAAGAATAATTTTGAGGAGGAATTTCTGTCCAAGCAACTTCGCAGAAATAATCTGAATATTAAAATGTCGTATCACAAGATCAAGAACCTGGAAGAAGGTCGTGACCTGGCGGATACGGTAGGAAATCTTTTTCAGAATGACCTCAACGTGATCGTCTACAACTTTGTTGACATGCTCTCACACGCACGGACAGATATGGCTATGATCCGCGAACTCGCACCGGATGAATCCGCCTACCGTTCTATTACCACATCCTGGTTCATGCATTCACCGCTGTTGGAAATACTGAAGAAAATATCCGAGAAGGATGTTAAGGTAGTGATCACTACGGATCACGGAACGATCCGGGTGAAACGTCCTTTTAAAATTGTGGGTGACCGAACCGTCAATACAAACCTCCGGTATAAACAGGGAAAGAATCTGGGTTTTGAAGGAGATAAGGTGATGCACGTAACCAAGCCGGAACGTTTGTTCCTGCCCAAACCCAATGTTTCAACGGCTTATGTTTTTGCCATTGAGGATCAGTTCTTCGCTTATCCCAACAACTATAACTATTACGTTAATTTTTACAAGGATACATTTCAGCACGGAGGCGTAAGCATGGAGGAGATGATCATACCTATAATTTTCTTAACTTCGAAGAATGCATCATGACCAATGCAGGTAAGGTCTTCGGATCTGTAGGACTTGAAGGGTTGCAGAGCGTGGCAGAAAACATTGCCCGGCAGACGGGAGAAGTTCAGGTCTGGTTATTTCACGGTGAGATGGGTTCCGGAAAGACAACCCTGATCAAGGAAGTATGCCGGTTTCTCCAGGTAAAAGATGCCATGAGCAGTCCGACATTCTCCATTGTAAATGAGTATGAGCGTGATGCCGGGAAGATTTATCACTTTGATTTTTACCGCCTCAAAAGTGAACGTGAGGCTTTTGATATCGGAACAGAGGAATATTTTTATTCCGGGAATCCATGCTTTGTGGAGTGGCCGGAAAAGATTCCTTCGCTTATTCCGGACAGGTATGGCGAAGTAATTATTTCAATACAGAACGAAACCCATCGCGACATCGCGATTTTGATACATGACGGAGAAGAAAAAAACAGGCTTTGAAGCTTTAGCCAAGACGAGTCTGATCACTCAGGAGCAAACCCTGGAAGTACGGAAGCGAAGGCACACCTTTTTTATCGGATTACCCAAAGAAATTTCATTGCAGGAAAACCGGATCAGCCTGACTCCGGATGCCGTTGCCTTGCTGGTGAATAATGGCCATGAGGTTTGGGTTGAAACCAAAGCAGGCTGGGGATCAAAGTTTACGGATAAGCAATACAGTGAAGCGGGAGCAAAGATTGTCTATTCTCCCCAGGAAGTATATCAGGCCGATGTCATTTTGAAAATTGAGCCACCCACGCTGGAAGAAATCGAGTTGATGCATTCCGGTCAGACGCTGATCTCTGCTTTGCAACTCGGCCATTTGAAAGTGGAATGCCTTCAGGCATTGGTGAAAAAGAAAGTAACGGCACTGGCTTACGAATTCATTGAAGATAAAGTAGGCGGAATGCCGATCATCCGGGCGATGAGTGAAATTGCGGGAAGTTCGGTGTTGCTTATCGCTTCAGAATATTTAAGTACCTCGAATAATGGCAAAGGCGTGATCTTTGGTGGAATCACCGGAGTGCCACCTACAAAGGTCGTTATTATCGGTGCCGGAACAGTTGCCGAATACGCAGCACGCGCTGCGCTGGGACTTGGTGCTGATGTTCAGATATTCGATAATCATATTTACAAGCTGAGGAGAATCAAGCACGTATTGGGTCAGCAGATCTATACGTCAACCATTGACACGATAACGCTGAACGAAACGTTGAAGTCTGCAGATGTGGTGATCGGAGCGCTGCGTGCCGAAAAAGGACGTGCACGTCATGTGATTACCGAAGAGATGGTTACCAAAATGAAGCCGGACTCGCTTATTATTGATTTGAGTATCGATCAGGGAGGCTGCGTGGAAACGTCAGAGATCACTACACTAAGCAAGCCTGTTTTCCGTAAGCATGATGTGATCCATTATTGCGTGCCGAATGTGGCATCTCGGGTTGCTCATACGGCTACCACTGCGCTCAGTAATATCTTTACCCCTACGATACTTCGCGCAGCAGAAGAGGGTGGTGTTGAAGCGATGATCTTCTCACACAAATGGTTCATGAAAGGTGTCTATACCTATAAGGGCGGACTCACCAATGAATACGTGGCCCGAAAATATGGCTTGAAATACAAGAGCATTGAATTGCTGATGGCAGCCCGGTTCTAGCACGTTATCTTTTCCACGTAATACGGGGTATTGTTTGTCTTGCGGTCATACAATTAAATTCGGTTTGATTAACCGATGGTGTATGAAGAACCTTATTTGTATTTCAATCTCTCTTTTATTCACGCAGCAAGGCATTTCACAAAATACGGCTGCTCCCACGAACATTGCGGCTGCCTACAATCTCGATCGCATGGCGGATTTCCGGGGATTGAGCAATGGTGAGTTGGTTTTGGGAATTCCCATGGCTCCCGGAAAAGTGGTTGGTGATACGTACATGTCGGAAGATTGGAAAACCGGAACCATCATGTTGTATGAGAATGATAAAATGCTCGAGCGCTATCCGATTCGCTATGATATTCAGGCCAATGAAATAGAGATCAAAGCCAGCAACGGTATTAAAGTACTCCAGGGACAACGGATCAAAAGTTTTACCTGGATCAACTCCGCGGATTCACCCCCTGTCTATTTTATCAATGCGAAGGACCTCAAACAGGAAGATGGAAGTGTGTTGACCGGATTTCTTCAGGTTCTGGCTGATGGTAGGGTACCCTTATTCAAGAAGACCTTTTTAACCATTAAAAAAGCGGACTACAACGTTTCGCTTAACGTGGGTAGCACGGATGATAAAATCTTAAAGAAAGAAGAGTTCTATCTTTTGCATGATGGCAAGCTGGTACCTGTACCTTCATCGAAGAAGAAGCTCATGCCGTTTTTTGGTGACCAGGCTAATGCCATGGAAGAGTTTATAAAGGACAACCATGTAGGGTTAACCAAAGAATATGATCTTCAGGTAATCTTCCAGCACTTCAATTCAATAACGGCCAGGCCATGAGTTTCTTGCCCGTGCATTTCAATTGTCCCGGATTATCCCAAATTTATCAACGGTAGTAATTTCTTCTGCAAATATTGTGACCACGTAGGTGCGCAGGCATCATAGCATTCCGATTCCGGAGTCAGGCCTTCGTGTGTAAAGGTGAGCTGTGTTTTGTCATCCGCTTTCGAGATCTCAAAGATGATTTTTGTACCGGTCCATTCATCTTTCTTTTCAATAAAGCTAAGGGCACTTTCCGTAACCAGCCAGACTACTTTCTTATCGGGGATCACTTCTACTAATCGTTGTTTGCTGAAATGAACACCATCGCCAGCACGAAAACTAAATTCATCATGGAGTTTTTTGGTGTTCCCCTCAAACTCTTCATCATAATATCCCGACCACCAATCACGGACTCTGGTGATGGCTTGAAATACTTCATGCGGGGTTCTTGTTGTTGACAAGGTAAAGGTGAAATGTGTTGCTGTCATTTTGTTCGATTTTAAATTCCTCTATTTTGAAGCAAGATATTTGGTTAGGTATATTGGATTACAGTACATTTCAGACATTGTAAAGGGTTGATTTGGACAACTATAATTTTAATTGGTAATGGAACCCAGAATTGAAACGTTGCGAGAAAAGAAGTTAGCCGGTAAACGCCTGACGATGAGTTTTAAAAATTATACAGTTGCTGAACTCTGGAAGAGCTTTTTGCCCAGGCGAAAAGAAATAGCGAATAACGTAACAAACGAATTGATTTCACTCGCCATTTATCAGGCATCGCACTTTGCTGATTTTAAACCCACGAATGAATTTGAAAAATGGGCTGCAGTGGAGGTAGAAGATTTTGAAAATGTACCTGCAGGAATGGAAACGCTTATTTTGCCAGCGGGACTTTATGCTGTATTTGATTATAAAGGATTGAATACCGATAATTCCATTTATCAATACATATACGGAGCGTGGATACCGCGTTCGGAATACCTATTGGATAACAGACCGCACTTTGAAATCTTAGGTGACAGGTATAAAAACAATGATCCCGATTCAGAGGAAGAGATTTGGATTCCGGTGAGGAAAAAGTAAATCTTATCTGTTCTGTTCAATCAATTCGTTCAACATCAACCTTGACGGTGAGCTGTTGCTTGCCCGAGCTGAATACAATTCCCTTGATAGGAGCCACATCCTGATAGTCGCGGCCGAAGGCAACTGTGATGTGCTTGTAGGACGGTAATAAGTTGTTTGTCGGATCAAACTCCACCCACCCAATTTCCGGGAAGAAAACCGAAACCCATGCGTGCGATGCATCAGCACCTACCAACTTTTCTTTTCCCGGAGGAGGTACGGTTTCCAGATAACCACTTACATAACGTGCGGGTAAACCAATGTTCCTGAAGCAGGCGATCATCAGGTGCGCAAAATCCTGACAGACACCTTTCTTTATTTTGATCACTGTTTCAACCGGAGTGTTTACGGTAGTGAAGCCGGGTTTGAACTCGATGGTCTTGTTAATTTTTTTCATGAGGGCGTTACACGCATCCCATAGCGTTGCGCCTTCCGTAAAACAATCTGATGCAAAGTCTTTGATCACATCACTGTGTGGTACATAAAGCGAAGGCAGCAGATACTGAATGGTGTCATGTGAATCAGGCGCGATCATGGATGCTACATCTTTCCACAACACTGATGACCGGAATGCTTTCTCAGCATTCACCCGGTTTTCAATATTCACCACACTGTTCGAATTGATCCGAAGCTTTTTATGTTCCTGATAAACTGAAAAGAAGGCCAGCTGATTTCCAAAGAAGTCTGTGCGATAGGATATTTCATCCGGAGCAGGCGTGATGGTTATATCGGATTTAATACACTCCTGTTCCTCCAGGTTGATCGGGGTAAGGCACAACCGGTTACAGCAGATGCTCGCAGTATCCTGATAATCATATTCCGTATAGTGCCTGATGCGATACTTCATCTCTCGTATATTCTTTAATTTCTTCTTCTTAGTGATTCTTTGCGTCTTCGTGTCTTTGTGGCGATTAATTTTCTGGCCACAAAGTCACGAAGACACTAAGGCTTACAAAGAAGCTCTTACTTGTTTTACAATTCAAATTGAAAACTATCCTTTCCCTGCGACTGGTATTCTGAGTGGCTGAAATAGGCCGCACTTAATTTTACGGACAGCGTTCCGATCTGATCATTTAATGTCTGGCATAACAGATCCAGTTCTTTGCGTATTCCGGTTTCTTCATCTACTTCCAGCAGTTTGTCCACATCAATGAGCCTTACTTTGCTGTAGCATTCAAAAGCCAGGTTAGATAATTCATTGTGATGCGCTCCTTTATTTTTCTGTGGCAGTTGATCGAGGTATTTTACCAGCTGTTCGAGTTGTGAAAGTATGGAAATAGGATTTTGTTTATTGAGGAACAGTAGGTCCAATGCGGGTGCAATATCAAAATAGGTTCGGTAGGCCGAACGGTAATTCGATAAACTCTGGTTGCTGACAAGCAATGCTTCCAGCACCTGGAATTCCGATGTCTCATCAAAAGCAAAGGTAAGCAGTGATCTGTATTGGGTAAGTTCAATGGATATCTCTTCGATAAACTGCCCGATACGATACATCATCCAGCCATCACCGCGATACATACTTTGGCGGTTACTCTCCAGGAAGGAAAGTAGTCCCATGTTTAACTGATCAAGGAGTGAAAAAACCAAACGGATATTTTCCGGTTCAAGGGCTTCCAGTCTTCGTTTTACATTTTCTACTTCATCGATGATTCGCCAGTTGTCTACAGACCAGCGATCGCGCACGGAATAGGTAGCGCGCAAAAGATTATTTACATTGAAGAGAATACTTCCCGTTTTTTCCGGATTGCAGATGAGTTGATGGATTTCAGACAGGATGGTATCGGCTGTGAGGTCTTTTTCATCTTCGAGGAAACCCGGATAGGTTCCGGTAAGATGTGTTACGGTTGTCAAGAGTGCACGCAACGCATCAGTTTCCTGTCCGTTATTCAGATAACCCGTCTGACTTAAATTCCGGAGTGCAATGCGGATAAAGCGTGATGTTCTTACAATGCGTTGTGTATAGCGACCTACCCAGAAAAGATTTTCGGCAGCACGACTTGGGAGTATCGCTTTATGATTGAGATCAAGGTGATGAAGAATAGGTGCACCGGAGATTTTCGGAGGAACTTCTACCCATGTATCTTTTGAAATGCCTCCTTCCTGGTTAGAAACAATAAGACTTCCTTTCTCCGGGGAACAACGCGTTAATCCTCCCGGCATGATTTCATAACCATTCGGAGCCGCTACCATGAACGAACGCAGGACGGTATAGCGTGGTTCTAATTTTCCATTGGCGAATACAGGTGAGGTAGAAAGATTAACGGCTTCCTGTCCGACATACAGGTAAGGTTGAGCTTTGATCTTCCGGATGAGTTCTTCCTTTTTCTCTTTTGACAGCTGATGACCGATGATCGTCTCCGAGCCGATCAACCGGTCGATACGCTTTACTACCAGTTCGTCAATATGGCTGATCACATAATCCAGTTCCTTCTTTTGTCCGCACCACCATGTGGCCACCATCGGGAAGATCGGATCTTCTTTAATGAAGTGATGGAAGATGTTGTGCATGAAGGCCATCAATCCGGTGTTCTCCAGGATGCCACTTCCCAGTGGATTGACAACGGCTACATTGCCTTTCCGGATCACTTCCAGCAAACCCGGGATACCGAGCTGTGAATCTTCACGCAGTTCCAGCGGATCACAGAATGTATCATCGACTCTTCGCAGAATGATGTCTACTTTCTCAAGACCTTCAACGGTTTTTATCCACACGAAACCATCACGCACAACCATGTCTTCACCTTGTACAAGCGTAAATCCTAAATGATAGGCGAGGAAGGCGTGCTCGAAATAGGTTTCATTACGGGGGCCTGGAGTAAGCAGAACAATGCGCGGTTGTTCTTTTCCCTGTGGCGCTACTTTGATGAACGCCTGCATCATGTTGTTGAAGAACCCACCGAGTTTGGTGACCTGGTGTTCCTTGAATAACTCAGGAAGCACACGGCTCAATGCACTGCGGTTTTCCAATGCATAGCCCATCCCGGAAGGAGCTTGCGTTCGGTCGCGGAGTACCCATACTTTTCCATCGGGTCCGCGCGAGAGATCAGCAGCATAAAAAATGAGCTGATGCTCTCCCGGTAATTTTATTTTATCGCACGGACGGAGAAATCCGGAGTGTGCGTAGATGAGTTCAGGTGGGATGATTCCTTCTTTTAACAACGTACGTTCGCCATACAGATCTTCGAGAAGTTTATTCAGCACATAGGCACGTTGCTTCATTCCTTTCTCCACCGCACGCCAGTCAACTTTGGAAATGATCACCGGGATACTATCCAGTAACCACGGACGATTCAATCCATTCGAGTCGTTGTATACATTGTAGGTAACACCATTCTCCTGGAGCAACTTGAGTAATTCCTGTTCACGGTTCTTTAATTCAGGGCCGGTGAACTTGTCTACGTTAGCGAGGAGTCTTTTCCAGTGTTCTTTGGCTTCGCCCTGCAGGCCGAAGCATTCATCCAGCGGTGCCTGGTTGGAAAAGTATCCCGGTGTCCAGGTACTTATGGAAGTGTTGATGTTGGTGTCCATTCAGAATCAATATTGCCGCAGGTCAAGGGTATTCGGATAATCCGGATTTATCTTGATGGGTGGCGGATCAAATTTGTTCGGGATTTGGCTCTTTTCCAAATATCGTTCGACATGACCCGTGTTGGCTTTGGCCGTGATTGGTCCGGGTGTATGCCCATTATTCCAGAACCGGCTGATCCTCCGGCTCTCCGCTTCAAATGCATTGACGGGAAAGGTGTCATAATTTCTTCCACCCGGATGGGCAACATGGTACACACAACCTCCGATCGATTTGTTGTTCCAGGTGTCAACCACATCAAAAACCAAAGGCACGTCTGCGCCTAGTGTTGGATGCAAAGCCGATGGCGGACTCCACGCTCGATAGCGAACTCCGGCAACATACTCGCCAAGTACACCTGTTTCTTTTAGCGGAACAGGTACACCATGACACGTTACTATGTATCGGTCGATATTAAAGTTCCTGACTTTCACTTCTACGCGTTCAACGGAGGAATCTACAAAACGTGCCGTTCCTCCGCTGATGGTTTCTTCTCCAAGTACATGCCAGGGCTCGATACCCAGACGAAGTTCAAGTTCCATATCCTGAACGCTGACCTTGCCGTAGAGCGGAAAACGAAAATCAATAAAGGTATCAAGCCAGTTCAGCTGAAAGGGATAACCGGCTTCATTCAGATCGGCAATTACTTCTTTGAGATCCTGTTGAACGTAATGCGGCAACATAAACTTGTCATACAATCCTGTTCCCCAGCGAACCAGTTTTCGTTTGTACGGTTTCTCCCAGAACCACGCAATGAGACAGCGGATCAGCAACAATTGAACAATACACATCTGTTTGTTGGGCGGCATGTCAAAGGCGCGGAACTCCAGGAGGCCTAATCGACCGCTTGAACTATCCGGTGAATACAATTTATCAATGCAGAATTCAGCACGGTGTGTGTTGCCCGTGATGTCGATCAACAGGTTTCGGAAAATGCGATCCACAAGCCAGTAGGGAATCTGTCCCTTCTCCGGAATCTGATTGAATGCAATTTCGAGTTCATATAACATCTCCGGCCGCCCTTCATCCACGCGTGGCGCCTGACTGGTGGGACCAATAAACTGTGACGAGAATAAATAGGAGAGGCCGGGATGATGCTGCCAGTACGTAATCAGACTTCTGAGCAGATCAGGCCTTCTTAATAAAGGACTATCCGATGGAGTTACCCCACCGATAGTAATGTGATTTCCGCCACCGGTTCCTGTATGTTTTCCATCCAGCAGGAATTTCTCCGTGCCCAGCCGGCTTAATCGCGCGTCTTCAAAGAGTGTGTCGTAGTTGTGAATAATTTCTTCCCAGCTTTTAGCCGGATGAATGTTTACTTCGAGAACTCCGGGATCTGGCGATAAGGAAAGTTTGGTGAGCCGATTGTCGAAAGGAGGTTCATATCCTTCGATCACCACTTTCAATTTGAGTTTTTCTGCGGCTGCTTCAATGGAGGCAAGCAGATCCAGGTAGTGTTCAACATATTTTAGCGGAGGCATGAAGAGATAAATCTTACCCTGCCGGACTTCAATGCTTAACGCAGTTTTTATGGTATACACTTCAAATGCAGTAGAGGGCTCTGCGTCTTTCTCTTTTTTCTTTTTGGGTTTGAGATTATCCTTTTCTTCTTCGTCTTCTAATTCATACGGAGCCTGTGTGAATTCTTTTGGAGCTTCGGATTCATGAACAACATCATACCGCGCTTCTACCTTCATATGAAAATTTTCAAGCTCCGGAAGTTCTTCAAACGTACTTCGTTCAACCGGTTTCTGAATTCTGGATGGGCTTGTATAGGGAAGGGATTTCAACGGCAGGCGAAGACCTATTGGAGAGTTGCCCGGAATAAGAACCAGGTGATCATTTCTGAATGGCCACTTGCACGAAAGCCATCGGTTGTTCCAGAAGTTCCATTCCATGGGAATAACATAACCCACGGGACTGCCCAGATCTTTTGCCAGTAACTCTGCGAGCTTCTTTCGTTCGAGCGGATCTTTCAGATCAGCTTTGTATGGATCAATGTTCGTAGGTACTTTACTTTCTTCCCACAAAAAGAAGAAGGCATCTTCCAATGCCG
>DASXWH010000089.1:0-5072 GCA_036503775.1 Ohtaekwangia sp.
TTTTTTGAAGTATACCGGCCTAAGCGACTGATCACATTATTCAAACGGATAAAGAAACTTGACTTGTCTGAATTCGGTTTGCAGTTGAATGAATCAGAAAAGAATTTCAGTGGATACTACAAGGATTATTTTCTTACAGTCCTGGCAGATAGCTCAGTGAGTGATGGGGAATGGGTCAGGATAAATGCGTTTATCGTTCCGAATGAAACCCAGCACGAGATCTATAAAAAATTTATAGAAAGAAAATTAGACTTTACATCCGAAGATGATTTGTACTGGTTTACCAAAAAGACAAAGATGAAGTTTGGTCGATGTCCGGATGTGGAAAGGCTTCGAAACGATATAAACGACCTGGTAGACGCCCTGCGCTTTGAGCGGGTTGAACCGATGCGGTTCCGGGAATGATTGAGTAATCATCAACTCTAAGAGTAAATGCCGGGATAGCTTACAACCCTTTAGTGTGAAGTCGTGTCTATACTACCATGAAAGCAAAACATACCCTCTTCATCCTGCTGTTGCTGCTATTGACTGTTGCATGCAGTGATGACAGCAAGCCTGAACCGGATTTTGTTCCGGGTGATGTTCTGATAGGTATCAAATCAACGGTTACTGCCGAGCAGGTTTTTGACCTGATGAACGGAAAGCAGGCCTTCATTTATCAGATGAGTGGCTTTTACCAGCACTCAACCTTTCCAAATGATAGCCTTGACTTTGTGGTGGAGGAACTGACAGACAAAAGTTATTTCAATACGATGGGCTTTTCCGGTGGTAACGCGTTCATTGATGCTATTGACAACCGGATCACAGTAACCCAGATGTTTTTCAATATGAATTTGTCAAATCAGCAAGACTGGCTTGAAACCATGGATAAATTGCAGCTGGTGGATGAGGAAGGATCGAAACATGTTTTGATAAAAGTGAAACCCGGAAGAGAAGACGAAACGATTGAAATATTTAAGAGTCACGAGTACGTTGCCTGGGCTATGTTGAATTACAACGTGAGAGTAGGGCCAATGACTGAATAATGAGAAACTGCTGTAAGGTAAGGTGATGTGTTAAGGACCTTGCAAAAAATAAAAGCCGCTGATGTCAGCGGCTTTATACTTTATAAAAGAAATCTTTCTTGTTCAGTTGGCTTTATGATAACAATAGCGTTGCCATTTTGATTATTTTTGAAAATGACCTGTTCTGCCGTAAGGATACTTCTCTTCTGTATTTTAACTATAGTACTACACTATGATACTTCCGCACAGGAGGTCGATACCGGATCAGTTTATAAGATAGCCGACCTTGAACTAAAGTCGTTTCAGGAGTTCATCGGTAAAAAGCTTACCTATCCCGAGGATGCCCGGATACGGGTAATTCAAGGTACAGTATATATACGCTTCATGACAGATGTGTCCGGGAAGATCATACCAACTACGGCCAAAGCTATAGGTAGCTTATATCCGTCCCTGGATAGGGAGGCTGAAAGGGTTGTAAGCCTTTACACGCTTCCACTGGTTACTATAAAGGACAGGACACCTGTAAAGCATGCGGTGTTTATTCTGCCTGTGAATTTTAAACTCACAGATTCTCCATGGCCGCTGGAATTTCCTGCGCACCAACTTGACAAACCCCTGCGAACAGTAGTGATCGATAAAGTTAATACCGGAAATCCATTATGGTCTTTATATGCCTGGAAAGGGATGAATCAACCCATAACAAAAATATCTCCGGGTGATTCCGTTACGATTACCGGCTGGGCGGCATGGTCATACTTTGTGCAAAGTGAAAAGGGAACTGGCTATATTTCTCATAAGGCGCTATTTATAAATAAAGAGCTCGACAGCCTTTCGAAGGTAGTGGCCGAACGGTCGCCCGCTGAGGAAGAACTTGAAAATAGCCGGGCTCAACCCAACTTCAGCGATACATTGGATATGAGCAATACAGAAACGGCATTCTTGTCATTGACTGCAAATAAAAAATCAATATTTGCCGGTGAGTGTGTTACGTTTACGTTGGCTTTCAATGTCCATGAAAAAAATAGAGTATCTCTTTCCTTTCACAACCTGGCTAATCAGTTGACGGGCATACTGGATCACCAGCTGAACATAGCCAATTGTCTTGTAACAGATGCTCGTATCGAAAACATTGAGCCGGTCGAATTGCAGCAGGAAGACGAAAAGCTTTTTCAATATCCTATCTACCGAGCTGCCTATTGCCCTGTTAAACCCATGACGATCAACGTTTCTTCCATACCTCTGCAAATGTTGATTCATAACATCAACGCACCACGTATGCCCAACCTGGGAGTATTTAAATCAAAACCTGTTGCTCTTACCGTGAAGCCATTGCCTGTCGGTAATTCTATGGAGGTATACGACATCACCGGTGAGTTCAGCACACATGAGGAAATATCTGAAAAGGAAATCCGGACTGGTGAGCCATTCCAATACACCTTTACGATTTCCGGCAATGGACTAACGTATACCATTGATCCTCCGAAGATCAAGGTCACGGCTGGTTTACAAAGCCAACTGGTTGACGTTATTGATACCGATACGATCGTAGGCCAGGATTTGTTAACGAGTAAAACATTTGTTTATGAGATGATCCTGGAAAAAGAAGGTGCATTTGATTTCTCACCTCTTTTTTCTTTCCGGGTGTTTAATCCTGCCATCACCCGGGTGCAGGTGTTATATCCCGATCTTGAAATTGTGGTACATAAAGGAACAGATCAAAGAACACTTAGCAAGAGAAAATATCCTTCCAATAATCTTGTAATCGCCTTTGATATTTCGGAGTCTATGGAGATTGAGGACTATCACCCCAGCCGGTTACAAGTAGTTAAGGACGGTATTAATAAATTTCTGGAATCACGGAGAACTTGTGATGTGGGCGTCATCTTTTTTGGAGGCAATGTAAAAAGATTAAATGCGGGAGTTGATGGATGCTTCACTACTGAATCACTGGATACACTTTCAAGCAAACATGTAAAGCCTGGCACAGCTATGGGAGATGCTGTGTTTCTGGCTGTGAAGTCTTTAAAAGAAAATGATGGAGTCCGCAAACTGGTCATTATTGGTGATGGCGACAATACCACGGGAGTTTATCCACTCCTCATGGCTACAACGCTCGCCAGTCAACACGGGCTGAAAATCTATGCTATTGGAATTGGAACCAGGGGCATGGTCTCTCATGGTAAAGATTCATCGGGCCGATCGCAGATGTATGACAATACATTTACCGATGTAGATTTGAAGACAATGGCCGCCCAGACAGGTGGAACATATACGTGGGCAAAAGATGCAACTGAGATCAGTAAAATACTTACGCATATTTTTTCGAAGTGAGAGCAGTTGTTCAGACTTCAACTAAAAACAAAAACCGCTGATGTCAGCGGCTTTTAACTTTTATAAAAAACAATCTTCGCTTAGGCTACCTGAGCAGCAAGTTTCTGGTTCAATACCGATTTAGGCACTGCACCAACCTGCTTGTCAACAATCTGACCGCCTTTGAAAACCAACAGCGTAGGGATGCTGCGAACACCGAAACGTGCCGTAACGGTTGGGTTCTCATCAACATTCAGTTTGCCGATAACCGCTTTACCTTCATAGTCACCTGCAAGCTCTTCTACCACAGGGCCGATCATTTTACAAGGACCGCACCATTCTGCCCAGAAGTCTACCAGCACAGGTTTATCAGAATTAATGATCTGATCGAAGTTAGCGTCATTTAGTTCAATTGCTTTTCCCATTTGAGTAAGTATTAAAGTCCAGTTTTTATTGCATTCAATAATCCGAACGCAAAGGTATGCTTATTAGTTCAAGGTTTAAAGTTTGAGGTTTAAAGTTGGCGCAACTTTAGACATTAAACCTTTAAACTAAAAGACCACTTCCACATCCAGTTCCCCAACTTTCTTCATCTTTTTTACCATGTCATTTACTGGATTTACCCTGAATTTGCGCGAAAGCAGTTCAAGATTGATGTTTTCCTGCTCATCGCGGATTTTAAGGTAAAGGGGAGTATTGCCTGAATATTCCTGGCAAACACCCTCGATCTTTCCGATAAGGTCTTTAGTGATTTCGCGGGTACTTACCCGGAGTTGAACGCCCTTACTTCGTTTTACACCGATTTCGTTCAGTAGATCGATGTTCCGGATCTTGTACTCAATGTTCATCTGGCCCCAGTTATTTTTGATCACAGCCCCTTCAATGAACAGGAACCAGCCGATATTCATAAAGGTCTTGAACTTGAGATAGTCTTCACTGAACAGGGTAAAGGTATAGTTGCCGCTGTAATCTTCTACCGTGAATTTTCCGAAAGGCTTTCCGGTTTTGGTAGTACGATGTTCTACTCCGGATACAATTCCGCCCAATTTTAATTCGCGTCCAAGCAAAGGTTCAATCTCGTTGAGCTGGTTGCACGTAATGGTACAGAACGAATCCATTTCAAACTTGAAATTATCAAGCGGGTGACCGGAGATATAAATGCCTACTACTTCTTTCTCGAGGTTAAGCTTTTCAATTTCACTGAAGGGTTCAACAAAATCAATCTTCGGTTTGGGCATTACCGTTCCGGTTGATCCTCCAAACAAGCTGGCCTGTGCACTTTGCTCATCCTGTTGTGTTTTGGCTGCGAATTTGATCGCCTTCTCTAATAAGTTAATATCTCCGTCCTTAGCAAAAACATATTGCCTGCGATGAATACCAGTGAAGCAATCAAAGGCTCCCGAGAGCGCAAGGCATTCAAATGTCTTTTTGTTTACGGCACGCATACTCAGGCGCTTGGCAAAATCGAAGATGTCTTCGTAAGGCCCTTTGAGATCACGCTCAACAATGATGGCTTCAACGGCAGCATCACCCGCACCTTTGATCGCCCCCAGTCCGAAACGGATCTGGCCTTCTTTATTTACTTCAAAGTATACCCCCGATTCATTTACGTGCGGACCCAGCACTTTAATGCCGAGACTCCGGCATTCTTCAATATGGAATGTAACACTTTCCAGGTTGCTCTGTGAATGGGTCAACACCGCGGCCATGTATTCAGCCGGGTAATTGGCTTTCAGGTATGCGGTATGATAGGCTACC
>DASXWH010000090.1:0-13231 GCA_036503775.1 Ohtaekwangia sp.
CCCCAATAGCCCTGCTCACGATACTCATCGCGCATAAACTCACCCATGGCTTTTGTCGATTTACGGTCACGCCCCGAAGTGTATGCCTTGTTCTGGGCGATGCGCGCTGCCGCTGCACTGGCACCGTCCATTCGTAAAAAAGCAATGAGCTCACCTTCCGGTCCGCAGATGGCGATGGCAATATGTTTTTCGATTTTTGCCGCTTCCATTACTGACTCACTGATCAACCGAAGCGCTTCACTGGAACTTACTTTACCGTGCGTGAACATAGATCTTAGTTTAAGATCACTAAGCTAAGTCTAATCACAACAAAGCACTACCGGGTAGCACTATCTTTTTTAGAAGCCAGAAAATCAATTGACAGTAGGCAATGGGCAGTAAACAATTGGCAGCAGTCAATTAGCAGTGGGCAAGTAGACAGTTGACAACTGGCAGTAGGCAATGGGGAGACTCAAGTCTTGATGAAGCGTGCGCGGAAGAAGGTGCCCTTGTCTGATTGAATTGTGATCAGGTATAATCCGGCACGCAGGGAAGACACGTTAATGCCCGATCTATCGAGCTGAGCCTGCAATACTATTTTACCGGAAGCATCCAGCACGACAGCCCGATCTGAATTATTACCTGTTCTGTCTTGTATAAAAAGTCTATCCGTTACCGGATTCGGGTAGAACGTGATCGCGTTATCAACCCCGTTCTCTACATCCGTGATCACTCCGGGTCCCTGCTTCTGCCCCACTCTGTTCTGGCGGTCAATGCCATTTTCCCGGAACACACTTACCATGTCTTCTACTTCTGCTACCGACTTGCTTTGATCTTCAACGTATACAAACCAGTCTACCTTCATGGTACTGCTGCGCAACGCTGTTGAGTTTCCGAAGGAAGTACCTTCTATGGGTGGATAACCCCAGTTAGCAAAACTCACCAGCATGTTGTAATCAGGATAGACTGAAACGCCATCGCTTTGCCTCACCGATAACGTGGCCTTCAAAACTCCGTCAATAAAATATTCCACGTTGGTACCATCGGTAAACCGGAACAGCAAGGTGTGCCACACTCCACCTAAAGATCCCTTGATGTATTCATGGTCATTATCCAGTCCGCCTGTCAGTACGCGTGCAGATTCATACGAAGACATCCACATGGCGTGATTATAGTTGTTGTTATACAATCCATTCCAGGAATCCCACGGAAGGTATTCGAAGTCTACTTCGGAATAGGTCGCTGGATTTTGTCCCCCTGATGAAGGTGAGATAGCATAGAACGTCTGGATCACCGGATCCTGCTCGCTGTATGGTGAATCATCGAACATCACGCGTGCGGCATAGGTACCTTCAAAATACACAACATCTTTGGATTCAAGTCGCGCGTGTGTAGCGCTTGCCGGTGTTCCTGAATTTGAACAGCGCAGACTCATAATCCCCTCGGCAAAAGTGACATTCGATTTTTGATATACAGCTCCTGAAGGCGGACCGCTTACACCGTTGACAATGGTCCACCGATTAAATGATTCTATAGCCGCATCATTGGCATCTGTATAGGTAAAGTCATCGAATACGATCACCTGTGTGATGCCTTGTTGCCAAACCGACAAACTTATCAGAACAATCAACGCTATCCGCTTCATGCGATCATTTCGATTTATTTCCGTTCACCACCTGATCGATGACCAGCAACATGGATTTCGAACCCGTGGCATCTTGTGCCAGCTGCCAGATCATAATACCACCATATCCATTGTCCACTACATGATGTACTTTTCTTTTTATCGTGGCTACACCATTGTAGTAGATGGTATTACCGGAAACATCTTTTTCTTCAGCATCTGCATACGTCTCTATGATCTGGGCATACGACATACCGTGATTAAAATCTTCTCCGAAACCGTAACCATAAAAGGGAACACCTAAGATGGTCTTTGATTTCGGAAGCCCCCGGTCAGTCCAGTACTGCAGGCATTCTTTGGCAAATTCGAATGAGGAATGTTGTCCGGGATTTCCCGGCCTCCACGGTCCGGTGCTATCATACGCCATGATGTTGATGAAATCAAAATAAGAAAAGATCTCAGCCGGAACTTTACCTGCTCCATTGGTATGCGACAGTGCGGCCGTGAGAAGTTTTCCATTGGGGCGAAGTGCAGCAGATAATGATTTGATAAATGCACCATAGTCACCATTAATAGCCGATCCTTCGAGATCGACATCCAGACCATCCACGCCATGTTCATCAAGGTATGTGCTGATCTTATGAACAAATGCATCCCGGTTCTCATCCCGGATGAGGTTGAAGTATCGTTTCTGGATCAGCGTATCTTCCGATGCATATCCTCCGCCTAACGAGATCAGTACCTTCACACCCTGACGATGTGCTTCACGGATGTACGCGTTGTTTCTTGCCGAGAAGCTGAGGTTGCCCTGATCATCTGCATTTTCAAATGCCAGGTTCACATGCGTCACCTTACTAAAATCAATGACCGCATCCTGGTAATTCGGAATATAACCCACCACTTTATATTGGGCCTGAACAACGTTCTTGCCAATGGTCAATATCATGACCGTAATAATCACCCCTATCTTCATGATGACGTCTAAAAGTTAATGTGATCCGGATGATAAACCGGAATAAACCAAATGTTTAAAAGCCGGGTGACCGGAGCAGATACGCTTCGCGAATCTTCGTGTCTCTGAGCTTTGTGGCAAGTCCAGACCACAACATCTCAAAGACCGAAGAATCACTAAACTCAAACATCGGATCTGCCGCACAGTCAACCCAAACAAACCAAATAATCAAGGATTGCCTAATGCCGTGTTGATCGCCTTAAGCATGGATTTCGATTGATCCTGGGTATCATTCTCTATACCCCAAACCATTACACCACCCAGTTCAGCAGTAACCACATGCTGGGCTTTCTGCTGTACACCGGGATGACCATCGTAGAAGATGCCATCATCTACTTCCAGTTTATTTTTGGTGTGCGCATCAGGATCGAGCGTAAACAGACTTTTGTAACTATCGTATGATGTATACATCCACATATTGCCCCATCCTACTGTCGTACCATCGTCCGGATATTTATAATGCAGACCATAAGCCGGAATTCCATTTACAATTTTTTCCTTCGGTAATCCAAAGCCTATCCATGTAGCTGCGAGATCCGTGAAGCCCCAGAACGGAGCATCTGCCGTAATGGAAGGGTCACCGTAACGGAAAGGCTGCAGGTGTACCCAGTCAATGGCTTCTACATCTACTATTGGTCTGAACTCGCTGGTAAGCCAGCCACCGGAAGCAGTTACCGTGTAGATGAATTTTCCGTTTGGTCCATCGGGAAGCGCTTCGCCAACTGCTTCGAAGAATGGCAATGTGAATTCAGGTTTCAGAATGCCCTGATCTTCCGTAGCGTTATTCAGGTAGATGTTAACACCATCCATGTCATTGTCTTTAGCGAACTTCAGGAATGTGGCAATGGCTTTATCACGCTTCTCCTCATCCTTAATCACATTGTAGAATGTATAGCTGCCATACAATCCGCCACCGGTAGCCAGATCAATTTGACCGGTTACATCCAGCAATACATAAACGCCTTCATTGTGAGCAGCCTTTACGATCAGCGGAATATCCAGCGATGCAAATGTTGTATCTACCAGTGATTCTCCGTTCTCGGCAACTACGGCTGACGAAATTACCAGGTGCGTGATGTTCTTGAGGTTGATCGTTTCCAGTGAACCATTGCGTGTCATGAAACCCACTACTTTCTTCGCATAGGCTTTTGGCTCAAAGGGTTTTGTCACGATTACTTCAGCCGTACGTGAATTGATAACACCGTTACGGTTCACCTCAAATTTCACCTCATAGCTTCTGATCTCATCGAATTTGTAGCGGAGTACTTTTGAATCCTCCACCGCTTCGCCATCGATGGTCCATTTGAATGAAGCGCCATTCTCCGGAGAAACCTTCATGGACAGGATCAGTGAATCCTTTATATCAATGAAGTACTTATTTACCGTACTCCATCCGAAAATACGCGGCACGTCCTCATCCGAGAATACCGGATTAGATGCCTCATCATCACAGCCGGCAGCAAAGCACCCTGCGATAGCGATCATACTTATATATAGTAAACGTTTCATTGTTCAGTTTTTTAGTTGTGACGATTCTTTACTCTTTATCCCACCAGACACGGCTAGTCCACTCGTCTTCTCCATTGGGAAGACGGTCTACCGCTTCGCGAACATTGGCTGTGTTATAATCAAACTCTTCCTGCGGATATTGAATTCGTCTGGGAATCTCCCCGTTGGATTCATTCACACCGGGGTCGCGGTTCGGATAAACAATGTTCGGGAAACCCGACCTTCTCCAGTTTGCCCAGGCTTCCTGACCGTTGAGCGCGAAGCTCACCCACAACTGCGTGTTGATCTGTTCAAGCTCTGTTCCGGATTCCAATGGATTAGCATCCACGAAGTCGTCAATTACCTCCTGCTCCGTTTGTGCACCATACACTTCCATTTCTTTTACACCTGCTTCGAGTGCAAGACTGAAATGTTCAGCTGCTGTTTTGCCGGTAGCCCATGTACGAAAAGCAGCTTCAGCCATCCAGAGCTCTACTTCTGCATAGCTCATCATCACATAGGGTGACTCGATCTCCGAAATATAATGTGAGGGCTGCAGGCACTGATACTCTTTTGTAACACTCACTGCTTCGCCATCTACCGTGATCTCAACAGCGCCACCAAGCCCGTTGGCCTCATAGGTAAACGTGCTGGGGGGAAGTGACATGTTGTGATAACTACCAACCTCATCCAATACCAGAGCAGTAATGTCTGTAGGACGCTTTGCCTGTTCGAGGTAACTGGCGCCCAGAATGGTAAGTCTTGGATCGCCTGTAGCAACGAGGTGATCGGTAAAGGTTGTACACATCCGGAACAAACTGCGTTCAGCATCCAGTGTTGAGTTCATGAATACGTAAGAGGTAGCGTTACCTCCTGAGGTAATTCCGCCCCAGGCGATCTTCACATGTTTCATCACCACATTGTCGGCATTGCTCGTCATTACACCTCCGGCTATGGCTGCTTCAGCTTCTTCCTGCGCTTTGGCTGGATTTACTTTTGTCAGGCGCATAGCCAGACGAAGTCTCAGCGAGTTTCCGAATTTCCTCCACTTTTCCAGATCGCCTTCGAAGTAAAAGTCATTCGTGATCTTGTCGCCAGCCGGATCAATGTTATCTACGGCTTCGTCCAGTTCCGTGAAGAAATGGGTATAGATATCTTCCTGACGATCATACTTCGGAGCGAACGTACCGGTATAATACCCTTTTGCTGCATCGAAGTATGGAATATCTCCGTGAAGGTCCGTCAACCGTGAAAATATATACACCTTCATGATCCGCGATACGGAATTGATGTTCACCTGTGAAGCCACTCCGGTTGTACTCGCCACCATGTCCACAATGTTCTTGATCTCACGTGGATATTGTGAAACCCAGAGGGCGCTCATGTACTGATCATTGCGCTGACCTTTACCACCAAATTCAGTGGATGAGTACTCGCCTGTCCAGTGTTGCATCCAGTGACCGGAATAAATAAAGCCATTCCGCAGTGTTTCAAACGTTCCGCCTGACAACTGCAACTGGATAGACGACAACATCAGGTTAGGGTCCATATCCGTGGATGTTGTCGGATTCTGATTCATCTCTTCAAAATTCGAACAGCGCAACAGCATGAACGAAGTGAGAAGAACCACACTTATCTTTTTATATATCGTGTTTTTCATTGTGTTCTCCCTCAGGTTAAAATTTCACATTCAGACTAAATCCATAGCTTCTGCGTGACGGCATTGAACCATACTCAAAGCCCTGACCATTTCCGTTGTTGTATCCGGATTCCGGATCAATGTTCGGAATGTTATTGTACAGCAACAGCAGATTGCGTCCGACAAACGAAACTGAAATGCTTTGGAAAGGTGTCTTTGCGAAAAGTCTTGGTGGAATATTATAACTCAGCACCACTTCACGGAGCTTGGCATACGTAGCGTCATAAATGAACGGTTCCGGTGAGTTATCCAGGAAGTTCTGCCAGTAATCCTGTGGGTTTACCGGAGTAGTGTTCGTTTCATAAACCGGTTCTTCTTCTGTACCGGTATTCACTACACCTTTTCCAACATATCCACCGGTTGGTACCCATTCTGCTTCGGTGGCTCCTGCTGCCAGGCGCGCTTCTTCAGAAGCATACCATGCATCACGACCTTCGAGTGTTTCTTTTGCTGTACCGTTGCTATAGGCCAATGCATTGCTCATCGAGTAGATGTCAGCACCTACTTTAATATCAACCAACGCACTTAACGTTATATTTTTATAGGTGAAAGCATTGGTGATACCGGTAAGCCACTTGTAAACACCATCGCCAACCACGCCCTGATCCGCTTCACCGGTTGGCAATGGCATGCCAGCCGCATTGTGAATGATATTACCATCGGGATCACGTTTCAGTTTTCTGCCGACAATAACACCATACGCTGATCCGGCTCTGGCCTGGATCGTGGCACCTGCCCAACGCGCAGCCGCCAGTTCATAGGTGGTCACCACATCATGCAGCTTCTCTACTTTATTTACGTTCCTGGTATAATTCACAATAATGTCCCATTTGAAACCGGATGACGTAGACACCGGTGTTCCGGAGAGTTGAAGTTCGACACCGCGGTTTGTGATCTCACCCGCATTGATCATGGCAGCAGCATAGCCACCTGTGCTGGGTATCTTCAATTTCAGGATCTGGTTTACTGCGCTTGAATTATAATAAGCAGCATCAACTTTGAGTTTGCCTTCGAAGAAATGCAGTTCCGTACCAAACTCATATGAGGTTGTCATAGTAGGTTTGAGTTCAGCATTCGGGATAAAGTCATTGGCAATTTGTCCCAGTGGTTTTCCCAGGTGCGAGAAATCCTGTACGCCATACGCAAGACTCAACTGATACGGTTCTGTGTCACTACCTACACTTGCCCACGATGCACGCACTTTTCCGAATGAGAGGAACTGCACATCTGGCAGGAGATTAGAGAAAACAAAGCTTCCGGAAACAGCCGGGTAGAAGTATGAATTATTTTTCTTCGGCAACGTAGATGACCAGTCGTTACGGAAAGTGGCATCCAGGAAGTAGGTATCCTTGTATCCAAACTGAACGGATCCAAAAACAGAGTTGATCTGTTTCTCACCAAAACCATAAGAATTGCGTTGATTTTTAAAGTTGGTTATCGGATGGATATCATTCAGGATCATGTCTGTTCCATTCTGTGTGAAACTTTCACGCTTGAAGTACATGATGTTTCCACCGACAAATCCGTTGAAGGCCAGATCTTCCGTAAACTTCCGGTTGAACTTCAACATACCTTCATAGTTGTTCTCAACTAAATTGGTTGAAACTTCCGTCAGCGCACCGAGTTCTACGGTAGGTGTTCCCTTCGGAGAAAAGTTGGTATAGCGGAAATCGGTAAAGTCTGTACCTCCCCGGATCTGCAAGCTCATCCAGCTGGTGAAATCATAATTCAACTGAAGAAAGCCCATGAGCCGGTTTTTCGTTGACTCATTTTCTATTTCGTTGATTGACCAATAGGGATTAATGCGATAGATATTCCCACCATTCCAGTCCTGGTAATTTCCTTCATCATCTTTGTAATCATCCGCAAGCCAGCGCTGGTCAAAATTAGGCGCGATACCGATTACGGCTAAGCCTACGTTGTTTGGATTATCGGATAATGCCGGACGGTTTTTAACACGCTCGATTATATAGTTAGCCTTTCCGGTAATCGTCAGTTTATTCGCGAGCGTAAGCGATGTGTTGATCAGGAATGTATTCCGGTTCAAACCTGTGTTTGGAACAATGTCTTTGTTTCGGAGGTCAGAAAAAGAAACGCGGATATTCGACTTGTCACCTCCACCGGAAAGCGAAATGGTATTGGTAGCGGTTGATCCCGGACGGAAAAAACTCAGGATGTTATCATTCACTACGCCATACGGTTTTGTTTGCCCATTGTAGATTGAAACGGTCTGTGTAGGGTCCAGCTTCGCTCCCCAGGCAACCTGCGTGGTTTGAGAATTATTTTCAAGTGGCAACTCACCATCTCTTCCCATACCATAAACGGTCTGATAGTCATCAAACTTTGACAATACCTTCTCGATGGTATAGTTACTGCTGAACTCAACACCTATTCCTTTCTGACCTTTGCCCGATTTTGTCGTGATCAGAATAACACCAAAACCAGATCGTGATCCATACAGCGCTGAAGCTGAAGCTCCTTTCAGCACCGAGATCGATTCAATATCTTTTGGGTTAAGGTTGGCAATACCATTGCCCAGATCATATCCTCCCCACTTGCCTGCATCTTCTCCCATATCTGAATTATCCATGGGCACACCATCTATAACATAGAGTGGCTGGTTTTTCAGGTTGATGCTGGAGTTACCGCGAATTACTACACGGCTCGAGCCTGTAGGTCCGGCAGTTGTTTGCGTAATGTCTACACCGGCTACCTTACCGGAAAGTGAATTGATCGCATTCACTTCCAGTGCTGTAGAAACCTGGCTGCCATTTACCTCTGATACTGAATAGCCGATCGCTTTCTTCTCGCGCTTGATACCCAATGCCGTCACCACAACTTCATTCAGGTTGGTGATGTTGGTTTGCAGGGATACATCAATGCGTGTCTGATCGTTAACCACGATCTCCTGTGACTCCATGCCGAGGAAAGAGAAGACCAGGGTACTTCCTTTGTCAACCGCGATGACATAATTACCATCGCTATCCGAAACAGTTCCGGAGGTAGTTCCTTTAATGACAATCGAAACACCCGGAAGGGCGAGATTGTCTTCCGCGGAGATGATCCTCCCGGAAACGTTGGCGCTTTGTGCATTCGCCTGACCAGCCCACAAGGTGATCAGCCAAAGTAAAACGCCCAATCTTTTCAGTGTTGTAAATCTCTTCATCATAGATTTGGGTTTGGGTTAAAAGCTGTACAATATTTTGATTGAACCGCACACACTGAAATTTTTCGGGGCTACATAAAAACCTACCGTTAAAAATTGCAGGGCTACAAACCAGAAAAATAATTTGATTCAGAGAGAATTTGGCCGAAAGGAAGGGCTACGGAATACTTTTATAACGAACGCGTTTGCGACAGATGTGTGTGGCATGTGTGATTCACGTTGTGCGTGTGTGCGCAGTAAAAAGATTTCAGTGTGCTGTGTGCTTTACATTACAACAAAGAAATGTGTGCGTGTGTCTGTCAGCTGATTTTGTTCAGGAAGTCAGTGATGTCGTCTTCCGGAGCGAGGTTGAGTTTTTTACGTAACCGATAACGGGCCATTTTTACACTCGTCTGCGAGATGCTCATCGCCTCAGCGATGTCTTTGGTAGGAATGTTTATCCTGTATAGTGCACAGAGCCGGAGATCATTGCTGGTCAGGTCCGGAAACTTTGTTTTCAGCGTTTCGGAAAAACCATTGTGCACGCGATTGAAGTTGGCATTGAATTCCTTCCACTCCTTTTCAGGACTGAAATTATAGTTGATCATCTGCACCAGGTTCCTGAAGTCACGCAGGTTGGAAGAACCCGGCTGGCGTATCAGGTCTTTCAGTTTATGCTTCAGGTCGTCCAGCAACTTGTTCTTTTGAATGATCAACAAGGTATAGTTGGCGAGGTCTTTACTTTTTGTTGCCAGCTCATCGTTCAGTTTCTGATTCATCAGCTGGGCATTCTTCATTTCTGTTTGCAGTAACAGCTTGTTCTTCTCTTCAATCTCGGCCGTTCGTTCCTGCACCAGCCGGGCCAGCACACCCTGCTGTTTCCTGATTGAACTCACCTTCAGTCTGTATGCTCCATACAGAACCAGTATGATGCAAATCACAACCAGTGAATTAAACCAAAGTGTTTTCCAGAAAGGTGGTGTGATGATAATCTTCAGGGAAGTATAGTTTTCATTCCACACTCCGTCATTGTTGGCCGCTTTTACTTTAAAGGTGTAGGTACCCGGATTGAGGTTGGTATAGGTAGCCAGGTTGGCATTGCCGGAATACGTCCATTCCTTATCAAACGGTTCCAGCTGGTATGCAAAACTGTTTTTATCCGAATGTGTGAAATTAAGCGCAGCGAATTTCAGGCTGAACACCGTTTGGGTATAGTCAAGGACGATCTCGGTAGTTTCGCTAATCGATTTTCGCAAAGGTGAATCCTCACCAATGGGTACGGGTTTGTTAAACAACTGAAAGTCAGTGATCACGACTGGCGGTACAAACGTATTCTGGCGGATGTGGTGTGGAAGGAACGAAGTAACACCTTTGATGTTACCAAAGAACATTCTTCCTTCTTTGTTCCGGAGGTATGCACCGGTATTGAATTCTGCGCTAACGAGCCCGGTCTGGGTATCAAAGTTCTTAAACTCCTTCTTCTTTGTATCAAAGCGTGAAATGCCTTTGTTGGTGCTGAACCATAGCACACCCTGAACATCTTCCAGTATACCGTATACAATATTTCCGGCAAGCCCATCTTCTTCCTGAAAGGAAGAGAATGTATTGGTGCGATAGTCATACTTATTAACACCGCCACCGTGTGTCGCTATCCAGATATTCTTTTCAGTATCCTCATACAGGCATAGCGCATTGTTATTGCTTATGCTGTTGGGCTCGTTACGATGGTAGTACGCGGTAAAGGTGCTGTCTTCTTCATTAAAGACATTCAATCCGGAAACGGTACCAATCCAAAGCTTATTCCGGCTGTCTTTGAAAATACACCGGATGGTATTGGAACTGATAGTACGTTCATCTTTCAGCGTGTTGGTGAAATAGCGGAACTTCTTTGTCCGGGTATCAAAAAGATTGAGACCACCCTTGTTCGTTCCGATCCATATAAACTGCCGGTCACGATAGAGCGCCCAAACACTATTATCATTCAACCCATTTCGCTGATCGTAGGTGCTGAACTTACCGGTCCGTGTGTCAAGCACGGACAATCCATTGGCATAGGTACCTATATAAAGAAGATCATCGCTTCCCTTTGCCAGACAAAGTATAGTGTTCCCGCTTATACCGTTGGCAGCTGACCTGCGATAATAGTTTGTACTGTTTTTTTTCTTCCGGATGAGCCCGCCACCATCTGTACCCAACCACAGCTCGTTTCCATCTTCATGGATGGCCAGTACTGAATTGCTCTCATCCGGGTTTTTAATTTCGGGATACGGCATAAGGTGTGAGAAGGTAGTATCGGCTTTGTCAAACAAATACACACCTCCGTGATATGTTCCAAACCACATATCACCTTTGGAGTCGTTGCAGAAAGAAAGAACCACATCTGTGCCACTATCCTGTTTTTCTCCAAAAGGTGTAAAGGAACCGGAATGTCTGTTCACCAGAAACGTTCCGCCCTTATCTGTACCGATCCATAGTATACCTTCTTTGTCTTCCGTAATGGTACGTATCGGGAACTTTCCCTTCAGTACCGTATAGGTTTGAAATACATTGCGGGTATCATCAAAGCGGAACAAGGTTCCGTCATCTCTTGCGATCCAGATAAAACCTTCACTATCCTGCAGGATACATCCTATGGCGTGCCGTTCATGGTCGGGTTTCGAATCCGGAAGCTGTACGTTTGTGAATGATTCGGTTGATTTATCAAACTGCATAAGCTCACCTATAGAAGTACCTGCCCAGAGTTTGCCCTTGTTATCTTCACACAAGGCACGAACCGAGTTAGCATTCTGAATACTATCGTTGATTTTATAGTGATTGAACTTTGCTGTTGTCCGGCTGAACCGGAACAATCCGCCTGATGCCCCGATCCACAGGTATTCATCCTGCCGTGATGCTACAATATTCCATACGGGCCGCATGGCATAATGGCCACCTTCATAAAAATCAAAATTCGAAAACGTATTCGTTTCACGATTAAATCGCGACAACCCATACCGGGTACCGAACCAGAGAATCTTGTCCTGATCTTCATAGGCAGCATATACGTCACTGCTGGCAATGCTGGAAGAATCTGATGCAGTGTTTTTAAAAATGGTGAAACCAATACCATCGTATTTATTCAGCCCGTTCTGTGTGCCAAACCACATGAACCCCCGACTGTCCTGAAAAATAGTGTTGATGGTGTTTTGTGAAAGACCGTCTTCGATTGAAAGCTGCTGGAACGTAGTATTCTTCTGAGCCCTTACGGCAGGTATGGAAAAAAGAAACAGAAGAAAGACGGCCGTCCGCTTCATACAGTCAGGTTCGACCGGAAAAATAGAGAAAACGATGGGATTTATCGTTTAATCGCGCAGCAAAAATCAGCGTCTGGTGCTGACCGCAACAGACGCTGAACCCTCGTTCTTATTTCTTCCTTCCAATAAGTAGGTAGAGTATGGATCCGAGAAGTGGTAAAACGATTATCACCAGCACCCAGATAATTTTTGTGGTGCCATCGAGATTGCTTTTGATCACATCGATAAGCGCCCAGATCCATAAAACCAATGCAATTAATGAAAGCAGTGACATTTCCATGCCACCCAGCCCGAACATAGC
Source organism: Ohtaekwangia sp. (assembly GCA_036503775.1). Taxonomy (GTDB): domain Bacteria; phylum Bacteroidota; class Bacteroidia; order Cytophagales; family Cyclobacteriaceae; genus Ohtaekwangia. Next base: position 12,542 of record DASXWH010000090.1, read on the forward strand.
GAATAGTGTTTTCATAGGAAGTTTGTTTATGTTGTTGAGAGATTTTTATTCGTTACTGATCTTCGTTTCATCCAGATCGATCTGTAATTCCTGTTTGCGGATGACCTCATCACTAAACGCTTTATCCCTTCGAAGCTCAAATAGTTTTTTCCTTTGCTCAGCATAAATGTCTACCAGTACGTGGTGATACCGGTGAATCTCTTCAACCGCCATCGTATCACATTCCAATGACGCCAGACGTTGATTGGCCTCCTCCATGTCATTCTCCAGCCCTTTCTTGAACATGGCCACCAGTTCGTTGTCTTCAACATCCTGAACAAATTTTTCATTCAACCGGGCAAGTGCCACGGCCTTCAGGTGAACCTGGATGCCGGCTTCCTGTTGTCCTTCGGGAAGCTCAACATCCATTTCCCTGGCGTTCACCAATCGGATCACCCAGGGCAACGTCAATCCCTGAAACACCAGGGTAACGAGGATGACGATAAAGGTTATAAACAAAATTAGATCACGGTGCGGAAACGGTTGGCCATTGTTTAACACCAGTGGAACAGATAATGCCGAAGCCAGCGATACCACACCCCGCATACCTGCCCAGCCAATAATGGCCGGACCTTTCCAGGTTGGGTTTACCGTATCTGCGCGTACCCGGTTATTGAACCACAGTGGAACGTAAGCAATCGGAAAGACCCA
>DASXWH010000091.1:0-2554 GCA_036503775.1 Ohtaekwangia sp.
TGCGCGGGCAGTGAAAACAGATTCGTCTGTTCATGCCCAGGCCTTTAATATCTTCATGATCCCTTTTTCAAATTTCAATGCACAGATAGACATCGCGAAATTGAAATACAACCGGCTCTGGCTGAAAGACATCACGGCTAAGATAACTATGCGTGAAGATCAGACGATCAAGGTCGATACACTCATGATGAAGGTGGCCGGTGGTTCTGTGCGGATGAAAGGTAAATTTAACGGCAGTAATCACGAGAAGATCTATTTCAGAAGCCGGATCAATTTTGATCAGGTTGATATTGAAAAGATGATGCTCAAGCTCGATCACTTCGGGCAGGATGTGGTAGTGAATAAAAACATAAAAGGAAAACTGAGCGGACAGATCAGAAGCTATGTCAGGGTACATCCGAACCTGGTACCGATCGTAGACAACTCCAAAGCGGAAATGGAATTTACGATCTATAACGGCACGTTGGTGGATTTTGCACCCATGCAGGCTATGGCCAGTTACTTTAAGGACAAGAACCTGCGGCTGATCCGGTTCGACACGCTTCAGAATAAATTCAGCTATGCCGATGGTGTTCTTGAAATTCCGGCCATGAACATTAATTCATCGCTGGGCTATATTGAAGTATCCGGTAAGCATTCGATTGATTTCAGCATGGAGTATTATATCCGGGTTCCGCTGAAGATGGTTACCAAGGTAGGGTTCAGTTCGTTATTCAATCGCAAGCCTGAAGAAGTTGATCTGCATCAGATAGACGAGATCGAATACGTGGGCAAAGACAAGAAGTTTGCCTTTATGAACCTGAAGATCACGGGCACTCCCGATGATTTCAAAGTCGGCTTGGGTAAGGACAAGAAAAGGAAATCCTGAAGCTGAATAGAGTGGCGTTACAACGCACCGGGCAGGGGCCTGATTGCTATTCCGATTCTTAAATTCTACAAATTAGACCAGCTAAGCCAAAAACGGGTTGGCATAAAATTAATTTTGCTACAAAATTGTGTATCATTTTTCCCAAACCAGTCACGTTTTGGGGAGTAGAAAGCTGTACTTCCTTATGGTCTTTGTTTTTTAAGGCTGCCGGTAATAAATCTTTTATTACCGATCGATATTCTGATTAGTATGTCTAAAAATGAAAAACGTAACAGACCTTCTTTAAGGGAAAAACAGTTACAAAAATCACCTACTGGTATTGGGGGACTTGACGAAATTACGCATGGAGGTTTGCCGAAGGGCCGGCCTACATTGGTTTGCGGTGGACCAGGTTCCGGTAAAACACTGTTGGGAATTGAATTTATCGTTAAGGGTGCACTGGAGTATAATGAGCCCGGTGTGATCGTTGCATTCGAAGAAAAAGGTGACGAACTGGCCACGAATGTAGCATCATTGGGTTTTGATCTGGAAAAACTTCAGCGCACGAACAAGATCAGGGTTGATTACGTGCATGTCGATAAATCCGAAATTGAAGAAACCGGTGAATATGATCTGTCCGGACTGTTCATCAGACTCGGTCATGCCATTGACAGCGTCAAGGCAAAACGTGTCCTTCTTGATACCATTGAAAATCTTTTCTCCGGTCTTTCAAATGAAGGTATTATCCGATCTGAAATAAGGAGATTGTTTCAATGGTTAAAGGCTAAGGGCGTGACCACCATAATTACAGGTGAAATGGGCGTGACTACGCTCACGCGTCAGGGCCTCGAAGAGTATGTTTCTGATTGTGTTATTTTCCTGGAACACAGAGTTCAAAATCAGGTCTCAACGCGGTTACTGCGGATCATCAAATACAGAGGTACAGTTCATGGAACAAATGAGTATCCTTTTCTGATCGATGAAGATGGCATTTCTGTTCTTCCGATTACATCACTGGAATTGAAACACGAAGTTTCGAATGAGAAAGTTTCATCGGGGATACCATCTCTGGACCGCATGCTGAATGAAGGGAAAGGATTTTTCAGGGGATCAAGTATTCTGGTTTCCGGAACAGCCGGAACAGGGAAGACGAGCTTTGCAGCATCTTTTGCGGATGCCGCCTGCAATCGAAAAGAACGTTGTTTGTTTTTTGCGTTTGAAGAATCTCCGCAGCAGATCATCCGGAATATGAAATCCATCGGGCTTAATCTGCAGAGTCACGTGGATAGTGGTTTATTACAATTTCATTCATCACGCCCAACGGTGCATGGCCTGGAAATGCATCTCGTTGAGATTCATAAAAAAATTGAGTCGTTTAAACCCCATGTCGTTGTCCTGGATCCCATTACAAACCTGATCACAATCGGTTCCGTAAGCGAAGTAAAAGGTGTATTGATACGACTGATCGATTTTTTACAAAAAGAGCAGATTTCTGTTTTGTTCACGGCTCTTTCTTATAACAATACGGTCACTGAACAGACCGATGAAGGTGTCTCTTCCCTGGTTGATGCCTGGATCACCGTTAGAGACCTGGAGTCAAATGGAGAACGCAACCGCGGACTTTATATCATGAAGTCGAGAGGTATGAAGCATTCCAATCAGGTTCGGGAATTTGTCATTACAAATAATGGTCTGGAATTGGTGGAT
>DASXWH010000092.1:0-18892 GCA_036503775.1 Ohtaekwangia sp.
TATGATCCCGGGATTGATCAGCAATCACCAGGATGAACGAACTGTTCGTAAAAAAGCGATTGAACTTCTTGAACGACTGGGACTACGTGATCGGGTTGATCATAAACCATCCGAACTTTCGGGTGGTGAACAACAGCGTACCGCAGTGGCGCGTGCGTTAATTAATTCTCCGGCTATGATACTGGCGGATGAACCCAGCGGAAACCTGGATTCCAAAAATGCAGTAGACCTTCACAATCTATTCTTTCAACTTCGGAAAGAACTTGCACAAACTTTTATCATCGTAACACACAATGAAGAGCTTTCCCGGATGGCCGACCGAAAACTCGAAATCAAAGATGGTGTTATGCTGATCTGATAATCGTCTAATCCTAAAAAATGAAAACAATAAATCTGTTCACGGTGCTGATTCTGATTGTATTGGCGTCCTGTAAAACCGAAACAAAACAACTCACATTGAAAGACGAGCTGATGGGCAGTTGGAAACTGATCTATGCGGTCTCCATCAAGAAAGACACCACCATTCATAATGATCCTCCGGGAACAACCATGATTAAAATCCTGAATGACACGCATTTTGCTTTTATGCAACATGATGTGAAGCAACCTGGTGATACAACAACATCCGCAGCCGGAAGAATTTTCGGAGCCGGTGGCGGAACGTACGACCTGGAAGGTTCTTCCTACACGGAACACCTGGAATATTGCTCGGCCCGAGGCTATGAAGGCCATGACTTCAATTTCAATATTGAAATAAAAGGAGACACGCTGATACAAACCGGAATTGAAAAATTGAAGGACATTGGTGTGGGGGATGAAAATGTACAGCTTGTTGAAAAGTATATCCGGATAAGGTAGATTCTGATGCAAAAAATCCGGGCCGTATGCACCGACATTGATGGAACACTGCTCGATAGCCGCAGGGAATTGTCTGACCGTACTATTCATGCCGTTAAACGAATAAAAGATTCGATTCCGGTTATTCTGGCGTCATCGCGTATGCCTGCAGCTATGCGCCACCTTCAATTTGAGCTGGATATTTCAAACCATCCGTTGATTTGTTTTAATGGTGGATATGTAATTCAATATGACATGGGTTCGGTAGATGTGTTGGAAAACATCACGATACCTATACTGGTTTGTCAGGCTATTGCTGAGTTAACAGTGAACACAACAATTCATACAAGCCTCTATCATGCAGATGAGTGGTATGCCCCTCAGGAAGACCAGTGGACGGAACGTGAATCCCGGATTACGAAAGTATCTCCTGTTATTAAATCCTTTGAAAAAGTAATCTCCGATTGGAACATTGAAGGCAAAGCGGCACATAAGGTCATGTGCATGGGCCCCGAAGATGAGATTCAACGGATCCAGGATGTACTTTCAACCCAATATGCGTCAGCCGTGCATGCCTACCGGTCAAAGTCTACTTACCTTGAAATTTCGCCACGATCTGTTTCTAAAGCTTCAGCGCTTTTAGCATTGATCAGCCGTCTATATCACATTTCACCTGCGGATGTGATGGCTTTTGGTGACAACTATAATGATGTAGAAATGATAAAGATGGTAGGGTGGGGTATAGCTGTGGAGAATGCGCGGGATGAGGTAAAGCAGGTGGCGCGGGAAACTACGTTAAGTAATATTCTGGACGGTGTAGCCATTGCTATTGATAAGTACGTCAGCGTATGATATCCGTAAAAGAGAAGCTGTTTTCCCTTTGCGTTGAATCCGTTACAAAACGAATTGACGCTATACGATCATTGATGGCCGTCACGCAGGCTTCTGCGAGTGAAGAGACAAAAAGTTCTGCCGGTGATAAGTATGAAACAGGTAGGGCCATGGCTCAACTGGAAATTGAAAAACTGAACGAGCAACTGGCAGAGGTGTTAAAAGCCAGGGCTATCTTGGAACAGATCAATCCGACACTGCACCGAACCAGCATTCAGCCGGGAAGTATTGCTATCACTTCGCAGGGTAATTTTTTTATTAGTATCAGTGCGGGACCTTTTCAGGTGGATGAAAAATCATATTACCCCATTTCAGCGGCATCCCCCATCGGACAAGCATTGGCCGGAAAGAAAGCGGGAGATTCATACACCTTCCGTGGCAAAGCCGCTAGGGTCATTGAGGTCAGCTGATATGTTAACGGCCCGTTAACGGGAAACTCTCTTGCTGTACCTTTCGTTGTGAACAATGTCTTTTAATTGTAAACTTATACCCGGAATGACGTGAGATGGGGTAAACTTTGTAGCCCCAGGAACTTCATGTCCGTATTTTGAATTTTATTTCGTCATTATTGTTCACAAAAAGACAAGAATTGAACGACCGCTTTTGCTCCACCATTCATGAACAAAGATTTCATTCATAAACTATACCTGACACACCAGGAATGTCCTACATGCCCTGCACCTTCAGAGGTATCTAATTTCTTCATTGAATTATTGGGTGCACTTTTTTCTGACTTTACACAACTGGCATCGCTTTCGGAAAAACAGTTTGAAGAGCTATTGCAAAAACTGCAGCAAGAACTGGAGCGTATCCTGCGGCACAATCCGAGCCCTGGGCAAGGTAACCCAGCCATCCTTGCACAGACTTTTTTCGACAGGCTTCACTTGGTATTTGATGCTTTGCAAAAAGATGTTACAGCCATGTACGAAGGTGATCCGGCAGCTAAAAGCAGAAACGAAGTGATCCGTACCTATCCGGGTTTTTATGCTATAGCAGCATATCGCATTGCGCACGAACTGCATCAGCAAGGCGTGTCGGGTATTCCACGAATTATCACCGAACATGCGCATGGCAAAACCGGTATTGATATTCATCCGGCTGCAAAAATTGGCGCACACTTCTGCATCGACCACGGAACGGGTGTTGTTATCGGGGAAACAACGGTAATCGGAAATTATGTAAAGCTATATCAAGGGGTGACGCTGGGTGCCCTCAGCGTAAATAAGGAAGATGCTGAACGTAAACGTCACCCGACCCTTGAAGATTATGTTGTAGTATATGCCGGTGCAACCATACTCGGGGGTGACACGGTAATCGGCCATCATAGCGTAGTTGGTGGGAATGTCTGGCTGACCCGCAGCGCTCCACCACATTCAAAAATTTACTACCAGGCCAAAATGTTTAATGGTGATACCAATGAAACCGATATGGTTATTTTTAAAGCTGATTAACTGCATCTCGTCCCTTGCTTCCTATGAAACTCATTGAACTTATTGGTAATACACGGCTGGTTGAACTGGAACATATTCCCACCAACAAAATGGTAAAGGTCTATGGAAAACTGGAAGGTGATAATCCCGGAGGAAGTGTAAAAGATCGTGCTGCGTATGGAATGATTAAAGGTGCTCTTGATCGGGGTGAAATTAAACCCGGTGACAATCTGGTTGAGGCAACCAGTGGTAACACAGGGATAGCACTGGCTATGATCGCCCGCCTGATGGGGCTTAACATCACACTCATCATGCCCGATAATTCTACAAAGGAACGTGTGCTGGCGATGGAAGCCTATGGCGGAAAGGTGATTTTAACACCTTCGGCCCGAACGATCGAGTATTCCCGTGAACTCGCTGAAGACATGGCAGCAAACCAGGGGTATCATATTCTTAATCAGTTTGCCAACGAGGATAATTACAAAATGCATTATGCTACTACAGGTCCCGAAATATGGCGTGATACGAAAGGTGCAATAACGCATTTTGTTTCTGCGATGGGCACCACCGGTACCATCATGGGGATATCCAGATTTTTGAAGGAACAAAACCGTTCTGTACAGATCGTTGGAACACAACCTACAGAGGGATCATGCATACCAGGTATCAGGCGATGGTCAAAGGAATTTCTGCCTAAAATTTTTGATCCTTCACGGGTTGACCGTGTTATGGATGTGTCGGAAGCGGATGCCCGGATTTTTACGAAACGATTAGCAAAAGAAGAAGGGATTCTGGCTGGTATGAGTAGCGGTGGTGCCTTGAGTGCAGCGATAAAACTATCGCGTGAAATTGAATCTGGTGTGATTGTATTTATTGTGTGCGACCGCGGAGACCGTTATTTGAGTTCTGACTTGTTCGCATGATAACCATAAAGCGATCCGACTTCCGGGATACTGATTTTCAAAAATTGATTATTGAACTGGATAAGGACCTTTGGCTTCGCTATCCGGATACACAGCAAAATTTTGCTCCATTCAACAGTACCAATGAGCACATGCGTGTGGTGGTTGCCTGGCAGGGAAACGAGGTGGCAGGTTGTGGTTGCTTTAAACCCTTTGCTGAAGATGGAGCGGTTGAAATCAAGCGGATGTACGTTTTGCCTTTGTGGCGTGGAAATAAGATAGGAGCACATATCCTTCAGGAACTTGAGCAGTGGGCACACGAAGAAGGTTATGGTGTTTCTAAGCTGGAAACCGGAATTAACCAGCCGGAGGCAATAGCGCTGTATGAGCGATCCGGTTACAAGCGTATTCCTAACTTTCCACCGTATCAGACGGTAAAAGAAAGTATCTGTTTTGAAAAGAAAATTCTGTAGAATTCCATTAGCGGTTATTCTTCTTTCCTGAGTTTTCTGCTCCTTGAAATGGAAGTCATCATTCAGTACAACGACAATACTATGAAGATATTAATACTCTGCCTTGGTCTGTTAATTTCTGTTTCTCTTTCTGCTCAAAACCCGGAACGGTTTGGTAAAGAAGTTCAGGAACTGATTGCAGCTGACAGTTCGATAAATCGTACTGACATTATCCTTTTTACAGGTAGTTCGAGCATCCGCCTCTGGAAAGATATAGCTTCCAGCTTCCCGGAACATAACGTTCTGAACCGGGGTTTCGGTGGATCTGAAATGAGTGATCTTGTTTACTTCAGTGACAAACTTATTTTACCCTATAAACCGCAGAAGATTTTTATTTATGAAGGTGATAATGATCTCAATGCAGGTAAATCAGTGGATCAGATCCTGTTGTCTGCGGATTCGTTGTTGACAATCATCCGGAAAAATTTGCCTCCTGAGATTCCGGTAATTTTTATTTCACCCAAGCCTAGTGTGGCACGTTGGGGTATGAAGGACAAATATGTTTCATTCAATACTGAACTTAAGGCCTGGACACGCAAGCATGAAAACGTTGAGTTCGCTGATGTATGGACACCCATGGTGGACAGACAAGGGAATGTGAGAACAGACCTTTTCGTTGAAGATCGTCTTCATATGAATAAAACCGGATATGAGATCTGGGCAAGGGTGCTTCGTAAATACCTCCGGTGAATTCAATAACCCGGAACGTTCTTACCCAGAATAATATCACGATGCCCGATAAGCATTCCGTTTTTATCTTTTGAGAGTTTCAGAATTCCTGAGCCACCGCGGTTTTCAATATGCGACTTTTGTTTTTCAGTCAGTAACGGATCATCGTCAAAAAGAAACTCATCAATCCAGTACGCCTGAAGCCCGGGCTCTTTGATAATCGGATGAATGTGTTTGGGGTTATCGGAATTCGGATAGGATGCAGGCAGAAGCGTATAAAATGAATATTTTCCATCGGCTCCGGTTTTGATCCAGCCACGGATGTAGCCATGATGTTTTCCGGCATTCGGACCTTGCGGATAAATACCTTTTTGATCGGTGTGATAAATGTAAAGGATCACATCACGCGCTGGTGTTTTACCATCTTTTTGATAGATGGTTCCGGAGATTTTAAGTTTGGGTCCGGCTTCTGAAAAATCAGGTAACGTGGCAGAAGCCGTCAGCTTCATATCGCCATATTCATAGATCGCTTCACATCCTTCACAAGATCCGCCAACGGATCTTTCGGTTGTTTGTCCCTGACCACAGGCTGTAGTTACGAGGGTCACCCAAAGGAAGGTATATACGTGTTTCATCGTAAAGAATTGTTTCTATGAAATACGATGTTAAATAATACGAAGTATCGGATAATAATATATCCGGTCAATTCCGGTGTATGAGTTGCTTTTAGAATATTTTGGAAGGTGCAGGGTGTTACATAAAAAAGTGATGAACCAGATTATCGCATGGAAAACGGTTCATCACTTTACGGGACCAGCAAATAGATCCTAATCATTCCGCAATGTCTCAACGGGATTTGCCCTCGCTGCTTTCAGAATGGTAACACTGGTGGTTAAAATGCCGATCACAAAAATGGTAAGCGCTGAGAAGGCTACCGGAATCACTCCAATCGGGATGTGATGCTTATAGATTTCATCCAGCAATAAATTGGTAAGAACATACCCAAGCCCGGAGCCGATCAATCCGGATGCAGTCAGAATAATAACGAAAGGCTGATTCAGTAATGCCACAACATTGCTGACGCTTGCTCCGAGGGCTTTCCGGATTCCGATTTCTTTAGTGCGTTTTGCAATACTCAGGGATGCCAGCGAAAATATTCCGGACGCAGAAAGCAGACCACCAAGAACGGTTAGGAAAAGGAATATGGTTCTCAGGTTTCCGTTGAATCTTCTGGTTTGTCCAAGCAAAATTTCTTCCTGGAACTGTGCCTGAAATGCTTTTGTAGGGAATAGTTTTTTCCAGGTTGACTCAAGGTATGTTTTGATTTCAGCCAGGTCAGATTTTTCCGCTCTTACCTGCATGTTTTTCAATGCGGTTGTATCTGCTGGATAGAACACGAATGGCTCAGCATCTTTAGACCGGTACAGATTATCCACGTGGTTTTCAATGACACCCACAATGTGACGCTTAGCTTCATGAACGGTGATAATCTGATCAATGGGATCTTTCAAACTGAATTTATCGATAAAGGCCCGGTTTACAACAACGGCTTCCGTACGATCTGATGCATTCTTCAGATTAGGGAAGCGGCCCTGGATCAATTTCATTCCCATAGTATTGAAATAATTGTTTCCAACACCCATATGCTGGGCACGGTATTCTGCCGTATCGAGCTTGAATGGAAAGTCATAGCTTCCCCAGCCGAGTTGATGATCGCTCACCGATATCTCCTGAATTTTAGGATTGCCTGAAATGGCATTCTCCATAGCTTCAAATTCACTTCGGCTTTGGATGCTGACCACGATAACGCGGTCTTTCTCATATCCGAAATCTATTTCTTCCTGAAAGGCACTGTTCTGGATAAAGATCACTCCGCCAATAAGTACTATGACTGATAGTGCGAACTGTAAGGAAACCAGGATCTGCGTCAGCACATTAGAACTACCGATCTTTACCTGACCTTTTAAAAGTGCTACCGGCTTGAATTTACTATTGAACAACGCAGGATACATACCTGCCAGAATGGAAGCGAAGAAGATCAGGATCATCAGACTGATAAACAGGTTTACACCACTCAGATCCTTGAGGGCATACGGAAAGTCCCACATCTCGGTAAAGGCCGGTACGATCCACTGTGCCATGAGTAATCCTACCGCGAGTGATAGAGTGATGGTCATAACGGTTTCTAGCAGAAACTGTGATACAATCTGATGACGTACTGCGCCTACCGTTTTTCGGATTCCAACCTCTTTCAACCGTTTTGCGGTCATGGCAATAGAGGTATTGGTAAGATTAAAACAGGCTATCAACAAGATCAGTCCGGCCATGGAGACAAAGATGATCAACGGAGCAACTTCAATTCTCACATTGGCATAGCCCCAGCCAATATCATCTCCGGTGAAATTAGCTTTGAAGTGTTCGAGTTTGTATTCCGTGACTGTTGCATCTTTCTTGGCTTCATTGCGAATGGGTACGTACTTGCTGAGTTGCTTGCTAACGTTCGCGGCATTTTCAGCCGATGCCAGTTCAACAAATGTTGAGGGGTCTCTCCAGTCTCCCCAGTTATCAACCGAAATTTTATGCAGGTCGAGAAAATTCTCTATGCGCATCAGGGCATCAAATCCGAAGGAGTTATTTATAGGTACCCTTTTGAGAACGCCACCCACCATTACTTCCACTTCAAACTCATTGGCAAAATTCAGGATGAGCATTTTGCCTACCGGATTTTCTCCCTCTTCAAAGTATTTGTCTGCCAGCTTTTCAGATATGAAAATACTGCGCTTGTCTTTGAATGCCTTGTGATCACCATGTACCAGGGGATAATCAAACATGTCGAAAAAGGTACTGTCTACAAATACAATTCCTTCGGAGAAAGCCTTGTCGCCATTGCGCATCAATCCGCCATCGCTTACATAACGTGTGAACCGTTCAATGCCGGCAATTTCCTGTGCCGCTGTCGGGGCCAGCATAATAGGAGCATTATTGTTCTGGATCATCTTTCCATCCTTCTCACGGATGTGCGTGTGGACCTTGAAGATGCGCTCCACTTTCTGGTCTGAGTGGAAACTATCAAACTCAATGTTAAACGCGAGCAGGAGGTAAGCGGTGATGCAGCAGGCGAGGGCGATGCCTAGCCCAAACGTATTGATGATGATGTAACTCTTGTTTTTCCGGAGGCTTCGGAGAGCAACAAGGAGGTAGTTTTTTATCATGGTTAGGGGGTTGTGGGATAATGCTGAGACGCCAGATATACATCAGAAGTTTCAACGACATTCCTGTTTTTTTGCATTTACAATGCAATTGTTCAGGAATGGTCACAACGATCACCTCTTTTGTTCAAAAATGTTCAGTGCCACAGGTTGCGAATATTGTTCTACAGTTTGAGTGACCATATCGTTGTTTGCAGCCGGTTTCAGGCGTGGAATGTTTATTGAGCGGATTGAAGTAAAAAGAAGGTTATGGGTGTAGCAAATGAAGTTCAGGAAGCTCCGCAGACACAAATGGATACAAAAATGGCCAAGTCAAAACCGCTTAAAATGGGTTGGTCAAGTGAGGAAACCGAAAGGATATCAGAATCCCTGAATGCCTTACTGGCCAATTACAGCGTTCATTATCAGAAACTGCGGAACTACCATTGGAATGTAAAGGGATCAGATTTCTTTGACCTTCACCAGCAGTTTGAAATACTGTACCGGGAAGCCAACGAGCATATTGATGATATCGCTGAGCGTATCCGGATTTTCGGAAAGGTGCCAGTAAGTACCTTTAAAGAATTTCTGGATCTCTCAGAAATTAAGGAGACGAAATCAGATCTTCCATCTGATATCATGGTACGTGAGATTCTTACTGACTATACTTTATTATTACACTACATGTTTGCCGTGGTTGATGTGGCCGTGGATCAGGGCGATTCGGGTACGGAAGAAATGATAAAGGTATTCATCAATCACATAGAAAAGCATCATTGGATGTTCACCGCTTTTTTGGCTAAATAATCTTTCGGTACTTTTTAGTTTGACTGTTTTTTTACTTTTTGGCAACTCAAAAAAATTCCGGATAGCATAGATGTTCAGGCGTGTTACAGATTGGAGTAAACAAAGGGCAATTCAGTTTATTCAGTTCTTCCATGGCCTGTCGATCACACGAAAAATCCTCGTAACCGGTGCACTTCTCTTTTCCGGGGTGTTGGCGTTTACCTGTGGACTTTTTATCCTTACCTGGATAGGTGTTTTCGGAGGAATGCCTGGCTATGATGAACTGGCCCGTGTAGAAAATCCACTGGCAACTGAAGTATACACGGCAGACAGCGTCCTGATGGGGCGCTATTTTATCCAGGAACGATCGGATATTAGCTTTGATAAATTACCAACACATTTAATTCAGGCTGTACTGTCTACTGAAGACATACGTTTTTATGATCACAGCGGTATTGATGTCAGAAGTCTGGGGCGTGTATTGATAAAAAGTATTTTATTGCAAAACGATGCATCGGGTGGGGGCAGCACACTTACACAACAACTCGCCAAGAATCTCTATCCGCGAAAAAAATATTTTCTTTTCTCCATGCTGATCAACAAAATGCGGGAAATGATTATTGCTTCGCGCCTCGAAGGGATCTACGATAAGCAATCTATTCTCGCGCTATACCTGAACACCGTCCCCTTTGGCGATAATACCTATGGAATAGAGTCTGCAGCTCAGCGCTTTTTCTCTGTTTCGGCAAAAAGTCTTTCCATCGAACAGGGTGCTGTGCTTATCGGTATGTTAAAAGCTTCAACAGCGTACAATCCCAGACTTCATCCTGAGCGCTCACGTGAACGCAGAAATGTTGTATTGATGCAGATGGCAAAGTATGAGATGCTGAAAATGGAAACGGCTAAAGAACTCATGCAACATCCGTTGGAATTGAAATATCGTCAATTAACGCATCACACCGGTCTTGCTCCATACTTCCGGGAATACATCCGGCAACAACTGGAAGATTGGTGCTCCACACATTCCCGTGAAGACGGCAAATCTTACAACCTGTATACCGATGGTTTAAAAGTTTACACTACGCTTGATTCCCGGATACAACAGTATGCCGAAGAGGCGATGATACAGCAAATGAAATTAATTCAGGAGCGATTTAACAATCACTGGGGAAAGACAGACCCATGGCATAATCAAAAAAGCCTGTATGATGAGGCCGTTAAAAGATCGGATCGGTATAAATCCCTGTGGCTCTCGGGACTTTCTCATGACGAGATTATAAATGAAATGCAGAAACCGGTTTTGATGAACATTTTTACCTGGGATGGCGAAAAGGAAGTGACAATGAGTCCACTGGATTCGATCCGACACTATTTACGGTTTCTCAATGCCGGATTACTGGCTCTTGATCCGAAGCAGGGTGCTGTCAAAGCATGGGTAGGAGGGATCAACCACCAGTACTTCCAATATGATCATGTGAATGAAAACACAAAACGGCAGATCGGCTCCACCTTTAAGCCTATTGTCTACGCAGCAGCGCTGGAGCAAGGCGCCAGGCCCTGTGAATTTATTTCAGCAGAGAAAACTACCTATACCGGTGATAAGGAATGGACACCCTCAAACACGGAGGACAATTACGATCAGAAATACTCGATGGAAGGCGGACTGGCCTACTCCGTTAATACCGTATCAGTTCATGTGCTGGAAAAAGCAGGAATAGAAAACACCATCAGGCTGGCAAACAAAATGGGTATTCATAGTTACATTCCTGAGGTGCCGTCTATTGCATTAGGTACTGCGGATATATCCATGATTGAAATGGCATCAGCCTATGCCTGCCTCGCCAATGATGGCGTTGCTGTAAAACCGTTTTATATCACCTCGATAACGACTCATCGCGGAGAGATCATCGAGGGATTTTCACAACCCGCCAATCAACAACAGGTACTGTCAGAAGATAATGCACGCATGATGGTACAGATGCTTAAACGCGTTGTTGATGAAGGTACCGCATCGGGACTTCGTACGCGCTACGGAATTAAAAATGACGTGGCTGGAAAAACAGGAACTACGCAGTCTAATGCAGACGGATGGTTTATGGCGATAACTCCGAAGCTCGTTATTGGATCGTGGGTTGGTGCCGATGATCCACGTATCCGTTTTCGAACCACCGCGTTGGGGCAGGGTGCACGAACGGCTCTTCCTATTGTAGGTGATCTTCTTCAACGCATCAATGCTGATGATGAGTTAAAGGATATAAGTCAGGCTCAGTTTCGTGAATTACCGTCTAAGCTTGAGCGCAGACTTTCATGCAACCTATCCAAATCGGATGAAACAGTTCTGGAACGCATCTTCGGGAAGAAGACCACATCATCAAAACGTGCCTTCGGTGATAAGAAGGCAAAGAAAAAAGGTTTCTTCAAACGCCTGTTTGGCAGTTAAGCACGAGTATCCCGGCCATCCATTTTATTTCCACGTCATTCATTTTACACAAACGCTTCAAGGTCAATCCACAAATGCCTTGTTCTGTCTCTTCTACGTAGGTAAAATATTTTGAGAGAGAGTGCACCTCATTCCCGTTAGGCAGGATAGTACAGGATGAAAACGATTGCAGCTCACGGATATATTCATACTTAACTATCCAAACAATTATTGTATGATTTACACTTTACAAACAAATCGACTGGTCCGGTCGGCAGGCTTAACAGCTTTCCTGATCATGCTGGTGGTAACCTCCCTGCTCGCGCAGGATCGGGTTGTTACAGGCAAAGTGACCGATGAGACCGGCAATGGAATGCCTGGTGTCAGCATTGTACTCAAAGGAACCAGTACGGGTACCACCTCAGATACAGACGGTGTGTATTCGGTATCAATCCCTTCGGGTTACACCAACCCTGTTCTTGTATTTTCCTTCATCGGATACAAGAGCATAGAAGAATCAGTAGGTGAACGGACCACCATCAATATGCCTATGGAAGCTTCTCTTGAGGAGCTCTCTGAAGTAGTGGTGGTGGGTTATGGTACGCAATCAAAGACCACAGTAACAGGTTCGGTTGCATCGGTAGAGGGAAAAGAGCTTGTTAAAGTTCGTACTCCAAACGTTTTGAATTCAATGACCGGACAAATTCCTGGCGTATTTATCAATACACGTTCGGGTGAACCTGGCAAGGAAAACCCGTCAGTATTTATAAGAGGAAAAAGTACTACAGGGAATGCCGAACCCCTTTACATTATCGATGGTGTCCAGCGTTATGAGTTGCCTCGATTAAATCCCAATGACATAGAAACCATGAACGTATTGAAGGATGCTTCGGCAGCGATCTATGGTGCACGTGCTGCGAATGGTGTAATCCTGGTGACAACCAAGCGGGGAAAGGTAAGTAAGCCCACTTTCGATTTTTCATACAACGCTGGTTTTTCACAACCCACCCGGAATCCGAAGATGGCAGACTCTTACACCTTCGCGCAGGTATATAATGAGAACATCATCAATCCGTTGCTCGATGCCGGGCAGGCGCCTACTTCACCCGCATTATTTACCGATGAACAACTGCAGAAATTCAAGGAGGGAAAAGAATACGGTTACCAAACCGTTAACTGGTATGAAGAGATGACAAAGACCGTTACTCCGCTTCATCAGTTTAGTCTTTCGGCAACGGGTGGTACAGATAAAATAGGCTATTACCTGTCCGTAGGTCAGCTTACTCAACACGGTCACTTTGAGGAAGGGTCTACCAAACTAGAGCGCTACAATTTTCGCTCGAACATTGATGTTAAGCTTAATGATTATCTGAAAGTCGGACTGGACCTCTCTGGACGCATGGAAGATAGAACATATCCTGGCCGTGCAGCCATTCAGACCGATAGCCGGGGTGTTCAAACTGTGGTACCAGATACACGGGGTGTGTATAGTCATACATGGCTCTATCGCCCGTACTGGACAAAGTACTGGCCCGGCACAAACTACCTGACGCCCAACCGTGATAGCGAAAATATCATGAACTGGGTAAGCGATAACTCCGGAAGCATGACCGAGGACTATAAAGCTATTGAGACCCGGCTTCACTTTGAACTTGACATACCCGGAGTGGAAGGATTATCCCTGCGGGGTTCAGCCAACTATGATATCGCTTCACTGCGTAGAAAAATCTGGTCGTTGCCAACTTATGTGTATACCCGAACCGAACCTACTCCAGGCGACTATGTTTACACGCAGGTAAAAAGTGGCTCCAGTGCAGCCCTTGCCGCGCTGACGGAATATCAGGAAGAACGCGCTCAACCTACATTAAACTGGCAGATCAACTACGAAAAAAGTTTTGGCCAACACAATGTTACTGCCATGGCAGGATATGAACAGATGAGGATAGATAACAGTTACTTCCAGGCTTCACGAACAGACTTTCCAACAGTCGTTCTGGATCAGCTGGATGCCGGTAGCCTTGACAAAAACAGGCAAGCTAATAACGGATCAGGTGGAATCACCTCACGTCAGAATTATTTCAGTCGGTTTACATATGACTATAATCGCAAATATTTAGCCCAACTTATTTTCCGTTATGATGGATCCCCTCAATTCCCGGAATTTAAACAATGGGGTTTCTTCCCCGGAGTAATGCTGGGTTGGAGAATGTCAGAGGAGAGCTTCATGGATAATGTTGCCATTATTGATGAACTGAAGCTGCGTGCGTCTTATGGTGAAATGGGGAATGATAATGTTCTTCCATTCCAGTATATACCGGCTTTTAGGTATGGCAACAATTATGTGGTGGGTAATAGCGATGTGATCGGCCTCACTTCTGCTGGAGCAGCCAATCCGAACATCACCTGGGAGGTCGCTAAAACTACGAATGTCGGATTTGATCTGTCGCTGTGGAACGGAGGCCTGTCAGTGCAGTTTGACTATTTCAAAACCACACGCTCCAATATCCTTACTCCGCGTACCGTAGTTGTACCGGATTATGTGGGCATTCCGATCTTACCGGATGAAAACTATGGCGAGGTAGAAAATAAAGGTTTTGAACTCAGCCTCAATCACACCCGCACCGTGAATAAACTAACGTATTCTATCGGAGGCAATATTTCGTATGCCAAGAATCAGGTTATTGTAGGAAATGAACCACCAGCAGCGGAATCATATCAGGCGGTTAAAGGAAAACCTGTGGGCGCCAGACTGGTATACCGGGCAATAGGAATCTTTAGTTCGGCCGAAGAAGTGAATAACTATCCACATTTGCAGGGCGCTAAAGCGGGAGACATCATTTATGAAGACGTGAATGGTGACAATGTGCTGAATAGTCGTGATCAGGTAAGGTTGGATGAAACATCCATGCCGCAATTGGTCTATGCTATCAATGCATCGGTACAATATGCCAATTTTGATTTTACCATTTTATTCCAGGGACAGGAAAAAGCTATTTCCAATTTTTATGAAACCCTGGATTATCTGCAGGATAAAAACTTTTACTTCCCGATCATGAATCCCAACAGCCTGGGCAATTTCCTGCAATGGCGCGCTGACGACCGGTGGTCGTATGACAATACAGATGCCACGCAACCCCGTGCCGATGCCAATAACGCAACTAATAATTCGACTGCCACTAATGCAAGTACACACTGGATCTTTGATGCAGGTTTCCTGCGTTTAAAAAATGTTGAGTTAGGGTATACGCTTCCTGCTGCCATCAGTCAGAAGATCAAACTCCAGAGCCTGCGGGTGTACGTGAATGGAAACAACCTGCTGCTGCTGAAGGACAACATGAAAGAACTGGGCTTTGATCCGGAAACCACAGACTACTGGTACTATCCGAATCAGCGTACCTTCAACATTGGAGCCTCCTTAACTTTCTAACTGCCACAACTATGAAAAAAATATTAATTACACTTCTGATCATCTTCCCGTTCAGCGGTTGTAACGATGTGCTGGATATCGATCCGCTCGACCGGATCGCAGCAACAGAAGTATGGAAAGATGCCAGTACAGTTCGCTTGTATATGAATGCAACATATGCAACCGCATTTCCTCAGGCACTTTATCGCAATACACAGATCGGACATGCAACCGATGAAATGCATAGCATCAAGGGCTCGGTGAATTATGTGCGCATTACGAAAGGCGAACTTACTCCTGATAATGTGACTGATCTGAATGCCAATATCATGAACAACTGGAAGCAAGCCTATGCTACAATCCGCAATGTCAATGTGTTCCTCGAAGAAATTGGATCATCTCCAATTGATGCGAACCTGAAGACAACGATGACAGCAGAGATGCGTTTTATACGTGCTCATCAGTTCGCACAGTTGATCTGGCGCTATGGCGGAGTTCCACTCATTACCTACGTGTTTAAACTAAATGATGATTTCTCACGTGAACGGAATACCTATGATGAGTGCGTGGCGTTCATTATAGATGAGCTGGATGAAGTGATTGGCGTATTGCCAGACAAACAACCTGATGCAAGCCTTGGATTGGCATCATCGGATGCAGCTCGTGCGCTGAAGAGCCGCGTATTGTTGTACGCAGCAAGTCCGTTAAATAACACCACTAACGACCTGAGTAAGTGGCAGGCTGCTTCTGATGCCGCGAAAGAAATAATTGATGATAATCACTATACCCTGAACAGTGACTACAGGACAACGTTCATTGGTCAGAACAGTGAAGTTATATTCGCCCGTTATTTCACGCAGGCGGCTGCAGCCTCGACAGATGCGCAATCCATGCTGCCGATGGAACTTCATTTCCAGGTGGGTCGTAACGGTGATCGGGGCTGGGGATCAGACACTCCCACACAAAATCATGTTGACGCCTATGAAATGAACAATGGCCTGCCCATTAGCGATGGTGCGTCAGGCTATGATCCAACTGACCCGTATGTAAATCGTGATCCCCGTTTTTATGCTACGATTTTGTTTGACGGTGCGGTTTGGAAAAACAGAGCAACGGAAACATTTATTTCGGGAGAGGCAGGTGTTACAGGAGGTATGGACACCAATCAGGGACCATTCGATCCGCAAAATGCAACACAGTCAGGATATTACTCCAAAAAATTTCTTCAGGAAGAGGTACCACCTCTGCAGGGAAGTACCGTGCGCTCAACATCGCCTTATATTATGTTCCGCTTTGCTGAGATCCTTCTGAATTATGCCGAAGCACAATATATGTTAGGAAACGAAGGCGAAGCGCGCGACTATGTGAATATGGTACGAAGCAGACCGGGTGTTGATATGCCGGATATTACCGAGGGTGGCGCGCCTTTACTGGCTCGGATTCAGAATGAACGTAGGATAGAGCTGGCATTTGAAGGCCATCGCTACTTCGATGTCCGCAGATGGAAGATCGCACCGGTAACTGAATCAGCAGACATCATGGGTGTATTCATTAAGAAAATGCTCGATAATTCGAAGACCCGTGAGCCGCGTCTTTTGATTGATCGTCCAGTGTGGGATGACAAATGGTATCTGTTACCTATTCCCCGTGCCGAGATTAACCGGAGTGTTGATAGCGAAGGTGATCCTGCGCTAATACAGAATCCAGGATATAATTAACGCATGGCAGTGTAACCGTTTAATGTAGTCCCGATAGCAACACTATCGGGACTAATTTTTTATAATTCTTTACTGATCTCAATCGGATGACCAACCTCCAGTGTTCGTAAATCTATTTTAAGAAAGTAGAATGCATTATCCACAGCCCTGAAACTTCGGTCTCCGTCTGAATCACGCTGCAGCTTCACTAAAACAAATCCTTGCTTCTCAAATATTTCGAGCCCGGCAACATTCTCGTTTTCGGGAGTAAGGCGTTTAAGGTTTGTTCCGTTTCGCGTGGATACATACAGAACAAAGGGATCAAACTCATCAATTCGTTTATTCCCGGTATAGTCGACTGTTTTTACCCGAAAAAATATCAGATCCTTTGTGCGGTTACGCATTTTCGTGACTCCCCTGGAATAATAATCCGTTATTGTAACCGGTTCGATAAAAGTGTTTCGGGGAAATAGTGGCCTGTATTGATCGACTTTAAAATCATATACAATAATATTGGCGTAGTAATCGCCCGACACGGCTATCTTTTCCGAAGAAAACAATGAAGCATTATAAAGTACCGGAATAAACAAAGTAGAGAGCGAATCCATCAGAATGGGTGCATCAAAGTATTCCGGTTCACCTTTCTTTAGCTGACCGTAATTTTCGGTTTGGATCAGCAACAGTATCAATGTGCAAAAAACGGAAACTCGCATTTGTTACTGGATTTGATCAACACTGTCCATAACTACGGTGAGCTGTATTTCTTCCAATGAGTCAACCTCACTAATAATTTTTTCTTCCTTGAAGTGTATCGCCCGACTGAACATCGAAGGGTCTATTTTTGATAGCTCTTCGCCTGCCTTGATACTTTCCTGCTTATATTTTTTGGTTTGCGCAGAGGTATTGATCTCCTGCCGCGCACTGATTTTTCTGCCGGCAGTATCCGGTACAGCGATCTTGTCGGTGTCCTCGTAAATTCGGGTATACGTAACATTACGGGCGGTATTGATGCCTGGTACAAGCCACAACAATACAATGGCGGATACAGCAACAAACAGAATGATAATTCTTTTAAGCGGTTTCATATGATTTTTGATTTTAGGTGTTGAGATGAATTGATTTTATATGACATCAGGAGAATGATTACTTCAGCAAGCAACAGATTCCCGGCCAGTCCAAGCCATTGTGATATCGCATAGTTGTCCTGGTACGGAACTTTCCAGAGAAAAAACAAAATGTGATAAATGCGGAACGTCAGTACAACTGTTGCTACCGCATATGACCGGATCATATACCGGACATGCTCAGTTTTATTCTTACCAGCGATGGCCTGGTATCCTTTGTAGGTAAACCAACCCAGTAAAACTCCCTGAAGCATAAAACCGGTTTGGGTGATAAGGCCACCCTTGGCATACAAAGCCAGGTACATTCCGGTAGGACAAACAAGAATCAATGTTACCCAGACATAGATTTTGCCTATCAGCCTGTGTAGCTGAATTCCTTTTTTGATGAACAGCCTGCTGAACAGAATAACCGGAGAGAGTAAACAAAGAATGCCGGTTGGCAGGTGCACATAAAATGAAATATTCCAAAGTATATCCTGCCTGGCCATCAGTTTTTCAGGCAGAATACCATATTCACCACCATGTGTGAAATACAATATGGCATTGTGTGATAGCAGCAGAGAAAAGAAGATAACCGGTACCCAAAAGAAAACAGCCAGGAGTAGCGAAAGGATTTGTTCAAACTTCATGAACGAATCTATCGGAAGGAATCGCACTGAAACAGGTACTCTTAGTGAATAGTATGGTTTACTGAGTAAACAGGTTGTTTCAGTTAGGATGGCTGGTCACCGGAAATAGAGCACAACGTGGTTTTAATACCAGATCACAATTTCATGTGATTTGAAACAAACCTGGTTTTGAAGAAATTGATCGTGTAATTACCGCCCTATGAACCAAAAAACCAAGCCTTACCAGAACGAGTCCCTTAACCTGATCTACAACCTGCTGTTCTGTGACGATCCCGAATTGTTTAAAGCCAACAGTCGGGATCATTCCGCTTATCCCTGGAGTATACTTTTCTCTCCAAACGTTAACAAGGAGGAACTTATAAAAATATTGGATGACGATCAGGCTGAATCACGGGTTCAGAT
>DASXWH010000093.1:0-7797 GCA_036503775.1 Ohtaekwangia sp.
GTTCCGATTCATATCAGCCAATACAACAATGGAATAAAAAAGATAGCATCCCCTAAGAGTCTGAAGCGGTCATGCTGTTCAAAAAGAGATCGTTTCATAAAAATGATCAGCAGGATCAGGTTGCCCACCAGAATAAAAACCGAAGCTATGGTATAGGTTGAAAAAAAAGTAATCAGTATGGATGTCACAAGCAGTGCCGATAGGATGTACCTGCTGCCCTGTTCTCCTATTGCTGTGGCTACAGAACTACGTTTATCTTTCTGATCACGTTCCCGGTCAAACCAGGCAAACAGGATAAGGTTTGTCAATGCCGTAAGAAAAAACTGAACGAGTATTAACCACGGCCATTCTGATACCGGCAGATCTGTTACGGCCATAGAGGGAAGTGCTACGCCAATCGTATATAATAAAGCGATCACAATTTCTTTGGATACTTTCATATACTGCTGCACCAACAGGTAAAATCCCACTCCGGCAAAGAGAAACACACCCGCCAGCAGCACCGGTTTGCGTATAAAAAAGATCAACACACTGTTCATGATAACCGCGATCAACACGAGTTTCACCAGCACCCTGAAATTTGTCTGATGAAAATGATGTCGGGTAGTGGAAGCCGGTTGTGCTATCTTCCGGGCATCCAGCAAATGATCCACGGTATAAATTACCCATACGGTGACAGCCAGGGCAATCAATCCATACGGCAGGATCGTTACCTGAAAAAGCTTTGAAAAGAACAATGCTGAACAAGCAGACCCGAGCGCCACGTCAATGCTTAATACATTCAGCCAGCGATACGCCCGAATAAAAATCTCCATCCCCAAATTTCACAAAAAAAGACTGACGTTACGTAAAACACGAGAACAAATAGGTATAAGCTTTTGAATGCCGAATCGTTATCTTGTCTTTCAAACTATTCTGCCTGCTTCATGAAGAAAGTAATCCTGCTGATTTTCATACTGCTTGTGTTTGGTTGCCTGGGATGGATGGCCTTTAAATGGTACCGTGCGCAGCAGCAGACCTTGCCTGAAGATGCGCTGAATCTTATCCCTGGTGATGCCATTTATTTTATTTCCACAGCGGACCCGTTCAACAGTTGGAAGACAATCTCGAATGCTGCTGCATGGAATCACTTGCAGCACAATGAATACTTTGCCGAGCTTACATCTTCTGTCAATAGTCTGGATTCACTCATCCGCGATAATGATGTACTATTCGAACTGGTAGCTTCCCGTGCCGTGATCATTTCCGCGCACATGATCAGCGCTAAAGATTATGATTTTCTCTTCCTGGTTGATCTGCAGGATGTATCCGGAATAAAATTCCTCAACGAATACCTTACTACAATTGAGCTTGAGGGTTATACCGTGCGAACGGAAAAACATGGCGATAATGACGTGATCATCCTGCACGATAATGAAAAGAAGACCGACCTGCATCTGAGCATGCCAGGCAGTCACCTGGTAGCATCGTACAGGAAAAAGATCCTGACCTCAGCGCTTGACGCCCGTACAAAGAACACAGGCCTGCAGCCTGAGAAGTTCGCGGAGCCTGACGCAGAACTCCAGCAGATAGCTCAGGTGTATCTGAACTACGATCATCTTCCCGAATTCTTCAGCAGCTATGCTTCCGGCAGCAACGATTATGTCAATCGCTTCTCGAAAGCCCTTCATACCACGAGCCTAAACCTCACACAGCACGATGAACTGCTAACGGCCAGCGGTTATACAACAGTGAATGATTCTGTGGATTCGTATTTGAAAACACTGGTGATCTCAGGCAAAGGCCCTTCAGAATTTCTTGAAGTAACTTCACAACGTACTTCATTCTTCCTGGGCCTTGGCTTTACAAAGTTCAGTGAGTTCTTCAAAAATTTCGAAACCAACATTCAGGAAGATATTACCGAATACAAAACCTACAGGGACAATTTACAACAGGTCGAAAATTACCTGAAGATCAGCGTACAGAAAAACATTATCGACTGGATCGGAGATGAGGTGGCATTGCTTGAACTGCAATCCTCCGGGAAAGGGCTCAACACGGAAACGGCTGTTATTCTGAAAGCTGATAATATTGAAACTGCGAAGAACAACCTGGCACACATTCAGCGGCAGGTGAAGAAGCGTACACCTGTCAAGTTCAAAGAAGTGGAGTATCGTGGTTTTATGATCAGCTACCTCGGCATGAAGGGGTTCTTCAATCTCCTGCTGGGAAAATTTTTTGCACGCTACGACAAACCCTACTATACCATCATCAACAATTTTGTGATCTTCAGCAATCATCCACAAACACTCGAAAGTCTGATCGATGACTACCTTAGCAAGAATACGCTCAACCGCTCGGAAGAATTCAGGAAGTTCAGGAAAACGTTTGACGATGAAAGCTCCGTATTCATTTACCTGAACACACCTTTGCTGTTTAACACCATGAAAAAACTGGCTGATGCATCCACTCAGTCATCTATGGAAAAGAATAAGGATTTCATAGTATGTTTTCGCCACATCGGGTTTCAGCTGATTCCGGAATCCGGAAAGTTTAAAACACTCTTTGCTGAACAGTTTGTCGCTCCTGATCCGATACCAGAAGCTGCTATACAACCCCAGCTAAAAGCCACAACAGAATCAACACCGGAAGAAGAGACTGTTGTAGAAGAAGAGGAAGAAGAAACTGACCCTATGGAACTTCCCTATCTGTATGTATCCAACGTAAACGCCAGATCCCATACAGAATACTACCCCGACAGCACTGTTCATGTGGAAGTAGAATTGAAAAACGGATTCAAGGATGGTTCTTATACTGAATACTATGAAAGTGGTGAGGTGAAAATGACGGGCGATTTCAAAAGAGACAAACGCGATGGTCTCTGGAAACTGTATGACGAAAACGGAAAGCTGTTGCGGAGGCGAAAGTATGAGAATGGTGTGGTCTCGAAAGAAAGGGTTAAGGAGTGATTGTCCCTGTATTCGCAAATAAGACCTTCATCCCATATCGGATAGTTGCCGAAGTCTGATTAACTTAGTAAGCAACCATAGGCTCCGTTCATGTTTGATAATCCCGCGAAATCCCGGTTTGGACGCTATATAGTCTACATACTTACCGTATCGATATCAGTATTGCTGCTGGTCAATGTTTTTCTGATCTACTTCAACAGCAAGGTGATCGAACGTAACAAACAGCTGCAGGAACAAACCGAAAAAATAAAGGTAAATGTCCTTGACATGATCCGCAGGATTCATCAGGTAGACCTCGGTGTGCGCGGTTACGCCTTGATCAAAGCAAAAAATCAGCTGGGTGCAACCACAAGCGGCTTCGTGGAAATGGATTCCGTCTTCAGTGATCTGAAGCGATCGCTCCAGGCACAGCACTATCCGATTGAACCGCTTCAGAATATCATCGATTCTACTCACCTCTATTTTGATCAGATCCGCGCGCAGATTGTCATGGTGGATAACAACGAAATGGACAAGTTCAATGCTCTTCTCAAGGAAGACATGGGATACCTCGTCTATCTCTCATACATCCGGTTTTCCCGTGAAGTAAATGCATTTGAAGACCAGACCGCCCAGGATGCCCTAAGGCGGTATAACCGTGCATTGCGAAACAGTTACCTGTTGCAGATTGCGCTTTTCTTTTTTACGGTGCCGGCACTGATCTATATGGTATTTCTGTTCCGGAAAACATTAAAAGTATCACAAGACCTGGTGATCGCAGAGAAAAATACGGTAACCATTCTGGCGCGCCAAAAAACTGAACTTGAAAGGCAGGTAAACGAACGTACACGTGAGATCACAGAACAGAACAAAGAGATCAGCGCACAGAACGAAGAGATCGTTTCACACAACGAGCAGCTGGTGCTTCAGCAGACCGAAATAGACAGGCACCGGCAGGAGCTGGCTGAAAAAAACAAGAAGCTCGAAGAAGCCTACAGCACCATTGAGAAACAGGTAGACCACCAGACCCGCGACCTGCGGAAAACTAATCTCGAGCTGATCGAACGTAACAGCCGGCTGGAGCAGTTCTCGTACATCATCTCTCACAACCTTCGCGCACCCATAGCCAGGCTGGTCGGGCTGTCTGATATTCTTAACCATGCCACCAGTGATGAAGAACGATCACACATGATCGATCTGATGGTAAAATCCACAGGCGACTTTGACAACGTGATCAAAGACCTTACGCTCATCCTGAGCATTCAGCAATTAAACACCAAAGTGTACAGCGAGCTTGATCTGAAAACGAGCACCGACAAAGTAGTGTCGATACTCGAAAATGAAATTGCTGAAACGAAAGCTACGCTGGAAATTGATTTTTCTCAGGCTCCTACGGTTTACTCACTCCCGCAGTATGTAGAAAGTATTTTATACAACCTGATGAGCAATGCCCTGAAGTATCGTCATCCCAACCGTGCGCCCCTGATCACCATCCGATCGGAAAAGATCGGAACCACTGTGCGCATCATCTTTTCGGATAATGGTTTAGGGATCAATCTTGAAAAATACGGCAGTTCAATTTTTAATTTGTACAAGCGCTTTCACTTTCACGTAGAAGGCAAAGGGCTGGGTCTGTATCTGATCCGTACACAGGTAGAAGCCCTTGGCGGAAGCATTTCACTGGAAAGTAAGATCAATGAAGGATCAACTTTTACGATCGATCTGAAGAATATGCAGGATCAAGCGGTTGAAGGATAAGGTAGTGCTGACTGGCTGGTATGTGAATTTTCATCACCATGGTGTCAACTACAAGGATCATGAAAAAGTACTTAATAAGTCTGGCGTTTGTCATTTATGGTGGATTGGCGGCCTGCGATGAGAATAATAATTTTGTCATTTTTTCAGTTGAAAACGATGTGCAGCTTGGTCAGCAGGTACACGCAGAAATTGCAGGCAGTCCGGAATATCAGATTCTCCCTCCTGCCCAATACACGGAAGCCTATAATTACCTCTATTCCATTCGCGATGCTATTCTGAATTCAGGTGAGATCGCGTATAAAGATGAATTTGAGTGGAACGTTTACATTCTTAAAGATGATGCCGTTCAAAATGCCTTTGCTGTACCCGGTGGCAATATTTATGTGTATACCGGTCTTATAAAATACCTTGATCACGGTGATGATCTCGCGGGTGTGATGGGCCATGAAATGGCCCATGCCGATCTGCGTCACACCGTACGAAATTTACAGAAAGTATATGGTGTCAACATTCTCCTGGCTATCGCGCTGGGGCAGGATCCCTCACAGCTTGAGCAGATCGCTGCGCAGATCGCAGGAACGCTGGCAGGTCTTAGTTTCAGTCGTGCTTACGAAGAGGAATCCGATGCACATTCTGTTGAATATCTTGCTCACACGAAATACGCCTGCAACGGAGCAGCACATTTCTTTATCAAAATGCACGAGCAGGGTGAGGGTGGTCCTCCGGAGTTTCTAAGCACGCACCCCAGTCCGGAGAACCGGATTGAAGACATCAATAAAAAAGCTGAAAAGCTCGGTTGTGACACATCACTTTCCGGTGATACAACTTTTGATAAGGTGAAGAACAGTCTTTGAGGTGTGATGAGATCGACTATATCCCGATGACTACAGTAGATATGCAAGGCCACAAAACAAAAAAGTCCTCTCATCTCTGAAAGGACTTATATTTCATATTCACAATTCTTACGCTGACTTCAACGCTTCCGCACCACCCACGATCTCGAGGATCTCCTTCGTGATCGCAGCCTGACGTGTACGGTTGTAGGTCAGTTTCAATTGCTTCAATAATTCACCTGCGTTGTCAGTTGCTTTGTCCATTGCCGTCATCCGCGCACCGTTCTCGGCAGCATTGGAATCCAGAAGGGCTTTGAAAACCTGAACCTTTAATGATTTGGGAATAAGACCTTCAATGATCTCTTCCTGGTTAGGCTGATAAATATAATCGATCTGGTTTGAATCTGTAGTTGATCCCGCCTCAGGCGCCACAACCGGAAGCATCTGCTCGGTGCGAAGAATTTGTGTAGCTACGTTCTTGAACTCATTATACACGATCTCAACCTTATCAAATTTGCCCGTCTGGAATGACTTCATAGCATACTCTGCCGCTGCTGAAACATTTTCAAAAGTGAGGGCGCTGAACAAGCCCGCATAATCTGCTACAACAGGGAATTTACGTTTAGCAAAATATTCCAGTGCCTTACGGCCCACGGGAAGAATAGTCACATGACCTTTGGCATATTGCGCAGCATACTTCTCTTCAATCAGCCGAAGAACACCTTTGATCACACTGGAATTAAAAGACCCGCAAAGACCACGATCAGAGCTTACCGCGATGATAAGCACATTCTTTTCTTCACGGACTTTACTGTACCAGTTGTCTCCGTCTGCATCCGTCTGGGCCGCAGAAAGATTTTTCAGGATATCGGCAAGCTTCTGGGCAAAGGGGCGCATCTGTGTGATCCGCTCCTGTGACTTGCGCAGTTTAGCCGCTGCCACCATTTTCATGGCCTTGGTAATCTGCTGAGTAGACATTACCGAGGTGATCCTGTTCTTTACTTCCTTTAAATTTGGCATACTATGTTAATGCAAATGGTCGATGAATCAAGGTGCAAATTCAGTTTGCAAATTAGTTATAGCGTGACGCCAGGTCAGTAGCAACCTTCTTGATGGTTGCCACATCTGCATCTTCAAACTTACCTGCACGAAGATTATCCAGTACCTGTGCATGACTTGCGCGCATCAGCTCGGTAAAATCCTTTTCAAATTGCTTCACTTTATTAACCGGCACTTTATCCATGAATCCACGGGTTGAAGCGGTGATGATCGCCACCTGCTCTTCTACGGGAACCGGAGCGTACTGATCCTGCTTCAGGATCTCTGTATTTCTTCTGCCGCGTTCGATCGTCAGTTTCGTAGCCGCATCAAGGTCAGAACCGAATTTGGAGAATGCTTCCAGTTCGCGGAACTGAGCCTGGTCAAGCTTCAGTGTACCGGCAACTTTCTTCATTGACTTGATCTGTGCAGAACCACCCACACGTGATACCGAGATACCTACGTTGATCGCAGGACGGATACCCGAGTTGAACAAGTTTGTTTCGAGGAAGATCTGACCATCCGTGATCGAGATCACGTTAGTCGGGATATACGCAGATACGTCACCAGCTTGTGTTTCAATAACCGGAAGTGCAGTCAATGAACCACCACCTTTCACCAGATGTTTGATAGAATCCGGAAGGTCGTTCATGTTCTTCGCGATTGCATCGTTGTTGATGATCTTCGCAGCTCTTTCCAGCAGGCGGGAGTGAAGATAGAACACATCTCCTGGATACGCTTCACGTCCGGGAGGTCTTCTTAACAGCAAAGACACTTCGCGGTAAGCCACAGCTTGCTTAGACAAGTCATCATAAATAACAAGAGCAGGACGACCGGTATCACGGAAGAACTCACCGATAGCGGCTCCCGTGAACGGAGCAAAGAACTGCATAGGTGCAGGATCAGAAGCAGATGCTGAAACGATTACCGTATATGGAAGTGCACCCGCTTTCTCCAGGGCAGCGGCTACAGTTGCTACCGTAGAAGCTTTCTGTCCGATGGCTACATAAATACAAAGTACAGGTTGTCCTTTGTCGTAGAATTCTTTCTGGTTGATGATGGTGTCAAGCGCCACAGCCGTCTTTCCGGTCTGGCGGTCGCCAATGATCAACTCACGCTGACCACGACCGATGGGAATCATCGAATCAATCGCTTTGATACCCGTTTGCAATGGCTCATTTACCGGCTGACGGAAAATAACGCCAGGGGCCTTACGTTCCAGTGGCATTTCGTAAAGATCT
>DASXWH010000094.1:0-10293 GCA_036503775.1 Ohtaekwangia sp.
TGTGCTTCTTCTGCACCCATTGGCTTTTTTGTTTAACAAAATTGTTAAACGCAAAGTAACGGCTGAAAAGTTGCCTTTTGCAAGAAGAAACTCAGGATTGTCGCCAGATGCGCGACACTTTACGACCTGTAAACGATTGCGATACGGTACTTAAACATAATAACGAAGTCTCCCGCAGAGTTCTGGTTGCTGCAAAACAGATCAGTTTGAATTATTTTGGATTGCAGGCGGTTAACAATCCGGTTTATCACCTCGGCAATCAGAATTCATTAACATAAAGTATTCATGGAATTAGGCATCTCAACTTTTGTAGAAACACCGGATACAGTTACCGTTTCAGCTCAGCAACGTATGGCAGATCTGCTGGAAGAAGTTGAACTGGCTGATCAGTTAGGACTGGACGTAGTGGCTATTGGCGAACATCACCGCCACGACTACCTCGTGTCATCTCCTGCGGTGGTATTAGGGGCTGCGGCAGCCCGGACCAAAAAAGTAAAACTATCCAGTGCCGTTACGGTGCTGAGTTCCGATGATCCGGTCCGTGTATTCCAGCAATTTGCTACAGTCGATCTTTTATCCGGTGGCCGTGCAGAGATCATGGCCGGACGGGGCTCTTTCATTGAGTCATTTCCCTTGTTCGGTTACGACCTTAAAGATTATGACGAGTTATTTTCTGAGAAACTTGGCCTGTTAATTAAACTCAACGAAAAAGAACGAGTAACCTGGAATGGCAAACACAGACCGGCTATCAACAACCTGGGTGTCTATCCGAGGCCGGCTCATAATCATCTTCCGATATGGGTTGCTATTGGCGGAACTCCTAAATCAGTAGAGCGTGCGGCCAGACTTGGATTACCCATGATGCTGGCTATTATTGGAGGTGCTCCCGATCGTTTTGCACCCTATGTTAAATATTATCGTGAAACGGCTGAAGCTGCCGGGCATAGCCTGAATAGTTTACAAGTTGGAATCAACTCGCACACTTATATCGCTGAAACATCACAAAAAGCATCTGATGAATTTTTTCCGGGCTACTTTAAAATGATGTCGCGCATTGGTATTGAACGTGGCTGGCCCCCGATGGATCGCTCGCATTATGAAGATCTGCGTTCACCGCACGGTTCGCTACTCGTAGGAAGTCCGCAACAGGTAATTGACAAGATCCTGTACGAATATGAATTATTCAAACACACCCGTTTTCTCGCGCAGATCACGATTGGTCATATGGAGCATGCGAAAGTCATGAAATCCATAGAGCTGTTTGGAAATGAAGTAGCACCTGCTATCCGGAAGGCAATCAAATAACAATGCGTCTCTGCGGTAAAGGAAGTTAAACCACAGAGACGCAAAATGTAATGGAACGTTGTGAATCTAAATCTTCAGTATCCGAATCAGGAACACTTCTCCCTGGAGTGTCAGCTTTAACTGATACAGACCTCGTTGCTCCTGCTGCAGCCTGCTGCTGACATCCGCTTCAATCTGCTGCAAGGTTCCTGTTCCCATGTACTTCAGATTTCCATTGCTATTGAACAGTTCAGCTGAAAGTATTTCGCTGGCATCAATGTCAGAATAACTGATGTGAATGATACCAGCTGTTGGGTTAGGGAATATCGCAAAGCTTGGTTTGATCCTTCGTACATCCAGAATAGAAAAGACAGATACTTTAGGTTGCACAGCTACGAGCCCGGGAGACGTCTTGTCGATGTAAAAACTGATCAGCTCCGGCCATTCATTTTTGAAATCAGGATTCGGTGTGATCGTGAATGATGGTTTAGCCTCCCCTGCAGGAATCGTTACCTCTATTTTCTGGTTGGCCACACCAGGTGATGTGGTATAGTCATTACCGTATTGCACGCCTGGTCCGTTGGTAACTACAATGGATACAGTCTGATCGGTAGAGGGTGCTCCGGAAAGTGTGAAAGCAATCTGTTGCTCTCCAGATCCTTCTTTTGCAGCTGAAAATATTTCGGTGAATCGTATTGTCGGCACATCATTGTCATCAATGGTAACCAAACAATGTGATTGACTGCCTGCTGACAATCCTTCACCCGGAACAATAGAGAATTGTATGGTCTCCGTTACTTCATCGATCATGTCATTAATAATCGTCAGCTTAAAATTCACGGTGGTCGCTCCTATGGGTACAGTTACCTGGATTAATCCAACAACAGGAGCTGGTGTTGTGTTAAAATCCTCCCCTGCTGTTGCTGTTCCATCCAGTTGTAGTGTTATCGTTTTTTCCGTATCAAAGGATTTGCTCAGCGTCAATGCGATAGTGACCTCGCTGCTGTCTTCTGTCAACGCTAAGCCAGCTTGAATAAAATTCACTTCAGCCGGTATGAACCTGTATCGCGTAATTACCGGCAGGTGATCTGAAGTTGTATTGGCATAATTTGGAATTAAGGCAAAAGGTGCAATCACCGTTGCTGATCCTGCCAGGTATTCTGCAGCGAGTTCATTGGAGATGATCTGATGATCGATCACATCGTTGAAGCTGACAGTCGACCTGGCCCCTGCATCACTTAATGCTTTTGTCAGGGGTGCGTACCGGTCCGTATCCGTTACGAATGATTCATACGGAGAAGCCTGGCCGGTAGTGATCGATTGATCCAGATCGTCATTCAGATCCCCCAGGATGACAACAGCCCGGTCAGCGAATTTCTGATCCAGGGTGTCTTTCAAGACCGCTGCATCATATACTCTTCTGTTCCAGTCGGCCAATGCTGCACCCGACTTGGCGTGAATGTCAATCAGTGAGATCTCTTTTGTAATTCCTTCAATGGTCACCTCTGCTGTGAACAAATACGGTAGTCTTCCGCTGGAATAAAAACTGGACGCATCACCACTTGGATAGCCGGGTAACAATGAAGGGTCAATCGTTCTGGCTGAGTCATACAGGTTCTCAAATAACGGTCTGGCTGAAATAGCGGATACGGTTAAGGTATCATAGATGAAGCATACTTGCTGTGGCGGAAACTCATCACTCGGTCCTTCAAATGAATATGAATAGCGATCTGAGCATGTATACTTATACCGGCCGAGTTGATTTACGAGTTCATGAAATGCTGAATCGCTGGAAACTTCCTGTACGGCAATGATATCAGCGTGAAGTGATTCAATCACTTTCTTCACATTATCCAATTGAAGCGGCTCATTCGCAGGACCATATTCTTCATTCCCATAATCCTCCCTTTCAGCACCGAAGAATTCCAGGTTCCAGTTTACAATATCCAGTGTTACTTCTTTCGAAACAGAATCTGCTGGTGTGGTTGGTAACGTGGCTCCCGGTATATCTTCTATAAACCGCGGGAGCAGTTGAGCATTAGTTCTGAATCTCCCCACCACACCGGTTATGTTGACCAGGCCATCGGGTTTATCATAACCCGGAATATTAGTATCGCCATCAATGCGAAGATCACCCTGAACCGCACCGGCTTGAATACGCTCTGTACTTTGCGGATAGAATACAAAAGCATCGTTAACCAGTTCTACATTCTGCACGGTAACAAGTTGCCCTTCATGCTCAGCCAGGTCTGCCAGATCGATCAGTACAGGTTCGACAACGTGTGCCGGTGTATTCACTTTTGTAAAAAAAATGCCGCTTCCGCTGATCTGCTTCTGGTCATTGAATATTCCGATTGGTCCGGTTACGATCACTGAATCACCGATCTGAACACCGGTGGCCAGCGTAAAATCAAAGACCGGTATTCCGCCTGTGACATCCTGGATGAAAGCCGGATTACCCTGTTCAAAAGCCACCGTGATCCTTCCGGCTACGGTTACTTTCTCTCCTGCAGGTTTTGACCGCGCCAAACTGATGGGAATAATATTCGCGGCCTGATCAAATCCACTTCCAGTGATCTGCAAGGATGCAGAAGCATTACCGCCAAAATGATAGATGGAATCAGAAGAAGGTCCGTTGCTTGTCGGTGCAAATCGTACGTAAACAATCCCTCCTGTTTGGGGAAGTTTTGTGAACGTGCTGAAGCTCAGGTTGTCGATAGAAACAGAGAATGCCGGATTGAAAGCTGTGACGGAAACCGAATCTGATAGATTGGCTGCTATTACTTCATAGCTCAGGGTGTCTGTCGCGCCAACATTGATATCGCCAAAGTTCAACGCTGCCGGAACAAATGAGATGGAAGGCTGATCTGAAGGAAGCCCGATAGGCGTAATGCTGAAGTTATCTATAGCGAGTCCGTCATCCGCTCCCGAAGCATTAAAATCGAGCCATCGGATGTAAAATGTATCTCCCGGTTCAATGGATAATCCTGCAATAGTAAAATCAATTGTGGTATTATTCAGTGTATCATTTCCATTCAGTAAACCCACCGTTCCTGTGGTCACCGGACTGATAAAATCCAGTGCATCCATATCCGTCCATGTACCGGTATTCACTGATGTTGCGTTGAGACTGTACTGAAAATCCAGACGATCAGGTCGTGATAGAGTTCCTAAGCGCCATTGCTCTCCCGTATAGGTGATATGAAGGGAAGTGATCGTTGATCCTGTTGTGTTGTTGAATCCGGCACCAATGATTGGTACCAGTGATCCCGATTGCAGGCCACCAAGCGCTCGTTCAGCTGTGGTTCCAAAGCTATAGGTGTTGCCCGCATTGGCAGAACCGGTTGACGCAGCGTAGGTAGTGTTGGCATTTGATCCGGTTTCGATAACACTCCAGCCGTATGGCAGTGTTGTGAACTCATTGGTTGTTCCGGCTGCAGCAAGTGAATCAAATGACTGAGCGTACGAAGAATTGATGGCAGGCAAATTCACCTGGGCGTGTGCGATATTCAGAAATAATATCATACCGCCTGTCAGTAAAAGCAGAGAGGGTCTTTTCATAACAGTAAAATATATGTCCGAAAAATAGAGAGAGGCTGTGAACACATTGTTTCGGCAAGATTATGAATCGTTGCACGCATCAACAGTAAAAGCTTCACACAATATTAAGTAGAGGCAGGTAATAATTCGTACCTGAAAAATAAGGGAATGTAAATATTAACTATTTAGTGCCCGACAGTTCACTCTTCAGTTTGCGATCATATTCCTGCTTCATGGAATTGATGGACGCTTCATAGCGTTCGCGATCAGAAAATATACCCGGATTATAAGAGTCACCAGGCTTTCGTTTGTCGTGCAGGTTGAACTGACTTGCATGGGAGGCCACCCAGATATCAAAGGACACAGCTTTCATC
The DNA here is from genome assembly GCA_036503775.1 of Ohtaekwangia sp. Classification (GTDB taxonomy): domain Bacteria; phylum Bacteroidota; class Bacteroidia; order Cytophagales; family Cyclobacteriaceae; genus Ohtaekwangia. Next base: position 5,199 of record DASXWH010000094.1, read on the forward strand.
GCATCAAAAGTACGTGCAAAGTCTTTTCCAACATTCGGGTAAGACGGCATGCCTGAAATCCGTACCTGTGATAAAACACTGGGTATATTGGCAATGAGTAGATTCCAGGAACGATTTTCATCCCTTACGTTTATCAGAAAACTGGTAGCACCTTTTGTATGACCAGGATGATGCAACACCTTTATATTCGTACCACCGAGTGCTATTACCTCGCCATCTTTCAGCGCCCGGTCAACCTTGACAGGGTTAAATGTTATTCCGGGCAAACCTTTCAATGCGAAGTCAGAGTTACCGCCATCCTCCAGCACCTGAACATCCTGTTCATGCACATACATTTTGGCGTTTGTTCTTGACTTTATTTCAGCCATTCCGGCAACGTGATCAAAGTGTCCCTGCGTTGTGAGCAGGATTTTTATATCCTTAAAATTGAAGCCCAATGTTTCTATGTTTTTTTGAATTAACGAAACAGATTCCTCAAGACCGGTATTAATGAGTGCATGACCGTCAGGTGTTACAATCAGATAACAGGCCAGGTCGTACGTACCCACATAATACACATTACCGGCAACCTGAAAAGGCGCATACGGCCTGGACCAGGCTGAGTCATAATACGTATACGTCCTGGTTTGAGCAATTGTAGTGAACGAAGCTATAATCAGATTCAGTAATAAAAATACATTTGAGCGGATCATTAGTAGAGTAGGAATTTTCGCGAAGATATTTCTAATCCCCGTTATTCGTTGACCGTGCATGTAAATGTTTGTGATTAAGACGACTATGCGCTGACCATGTCCCGGTTATACTTCGTCCTGTATTGCAACGGAGATAGCCCCGTAATCTTCTTGAAAGTAGACCGGAATGCTTTAGTATCCGAATACCCAACCTTGTACATTACTTCATTTACATTTTCGCGTGATGACTCAAGACTGATTTTAGCTGCCTCGATCTTTACACGCTGAATGTATTCGGTAACGGTGTTTGATGTGGCCTTCTTGAATCTGCGTTCGAGATTCCTCCTGCCGATAGCCAGCATAGAGGCTAATTGATCCACGGTTATTTTTTCCTGGAAATTATTTTCAATAAAATCCTGCGCCTTACGGATCTGGATGTCTTCATGATCTTTCTGTCCCTGGAAGATGATGAACGACAATTGATCTTCACGGTCGATATCCAATGCAAATACTTTTGCGCATAGCACAGACATATCTCTTCCGGCATATTTTTCGATCAGGTATAAAATGAGATTTGTGTACGAGAAAGCTCCACCACTGGAATATATTCCCTGTTCATCTGTGATTACTTTCTCGGTTACAAGATTCACCTCCGGAAACATTTTACGAAAGGCTCCTTCGGCCATCCAGTGTGTAGCGCATTTTTTTCCATTCACCAGGCCGGTTGATGCGAGAATAAATGCACCAAGGCAAAGACTGGCTACTTCTGCACCGTTGTTATATTGTTTGGTGATCCAGGGAATGAAGTCACTGTTGTCTTTCAGCGCCTGTTGAAGATCACCATCCACTGCAGGAATAATGATCAGATCAGTTTTATCGACATCACCGATCAGCACTTCCGTGTTTGCCGTAAAAGCTCCGCCACATAATGTAGTTTGTTTGTTGAGCCCAACGAGTTGTACTTTAAAAACCGGAGGCGCACCGCGCATTGAGAAAAATGAATTCACTTGTGTCAGCAACTGGCGTGATCCTTCAAGGCTTCCCAGTATAGCTCCCTTCGGTACGAGTATGGATATGTGCTTCATAGTTGTCAAAAGTAGTATATGGGTTTGTCGCGATCAACCCCTCAATAAGCCGGATTTACACCCCGATGAAATTTGGTATGATGGGTAGGTTTGTACTGTAAAATGAGCCTTACTATGGAGAAATTCAGGATAGACGAACCCATACATGTATTTGGTTTTGAGGTGAAGTCATTTCCGCTGGGGATCGGTGAAGCCTTTGATTCCCTGATTGATAAAGTGCCTGACGGTCTCGCACGTCCGTATTACGGCATCAGCTATTGTACAGACAGTGGTGTTGTTTACCTCGCTGCCGCGCTGGAAAAATTTGCGGGTGAAGGAAAACAACTGGGGTATGATGTATACACAATTGCTTCAGGCAGTTATGATGCTATTACCGTCCCCGACTGGCGCACAAAAACCGAAAGTATTAAAGATGTCTTCATGGAACTGATGAAGGATAACACACCGGATAAAGACAGCCCGTGTATAGAGTGGTATAAGAATGATGATGAAATGGTATGCCTGGTGAAGGAACGAGGTATAAAGAAAGAAGTACGGGGTTAATGGACCTTTGCATGAAAGAAGTATTATTTGTTCACAGTGCAGGGCCACAAGGTCATTTTGAGGGAAGCGATTTTCTGCTTAGTTATCTACGGAAGACGCTGGGAAACGATTATGCCATAGTTAGTCCGGAAATGCCTGATCCTGAAAATCCGCATTATGATCTGTGGTCTGATCAACTGGAAAAAGAATTTGCAGCACTGAATAGTAACGCTGTTGTGGTGGGCCATTCCCTCGGTGCATCGGTGGTGTTGAAATACCTTTCAGAGTCCCCTCAGGCAAAACCGGTTTCTGCCTTATTTCTTATCGCTACACCTTATTGGGGTGAAAAGAACTGGGAAGTAGAGGAATACGCACTGGTAGATGACTTTCCACGGAAGTTGCCCAGCATACCGCATGTATTTTTATATCATAGTACCGATGATGAAGTGGTGCCTGTGAATCACCTCGAACGTTATGCCGATGATCTTCCTGAAGCACAGGTCCGGGAATGTTATCATGGAGGGCATCTGTTCAGTAAAGGACTCCCTGAACTCATTAATGATATTAAAAGCCTGTAAGGGTATGATCGAAGTTTTCAAAACAAATGTAGCTACATGGCATGCAGCCGACATATTGTTATCCGAAATACGGAAACGATTTCCGCTTTATGAAGCTACATTCGACCTGGACGACTGCGATCGGATTCTCCGGATCAAATGTGCAGCGCGCGAAGTTCATGCAGTTCACCTGATCGATCTGTTAAAAGACAGTGGCTACCATGCTGAAATCCTCGAAGATATTTTACCGGATGGTGTGCCATCATCAGGCTCAACGTTTCAGAGAGCGTTTGATCGTTGCTGAAATTATACTATTCGATATCCGACAAAATATAGCTGGTCGGAATAAACCCTGAAGAATGACGGATTCACAACCGGCCTTGCACATTCAGGTATTCTACTTTTAGGTCATCACAAACAATAACATTCAAGTATATGAAAGTAGTTAACCCCTATTTGAATTTCAAAGGCAACACAGAAGAGGCCTTTACTTTTTACAAATCTGTATTTCGGTGGTGAGTTCTCCATGATCCAGCGGTTTAAGGAAACACCAGAAGCAGGTCAGACTCCGGCTGCTGACCTGGACAAACTTATGCACATCGCTTTACCCATTGGTAACGGGAATATTCTGATGGGAACGGATGTTATCAGTCCTATGGGTGATGGTTTCGTACAGGGTAATAATTTTCATTTATCCATTCACACTGAAAGTGAAGATGAAACGCGTAAACTATTCAAGGCACTTTCTGCTGGAGGAACGGTTACCGTGCCGCTGGATAAGATGTTCTGGGGATCCTTCTTCGGTATGTGCACCGACAGATTTGGTGTTTCCTGGATGCTGAGTTACGATGGGAATCAGCAATAAACTTTTTCGCGAAAATCACGGAAGACCCGGAATTAATTTTTCTGTGTCTTCCGTGCTTTCCATGAGAACCAAATAGTTAATTTGTGCACAGAACCTTATCGTATGAATCACACTATATCGCTTCTCTATTTTTACGGAACCTTTCTCATTCTTTGTGGAATTGTATCGGTTATTTTTATCGGCATGAAAGCCAAAACGGCTTTGATCTCCGGTGGAACATCCGGGGCCGCATCAATAATGATGGCTTACCTGATCAGCACGGGAGTAAATGCAGCACGTGTAGCGGGATTTATTATTCCTGCTTTGCTCTTTATTGTATTTGCCTGGCGATCTACCAAAACATTTTTTAAGGTTCTCGAACTGATCCCAAACCAGCATCCGGATTTGAAGGGTAAGGGAATTGCATTTCTCGTGATCAGCTTAATGGCTGTAGTTTCAATTATCGTAGTTATGATTCAGTTGATTGTCTATAGTCCAGTTTTGAACAACTGAACTAACGAAAATAAACCGTATAGTTCTCCGGAATAGACTGGAGACTTCTGATCTGAATATCCTTGAAGAGCACTTCTGCCGCTTCGCTTTGCAGCTGGATCTTTCCCTTTACAAGCGGAACAGATTGACCATCTTTCACATATCGTGAATTACGCAGCACCATAACCACATAACCGTTTACGATGTGAAGGCTTTTGTCACCATATGTTATTAATTCAAGGGTTGTCCATTCTCCATCAACGCTTTCACGATTCTCACTGCGCAAACAAAATCCTTCAGGTGCTCCGCTCCCAAAGGGAAGGAAAGCCTGAGTTACGCTCGCTACACTGTTCATTTTTCCTTCCGGGAGAAAAGCACGGATATCCACGGCCGAGGTAGCGATATTCCAGTAGTCACCCATATGTCCCTCCATGATCTGAAATTCCTGCGACAACATCCATGAGCGCCAGTAGTCCACACCACTTTCACCAATGGAATGGTAGAGTATTCCGGAATCTTTAAGTTTGTTCAGCCGGGGTTCATACTTGTTATTTCCCCATTTCACTTTCAGTTTCAGGTGGTAATTGCTGAATTCATTTTTTGTGTATAAACAACCGTAAATCTCACCGCTCACCCGAAGGATCAGTTCACCCCGGTCTTCGATCACCGAAAATACCTTTGTGGTATCGTGATTATAACCAACCGGATGAATCAAGACTCCCTGATCATCAACGGGTGGTTTTCCGTTATAATTGTTCCGGTGACGAAAGCTCAGGTAATTTCCCCACTGACTTAGTGTTTTATCAAGAAGCGGTGTCCATGACTTCTCCTGTGCAAACGAATACGTTGCAACTAAAGACAATGTACAGATCAGCAGATACTTCATATCTTCCAACAAATAGTTTCTCAAAAGTATAGCTCCTG
>DASXWH010000095.1:0-6290 GCA_036503775.1 Ohtaekwangia sp.
CTGTCGACTGTGGACTATTCACCCTTTTTATTTAGTTTTGCGAATCAGAGCATGGCACAAAACACTTATAAGTCAAATACATTCAAGAAGCCGGAGAAGGAAAAGAAGGGCAAGTCGTCTAAATCCAAAATCAGTTTTGAATTCCTGAAAGATCCCAGATTTAAACTGGCTGTTGGATTCTTTTTTATGATTGCCGGAGTATATCTTTTTCTGGCAATGTTCTCTTACCTGTTCACCTGGCGTGCTGATTTTGATATCGTTCACCCCCGGGAAACGCCATCGGTTATCGAGTCAGGGAAAGAAATCAGGAACTGGCTGGGGTATTATGGTGCTGTAATATCTGATTATGTGATCGCCCGCTGGTTTGGGATATCGGCTTTCTTCATTCCGCCATTGCTGTTCCTCATCGGGTTCAAGATCGTATTCAACCGGGAGCTTCTGCGCATATTCTCATTCTCGGTCTTTTCTATTTTCTCGGGAGCGTGGATTTGTCTTCTGCTGGGCTACATGACTCATATTAATGAAGGTACCAGCGAATGGAGCTTTCTGGGTGGAGGTTTTGGGCTTCGGCTGGCAGAGCTCAGTGAAAGCATGTTCGGCTGGGGAACCTTCCTGCTGCTTATACTTTCTCTTTTCGTTTTTATCATCTTCTATTTTAATGTAACTGCTATTCCGCTTTTTCAGCCGAGAGATCCGAAGCCTATGGGCAACGATGCCATCATGGATGAAAAGGAAGGTGAAGATCCGTTATTCTCAGCTTATAATGATGAGAAAGATAACTGGCCGGATCAGTTGGGCAAGGATGAGATCATTCCGGAACCTGTATTGGTAAAGCCGGTCGAAGAACCGGTCAAGCCCGTGAATGAGGTTAAACTTGAAATAGAAAAACCTGAACCACCGAAGAAAGAAGTTAAGGTTGATCCGTTGTTCACCATTGAAGAACCCACAGACACCGATAAGCTCGCAGAGCAACTGGTTGAAGAGAAGGGATTTTATGATCCGACTTTAGATCTGAGTAATTATAAATTTCCTCCGCTTGATTTGCTGAATGAAATCGAAGCTGGGAAAGCGGGTGTATCACAGGAAGAATTGAATCAGAATAAGGATCGGATTGTGGCAACGCTGGTCAATTTTAAGATCGGTATCCAAAGTATTAAAGCCACGATCGGCCCGACTGTAACACTCTATGAGATCGTGCCGGATGCGGGTATCAAAATCTCCAAGATCAAAAACCTGGAAGATGATATTGCACTGAGTTTGTCGGCTTTGGGCATACGGATTATCGCACCCATTCCAGGTAAGGGAACGATCGGTATTGAAGTGCCGAACAAAAATCGGGAGATGGTAAGCATCCGTTCGGTATTCTCAACACAGGCTTTTGCCAAAACCGATAAGGAACTTCCCATCGCTATGGGTAAAACCATTTCGAATGAGGTATTGGTTATTGATCTGGCCAAGATGCCGCACTTGCTGGTGGCGGGAGCTACCGGTCAGGGTAAATCGGTAGGATTGAATGTGATCCTAGCCTCTCTATTATATAAGCGTCATCCTTCCCAGTTGAAGTTCGTACTGGTCGATCCGAAGAAAGTGGAAATGTCACTGTTCAGCAAGATCGAGCGTCACTACCTGGCCAAGCTGCCCAACAGTGAAGAAGCTATTATTACCGATACCAAAAAAGTTGTGCATACGCTCAACTCCCTTTGTATCGAAATGGAGAATCGCTACGAGATACTGAAAGATGCCGGAGCGCGGAACCTGAAAGAATACAATGCCAAGTTCGTGGCCCGAAAACTCAATCCGAAAGAAGGTCACCGGTTCCTTCCCTATATCGTATTAGTGATCGATGAGCTCGCAGACTTAATGATGACAGCGGGTAAAGAAGTAGAGACGCCTATCGCGCGACTGGCCCAACTTGCCCGTGCTATCGGAATTCACCTGGTGGTGGCCACGCAACGTCCATCTGTGAATGTGATCACCGGTGTGATCAAGGCGAATTTTCCGGCACGCCTTTCTTTCCGAGTAACCTCCAAAGTAGATTCCAGAACCATCCTTGACTCGGGTGGTGCGGATCAGCTGGTCGGTCAGGGTGATATGCTGTTGTCATCAGGCTCTGATGTTATCCGCCTGCAGTGCCCATTTGTAGATACCCCTGAAATTGAAAAGGTCTGTGATTTTATTGGCTCGCAACGGGGGTATGATTCAGCCTACATGTTGCCGGAATACGAAGGTGACGATGAAGGTGGCGCCTCCGATGTGGACCTGTCTGACCGTGATGCCCTGTTTGAAGATGCTGCAAGATTGATCGTAATGCACCAGCAGGGAAGCACTTCGCTCATTCAACGGAAATTGAAGTTAGGGTATAACCGCGCAGGACGCCTGATTGACCAGTTGGAAGCAGCCGGTATTGTGGGGCCATTTGAAGGAAGCAAAGCCAGGGAAGTTTTAATAAAAGATGAACTTAGTTTGGAACAATTATTGACTTCATTAAAGGAAAAACACAGTCAATCTTAACTTTGCGTACAATTTAAGTCTTTGTAGAAATGAAAAATGCGATTTTAGCCCTGTTTTCAATGTTTTTGGTGGTAACCGTTTCCGCGCAGTATGACCCGAAGGCGCTGGAGATGCTGGACGCCATGAGTAAAAAGTACAAGTCCATCCCCGCTTTTGAAGCCAATATTTCCTATACCCTTACCAATGACGTAGAAAAGATCAACGAAGAGTTTAAGGGTAAAATCACGGTGAAAGGCGATAAATTCAGATTATCGCTGCCTGAACAGGAGGTGATAAACAACGGTTCTACGGTATGGACCTACCTGCCGGATGCCAAAGAAGTAAACATTGATAATTACGATCCGTCATCAGAAGATATCAACCCTTCCAAAATGCACGAAGTGTATAAGAAAGGGTTTAAGTACCTCTACCTCCAGGATAAAACTGAGGGAGGTGTTATGTGTGAAGAGATTGACCTGGTGCCCGAGAAAAAAGACGCCCAGTATTTCAAAGTGAAGATGTTTATCAATAAGAAAGACAAGACTATTCAAAGCTTCACCTTGTTTGATAAAGGTGGGAACCGCTATAAGTACACCATTTCGAAATTCACGCCAAACGTTAAAGTGGAAGATACATTCTTTGGATTTGATCCAAAGAAATATCCGGGTGTTGAAGTTATTGATCTGAGATAGGTTGGTTAAACGTTAATCGTTATCCGTAAATGGTGGCATGGAATTACCCGCCCACACTCACGGATAACGATTAACGCCTGCCTGCCGGTAGGCAGGACTAACGATTAACGATTACCTAAGAATGACCCGCGAACAACTTTTCGAGCAGATCAAAAAGAAGAATTCTTTCCTCTGTGTAGGCCTCGATACCGATCCGGATAAAATTCCAAAACATCTTCTTTCCTCTTCAGACCCGATCTTCGAATTCAATAAACAAATTATTGATGCTACTCATTCCTATACAGTAGCGTATAAACCCAACATCGCTTTTTATGAAGCACTTGGTCCAAAAGGGTGGGAGAGTCTGCAAAAGACTCTGGACTATATTCCAAAAGACATATTTACCATTGCCGATGCCAAACGTGGCGATATTGGCAATACCTCTGCGCTCTATGCGAAAGCCTTTTTCAGCCAGATGAATTTTGATTCCATCACGGTGGCACCGTATATGGGTGAAGATTCGGTAAAACCTTTTCTTCAATTCAAAAACAAGTGGGTAATCCTACTGGCTCATACTTCCAACCCGGGTAGCAGTGACTTTCAGTTGATAGAATCCAAGACTACAGGTAGAAAATTATTTGAAGAAGTAATATTGAAGTCTCAGCAATGGGGTTCTTCTGATCAGCTGATGTATGTAGTGGGCGCTACGCAGGCTGACAAAATGCAGCGTATTCGTGAACTGGCGCCTGAACACTTTTTTCTTGTTCCGGGTATTGGGGCTCAGGGAGGTGATCTGGAGATGACATCCCGATACGGCATGAATAAACAGTGTGGACTGCTGGTGAATTCTGCACGGGCTATTATCTATGCTTCAGCTGAAAAAGACTTCGCAGCTAAGGCAGGAGAGGAGGCGCGGAAAGTAAAGGATGAAATGGCTCATCTTCTTCAAACAATTCTCTGATATCAGCCGATACTATTTTTCCGGTGTTGATTTAGGTTTGCCAAAATCGTAAATCGTATACCGAACGTTGTAATTCTTTTTACCCGATGTCTGAATCTTTCCTTCACTACCTCTGGCAATGCCAGTATTTCAATAAATCTGATTTACGTACCACAACCGGTGACCCGGTATCCGTTTTCAATGCCGGTCTTGTAAATATTCATGCAGGCCCTGATTTTCATAATGCACGTTTGCAGATCGGTGAAATGATCTGGGTGGGTAATGTGGAGATCCACGTTGAATCTTCCGGATGGATGGCTCATGGCCATCACATGGATCAGGCTTACGATAATGTTGTGCTGCATGTGGTATGGCAGGATAACAAACCTGTGAGACGTATCGATGGCTCGTTGTTGCCTACGGTAGAATTAAAGGGCAGGGTAGAGGATGAACTTCTGCGCGGATACAAAAGATTGGTTAACAGCCCGGAGAAAATACCGTGTGCCGGTTCTTTGCATGATGTGCCTGAAATGATAAAGCTATTTGCGTTGGATAAAGTGCTTACCGCGCGCCTTGAAAGCAAATCGGATTACATCATTAAACTTCTTCAGCGGAATAACCAGGACTGGGAAGAGACCTGTTATCAGCAACTGGCTTTGAATTTTGGATTTAAGGTAAATGCTGATCCGTTTCTTCAGTTGGCACAAAGCATCCCTTACAAGATCCTGATGAAACATGCCGACAAACCGGAGCAGATTGAAGCGCTGCTTTTTGGTCAGGCTGGTTTTTTAGGAGAAGATGTTGATGATGAATACTTCCGCATCCTCCGCAGAGAATATAATCTGCTGCAGAAGAAATTCTCATTACAGAATCCCCTGAATAAATTTCAATGGAAGTTTCTGCGGCTCAGACCAGCCAATTTTCCCACCATCAGGATAGCACAATTTGCTTCGCTTATTTCTTCCGTGAGAAATGTATTTTCCAGGATCGTAAAGACTGAAGACGCACGTTCATTACGATCTTTATTTACGATTCAGCAGTCTCCGTATTGGAAGCATCATTACCAGTTTGAGCAGCCGGTGAATGAAGAATTGTCTGGTCTGGGGGAAATGAGCATTGATAATATTATCATCAATACCGTAGTGCCTGTCATGACTGCGTATGGTCAGGTTCGCGATGATCATTCCTTTGTTGATCGGGCTGTTTCCATTTTGCAACAGCTTCCGCCCGAATCCAATACCATTACCAGACATTGGGAAGTATTGGGAATTACAACTAAAACAGCCTTCGACTCCCAGGCATTAATTGAATTGAACAACAGTTTTTGTTCAAAGCGAAGATGTTTAGATTGCAGCATCGGAGCATTTTTGATGAAGCCTCATGGTGATTAGCCTGGTTCATGTACTGGTTCTATTTGCAGTAGCCTTCCTGGTAAGTAAACCGGAAACACCCCGCCTGAAGAAAATTTTCTGGTCTGGTTTTATACTGAAACTTGTCGGAGGGATTGCCCTCGGGCTGGTCTATACTTATTACTATCAGGTTGGTGATACCCTGAATTTTTATGCTGATGGTGTCCGGTTTGCAGAACAGGCACGTAAAGACTTTAGTGGATACATAACTTTCATCGGAGGAAATACATTGTATGATCCCTGGACTGGTCTTTCGGCCGAGCCCAGAACGATATTCATAAGCAAGATCGTCAGTATATTTTGTTTGCTTACGCAAGACAACTATTGGATCGCCTCTCTTTACTTTTCGGCTTTAGCATTTTTCGGAGCATGGTACCTGGTGAAGATCATCATACAACATCAACCGGAGTTGTGGCTGGCCACGGTGCTGTCATTTTTATTTCTGCCAACAACGGTGTTCTGGTCTTCAGGTATAATAAAGGAGAGCTTGTCTATGGGCGGATTGTTTTTTATGGCCGGGGTTTTTATAAAAGTATGGACAAGTCAGCGGGTGCGTATACTGGAATGGATCATTGTTTTTTTATGCTGCGGGTTGGTATGGAAACTGAAGTATTACTTTCTGGTGGTTTTTCTTCCGGTGATCTTTACAACCTGGGTAATGAAACAATTTATTTTACCACGCACCACGTTTAAGAAAGTATACTATGAACTGATGGTATGGCTCGTGATTTTTATTGTCCCCTTATACGTTGTCAGTCTGATCCGACCGAATTTTTATCC
>DASXWH010000096.1:0-1928 GCA_036503775.1 Ohtaekwangia sp.
CCTCCACTATTGCAAACACCTTATCTTCCTTCTTCGGTCTGATCCTGGCCAACCCGGTGAACATTCCAAAGGCGGGTAGTATTCCTTGTCGCTCTCCGAAATAGAAACACGGCAACGTCATAGCCTGTCTTCCCTTACCTACCAGGTGCACCCCGGGATGAATGTGTCCGGCAAGATTATACATTGAATCCGGAACATCTTCCATCGGATGATGTGTAAAGATAAAATTATCGATGAGAAGCTGATCATGCACCTGAATACCTTTCCGCTGGTATTGAAGTTCACTCAGTATATCGTGATTGCCCATCACCAGTTCAAATGAAATGGATTGAAAGTGCTTCACTACTTCACCAAACACTTCCCACTCCGGATTATAATGACTATGAAAGAGATCGCCTACGCAGATCACACGGTTTGGTTTGGTGTGCTGCAAAAGACTGATCAATATCTCCAGGTTGTGTTCATTGGCTTTGGTGGGAACCGGTATTCCGGATCGCCTGAAATGGTTGATCTTGCCCAGGTGCAGATCGGCCAGTAAAACAATAGACTGCGATTTCCAATGAATCGCCCGCTGCGGTAATAGTTTAAAAGTATGGCCCCTGATCTCCGTTTCCATCAACCTCAAAAGTAAATTTCAAACCGGAACAAAACCCAACTATTTCGTTCGCTGAAAGGGAGAAAATGAAGTACACTGTTTGCATTTGCAATGGCAAATTCCCAAAATGGAGCAGATTAACCTGCTGATCATCAGTGATGTAGGTAATCACCAAAAATAAAGTGATAAAAAAGTTAACATTGACTTAACATTGAGCATTAATATTCAGGGTAGATTGCGATCGAATTTCTAACCTATGTTCGAACTTGATTTGTCGTATTCCGTACTGCTGGTGATTTGTCTTATTGCGGCCTGCGGATTTGAATTTGTAAACGGATTTCACGACACGGCTAACGCGGTAGCCACAGTGATCTATACCAATTCCCTGAAACCCTGGGTGGCAGTTATCTGGTCTGGTCTCTGGAATTTTACCGGTGTTTTATTAGGTGGTGTAGGTGTGGCGATGGGTATTGTAAACCTGCTGCCTGTTGAATCCCTGGTGGATCAGAATATCGCCCATAGTATATCGATGGTGATGGCCCTGCTCCTGAGCGCCATCTTCTGGAATTTATTGACCTGGTATTTTGGTATCCCCTGTTCAAGCTCACATACATTGATCGGCTCTATATTAGGAGTCGGCATAGCATACTCTTTATTACCCGATTCAACCGAAGCAGCCGTAAACTGGAGCAAGGCACAGGAGATCGGAATGTCATTGCTGATCTCACCGCTTTTCGGATTTTCCGTAACCATCATTCTTATGTTCTTACTGCGGAACCTCACCAAGAAAACATCCTATGGTGAAAGCCTCTTTAAAGAACCCAAGAAAAACGCTCCACCCCCGCTCTGGATCCGTATCGTTCTGATCTTAACCTGTACCAGCGTGAGCTATTATCACGGCTCGAATGACGGACAAAAAGGTGTGGGATTGATCATGCTTATCCTTATCGGTATTGTTCCGGTATACTTTGCACTGGATACCCGTATCGATCCGTCTTCCCTGAACGGATCACTGCACAAAATTGAAGTCGTGCTGAACGGACTTAATCCTGAACCGCTCTCCGCTACAGATCAGGATAAATTCGCGGAAGTAAAAGAGACCAACCTGAGACTTATCAATTCAGTAGCCGCGGTAAATTCTGTAGAAGACATAGAGAAAAATGACCGCTTCCTTATCCGTAAAGATATTGTTGTGATGGATCGTCACCTGAAAAGTCTGCTGGGAAAAGAAGAACTCAGCGTCAGTGAGAAAGACCGGAAAACATTATCCGATGAGGTAAAGAAAATAAGAAAGATCACAGACTACTCACCGGGATGGGTAGTACTGATGGTA
>DASXWH010000097.1:0-20486 GCA_036503775.1 Ohtaekwangia sp.
GTAGTTTGGATTCCTGACCTTCGTTTCATAAAACTATTCTATTACCTATGAAACAAAAATTTTTTAACCTCCTGTTGGGAGCAGCCCTTGTAGCCGTCCTTTTTTCATGTAGCGATGACGATAAGAAATCATCGAACAGCGTGACCATCGATGGTAAGAAGTACACCTTTGAAGATGACGGTTCCTTCTGGACATACCAGGATGGCGATTTGTATTTTTTTGAAGGTAGTGTCTATGGTATCAGCGGCAACCAGTTTGCTGATGTTAGCTTTGAAGTGGCAAGTGAGAATGATGGTGACGGTGGTCTGCCTGTGGGCAACTATACCTACGCTGATGAAACACTTAACGATTTTGATATTGAAGTGTATGATGACGAATTTAACACCATAGCTGAATACTATGATGTAAAGAGCGGAAATCTTGAGATAACCAAATCAGGTGATACATACACGGTTACGTTTAACATAACATTCGAAACGGATGAAGGTGACGTAACCATTAAAGGTACTTACAAAGGAACGTTCGAAGAACTTTCTTAATTTCAGAATTATCAAACAAAAAAGACCGGTTAAAAGGCCGGTCTTTTTTTGTGGTTAACTTTCAGCTGATCTTTTGATCAGCCTTGTAATCCGTTCTGAGAATTTTAATGTGCCAGCTTCCTGCAGTGCTTTGGGTGTCATCTTCTTCATGGTTTTGCGCAGGATGTCAATAACTTTTTCATCATCATGCGAAGCGGCAAAATCTTCCAGGTAATATTCAATGAAAACCAGGCAGACCACGTCTTCAAGTAGTTTTGTATCGGCATTGGTGGTTAACTCTTTTTTCAACAGCAGAAACTTTACCTTCTCTATAATTTCATCATCATAGCGGCAGCTGCGCAAGATCTGTTCGGCAACTTTTGCCTGGTGTATTTTTTCAGCCGAACGCCATTGCAGATAACCTTTCTTATCCATCGGGTAGGAACTTCGGGGAATTTCCCATCTCCCGATGTGCTGACACCGGGCAGCCAGTTGCATATACTCCGGGGCACCCGGAGCAAATTGATTAAGACGTTCAGTCATGCGTTGGGCATACAACAGTTCTTTGGGTATGATGCTGCCATTATGATTTTCCTGATTAGGATCATTGGCATTGTAGGCATCAAAAGTGGTAAATGCTTTTTCGAGACGTTCGTGTACTGACATGAACAAAGTTAGGAAAAGTAAATTCCGGGCAAAGCCGGTTATGACAGAAAGGATTCATGCTTACTGCGGTCAACATGGACATGAATCTGTTCTGTCAACTGATCAATCAGTTGACTTTCTTCAACGACTTTACCAAATACAATAACAGCTGGTGAAGAAATCTTTTCTTCAGCAACCACCTGGTAAATCGTTCCCGCTGTTGCTTTGACAACGCGTTGTCCAGGCAGCGTAGCTTCCTGAATGATTGCTACTGGTTCAAGTGGTGATCGGGCATCGCTGAACAGCAAAGCAATTTGTTCCAGATTTGTCATTCCCATCAGAATGACAACCGTGGCAGAGGATTGGGCTGCCCATTTTATATCAGCGGATATTTCGCCTGAAGCTAATGTACCGGTGATCACCCAGAAACTTTCATTCACTCCGCGTTTGGTTAATGGAATTCCGGCCGCAGCTGGTGCTGCCAAAGCACTGGATACACCGGGTATAACTTCTACCTGTACACCACGTCTTACAGCATATTCCAGCTCTTCATGGCCACGGCCAAATACGTAAGGATCTCCTCCTTTTAAGCGCACAACTGTGCCATACCGCGTAGCATAGAAAACAATGAGCTGATGGATCTCTTCCTGTGAAAACGCTTTCTTCCCTTTGCGTTTTCCTACATATACTTTTTTACAGGACGGTTTTGTGAACTCCAGCAGCTCGGTTGAGGCCAGGGCATCATACAGAACCACATCGGCCTGTTGCAGAGCTCGTACTCCCTTTAAGGTAATCAGCTCAGGGTTCCCGGGGCCGGCACCCACTATTATCAGAGAAGGCGTTTTGCAAACGTTAGATGTCATATGCGCATAATTTATACGTAATAATACGTAAATTTTTTCCGATTAATGCTTGACTCATCTTAGTAATTACGTATAATTACTTAAAATTTGAAGAAGAAGTACTTAAATCGTTTGCATATGAAGAGGGTGATCGTAGTTGGTAATGGAATGGTAGGTTACAAGTTTTGCGAAAAACTACGTAGCCGTTCTGCCAATATTGAAATCATAGTATATGGAGAGGAACCCCGGCCTGCCTATGACCGGGTGCACTTAAGCAGCTACTTCTCCGGATCAACAGCGGATGACCTGCTTATGGCCCCCGCGTCCTGGTATCAGGAAAACAACATTCAGCTACATACGGGTGAACTGGTAACTGAAATAAATCGGTTCGACAAGACCATCCGCACCCATACAGGAGCTTATGACCGGTATGATTACCTAGTTCTGGCTACGGGTTCTGGTGCATTTGTACCTTCTATAGAGGGCGTTGAACGCGATGGCGTGTTTGTATACCGTACTATAGAGGATCTGGTGCAGATCACGGATTATGCAAAGAAGGTAAAGCGTGGTGCAGTGATGGGCGGAGGTCTGCTTGGCCTTGAAGCCGCCAAAGCATTGCTTGATTTAGGTTTAGAAACTCATGTGGTGGAATTTGCTCCGCGCCTGATGCCCCGGCAGATTGATGATGCCGGATCTGAAATCCTCGCGCATAAATTAAGTCAGTTGGGCATCACTATACATACCGGAAAGAATACAAAGAAAATTGAAGGTAACGGCAAACTTGAAGGACTCTTGTTTGCTGATGATACCAAACTGGATATTGAGATGCTGGTAATCTCTGCAGGTATTCGCCCGCGTGATGAATTGGCAAAGGCAACGTTGCTTGAAGTTCATCCGCGAGGCGGAATTGTTGTTAACGATTACATGCGCACAACGGACGATTCCATATTTGCGATCGGTGAAGCTGTAGTGCATAAGAATATGGTTTACGGTCTGGTTGCTCCGGGATATGAGATGGCCGATATCGTGGCTCGTCAGCTTACGGATGATGATTCCAAGTGCTTTACCGGATTCGATATGTCAACCAAACTGAAACTGATAGGGGTTGATGTGGGAAGCTTTGGTGATCCGTTCTGTGAAAAAACTCCGCATATACCCATCGTATTTAAAAACAAACACAAGGGTACTTACAAGCGCATTAATATTTCAGAAGATGGAAAGTATCTGCTGGGTGGAATTCTGATAGGAGATGCCGCACAATACAATATGCTTCACCAGATGGTAGCGAATAAAATGCCGCTTCCTGAAAGTCCGGAGACACTGATCGTTGGAGGTGGAGGTGGAAAGGTTGATGAAGCTGCCGGAGTAAAAGGTCTGCCGGATACAGCTCAAATTTGTTCATGCGAAAATATTACCAAAGGGTCACTGATCCACCAGGTAACGGAATGTGGTGCGCGTACTATAGACGACCTGAAAAAATCCACGAAGGCATGTACAGGTTGCGGAGGATGTACTCCTTTGGTAAACGATCTGCTGAAAATTACACTCGAATCGCTCGGGCATAAAGTCAAGAAATCGCTTTGTGAACACTTCGACTATACCCGTCAGGAATTATATGACATCATTAAAGTAAAAGGAATCAAAACCTATGACGCACTGATTGATTCCCATGGCACAGGGGATGGCTGCGAGATCTGCAAACCAGCCGTAGCCTCCTTACTGGCCAGTATCTGGAATGAACTAATTGCTGAACAGGATACGATTCAGGATACCAATGATCGCTACCTGGCCAACATTCAGCGTGGTGGCACATACTCAGTAGTACCGCGGATAGCCGGTGGTGAGATAACGCCTCAGAAACTTTCAGCTATCGGCCGCATTGCTGAAAAATATAATCTGTACACCAAGATCACGGGAGGTCAGCGCATCGACATGTTTGGTGCGCGTGTAGAACAACTTCCTGACATCTGGGAAGAATTGATCGCAGAAGGTTTTGAAAGTGGCCATGCCTATGGAAAAGCATTGCGTACGATAAAAAGTTGCGTGGGTTCTACCTGGTGCCGCTATGGTGTACAGGACTCCGTGTCATTCGCAGTGTTTGTTGAAGACCGATATAAAGGGCTTCGTGCTCCACATAAATTGAAAGGTGCCGTCTCCGGTTGTATCCGGGAATGTGCTGAAGCTCAATCCAAAGATTTTGGGATCATCGCCACAGACAAAGGATGGAATCTGTATGTATGTGGAAACGGTGGTGCACGACCTCAGCATGCTAAGCTGCTGGTTGCGGATGTAGATACGGATACCTGTGTAAAATACATCGACCGCTTCCTGATGTTTTATATCAAAACTGCTGATCCGTTGACCCGCACAGCAACATGGCTGAACAAAATGGAGGGTGGCCTGGAGTACCTCTACGATGTTGTCGTGAATGACTCTCTGGGAATCGGAGAAGAACTTGAACGCGAAATGAAGGAGCTCATTGCTAATTATGCCTGTGAATGGAAGAAGGTTGTTGAAGATCCTAAACTTCGTTCACGCTATACACACTTTGTGAATGCTGATGAAGCCGATCCTACCCTGGAATATGTGGATATGCGTGGGCAAAAAATTCCTATCGACTGGAATAAAAAATAGTGGAGCTCATCAAATCGTACTT
Source organism: Ohtaekwangia sp. (assembly GCA_036503775.1). GTDB lineage: Bacteria > Bacteroidota > Bacteroidia > Cytophagales > Cyclobacteriaceae > Ohtaekwangia. The sequence goes on from DASXWH010000097.1 coordinate 4,662, forward strand.
GTATCTCGTAAATCGTACTTCGAAAAATGGAATTGCATAACGAAATAAAAACATTCACACCTACTCAGGAAGCTGAAATCAAAGTTTGGTTCAAGGCAGCCCCTGTAGACAAATTCCCTGAAAATGGAGGAGCCTGCGTAAAGTATAAAGACATGCAGATTGCTGTCTTCAATTTTACACGCAGAAATGAATGGTATGCCTGCCAGAATCTTTGTCCCCATAAAATGCAAATGGTTCTATCACGCGGAATGATCGGGTCCTTTGAAGGCGAACCCAAAGTGGCTTGTCCGTTTCATAAAAAAACCTTCTCCCTGAAATCAGGCGAGTGCCTGAATGCAGAAGAATGCACCATTGCTGTGTTCCCTGTAAAAGTAGAGGAGGGCTATGTTCATATCGGCTTTACCAAGTAAAGCACTTCTTCATATGTTAGGGAATGCCAGGGGTAAAAGCCTGGCATTTACCAGCCTTATGCTAGTGGTGCCTTCGAATATACTGAAATATTACGCAAAATATGTCCCTCCCTCTTAGGGGAGGTGGGCAATGCTACGTAACTTTCCTACGTAAATGACCTTAGAATTTAATAACGAATCTCAACTCAAATTCAACCGCTTCGGCAGGTTGGGTACATGGTATATTCTGGCGCTCAGTGTGGTAGTCAGTGTAGCGGTTATCGGGCAGATATTGATTCAGAATCACCTTGAAGGACAGCTGAGTGACTCACATGTCATAAATGTTGCAGGCCGTCAGCGTATGTTGAGTCAACGTATTACAAAATGTGCGCTGTTGCTGAAGCCTGAGCAGACTGATCAAACACGGAAAACGATATTAGAGGAGATGCGCACCGCCCTTGATCTCTGGGCGTTGAGTCATGAGGGATTGCAAAATGGAAATGACAGCCTTCATTTACCCGGTCAGAACAGTGAGGCGATAACTGCAATGTTTTCCGCTATCAATGTGCATCATCAGGCCATGAAAAAAAATGCAGGGAACCTGGTAGATGCCCTGACCGCTGATCTTTCTGCTTCATATGATAATTTGTTTCCTGCCATTGATTCTATTCTTCGTCATCAGGATGCTTTCCTCACCGGTATGAATAAGATCGTGTTTCAATATGATGCCGAAGCACGCCATAAAGTATCCACGCTGAGTAAGCTGGAGTATGTTCTGTTATTCCTTTCGATCTTCGTTATTCTGCTGGAAATCTTTTTTGTGTTCCGCCCCACTACCTTACAGGTTAACCGTACCGTCAATCAATTGATCGCGTCTGAAAAGAATGCTAAAAAACTTTCGAAGGAAATTGGTGCACTGTATACTTCGCTTGAAAAGTCCTATGAGGAATTGTCGCACGTTAACGTTCCGATTGAGACTCCCAAGATATATGCAAAGACGGATCGGGGCGGAAATATAATTTTCATTTCAGACTTATTTACCGAACTCAGTGGTTGTACACTCTCCGGTAAATCGCAGTCGATTCAGAATCTTTTCCCCGATGCCCGGTTAGGCACAGAATGGATGGAGGAAATCCTTGAACAGGTTTCTGAAAGAATCACCTGGCAGGGGTCTATTCAATACACGGATCGTCAGAAAAAGACGCGCTGGGCAGATCTGATGATCGTACCCGTTCTGGATGAAATGAATGAAGTTGACGAATGGCTGGTGTTGGGTTCAGACATCACCCGCCAGAAGCATGCCGAGCAAAACATGCGCGAGAAAAGCCGGGCAGAGATTGATAAGAAAATTAATCAACAGAAGTTCCGTTCTGTATTAATTCTGGAAGGACAGGAAGAAGAACGTAAACGACTCGCTATGGATATTCATGATGGTATCGGGCAGATGCTTACCTCTTTGAAATTCCAGATCGAATCCATTGACCTGGCAAAGAATACAGATGCGGTATCTTCCAAGCTTTCTGAAATACAACAGCTGATCACACAGGTTATTAAGGAAGTAAGACGCGTAACGTTTAATCTGAAGCCTACAGTGTTGGGGGATTTTGGATTGCAGGCCGCATTGAATGTTTTCATCAAGGAGATTGGTAAGCTGACAGATATTGAATTGATCTATCGCATGGAGGGTGACAACTCCGTGCGACTCTCACAGAAAATGGAGAACAACATCTTCCGCATTTTACAGGAAGCCATTAACAATGCCATTAAGTATTCAGGTGCTACTCGCATTGAGGTTCTGTTAAAACAGTCAGACACAGACCTGGTGATCTCGGTTCAGGACAATGGTAATGGCTTTGATGAAGAACTTGTAGAAGCAAGAAGTATGAACATTGAATCAGGCCGGGGATTCTTTAATATGTATGAGCGTACTGAATACATCAACGGGCATCTGGATATAAAATCATCTCCGGGAAATGGAACAACAGTAGTACTCTCGGTTCCGGTAAAAATGCCGGCTGTAGTAGAATAATGTAATCACTCACTATGACCAAAATTAATATTGTACTGGCCGATGATCATGCGCTTGTGCGCAATGGGATAAAAGCCATGTTAGAGTCTGATCAGGAGATCCAGGTAATTGGAGAAGCCGGTAATGGTGCGGAGGCTCTGGCGGTCTCTCAGAAACTTCAACCGGATATTCTGGTGCTGGACATACGCATGCCGGAAATGACCGGACTGGAAGCGGCTGCGAAGCTGGAAGATTATTCACCGGATACAAAAGCCGTGATACTTTCCATGCATGATTCAGAGGAGTATGTATTACAGGCGCTGGATGCCGGTGCTTATGGCTACCTGTTAAAGGATACCGATAAAGTAGAGTTTATCAAGGCCCTGAAGCAGGTTCATAGCGGTTCCAAATATTTTAGTGGTGCGGTATCCAATGTACTGGCAAATCACCTGCTGAGCAGTAAGCCCCTTCCGGGTAAGCGTTCAGAGGTTGAAGACTCATATCATCTCACCCGGAGAGAAAAAGAGATTCTCCGCATGGTAATTGATGGCAAACAGAACAAGCAGATTGCCGAGGCGCTTGACAAAAGCGTTCGTACAGTTGAAACACACCGTTTTAATATCATGAAAAAAATGAGTGTGAACAATGCGATTGATATGATCAATAAAGCTGTGAAGGAGAATCTGGTATAGACGAAACCTCTTTCACATTCTTATTTCTAGAGATCTGAATAGTCCGTAGGGTGTAATAAAAAGACCTCGATCTTCGATACATTATGCTGGTATTCCGGCATTGAAGAAAGTGTTTTCCATTGCGGATCGGCTACAAAAGCTTTCCAATGTTCATTACGTGCCTCTATGTTACTGAAGGAGGTCATATACATCAGGTTGGGCATCCGGCTTCCTGCGATCACGTCACCATAGAAAACGGCATTAAATCCAAGCCTTTTGAAAAGTCCTATTTCATCACCTTCATTGAACATGTGGATTTTATTCTTTCCTATTTTTTCTGTGTGACTTTCATAACTACGAAGCTCAAAAATGCGCTCCGTTTTGGGTGTGGTAAATGAAGGTTTTTCGAGCACAGGCATACCACTGAAAGCCTGCAGTAAAATGCTTTGTAAACGATCATACGGAAGTTTGTCATACGGTGCCTCGAGATAATTCTTTCCGGCTGATTGAAAGACCTTATCTTTTGTTAATGCTGACTCCAGGGAAACGGATTGATCGAGTGAGGTTAACGGGAATAGCACATAAATCCGTTTTCCAAAATAGGTAGTGTCGTTTTCAATGGGTTTGAAAACCCCAATCGTATTGATCCCGGTACGATGCAAGGCAGGCAGGTAAGCGTTCTTCAAAAAATCATCAACGGTTTTTTCCTGTTCTGCCGAAGAAATGGTGTAGATCCTGATCTGGTAAAACTCACGTTTTTGTGCCGCAGCACTTTGGATAAAGTGTACGCTAACAATCAGGAAGAAAAGGGTTGTGATTTTTTTCATTTCAGTGTAATAAGTTGATGGAATTTACAAAATGTTGCCATAGCACCATGAACTTTATATAAATATGGAAGAAGGTGTGATATATTCGGGAAGTATTTAATGTTTCAGCATATGGCTAACAAGTGCATCCTCCTGGTGATGTTTCTCCTGGTTATAGCGTGTTCTAAAAAGGAACCCATTCTAGTCACCAAAGAAAACCTGAAAGAAGTATTAACTCAGTATGGAAAGGAGAATCCGGAAACGCATGTTGTTATAGAAACAGATATGGGTACTATAAAACTCAGGTTATATGAAGATACTCCGCTTCATCGTGCCAATCTGGTTAAGCTTATTAAAGATGGACATTATGATGAAGGAGACTTTTACCGCATTGTATTTGAGTTTATGATTCAGGGAGGTGACGCAGAGAATCAGTTACCATATACTATTCCGGCCGAGTTTAATCCGAAATACATTCATAAAAAAGGCGCGTTGTCAATGGCTCGCATGGATGAGAATAATCCGGATATGGAATCTTCAGCAGCTGAATTCTTTATTATTCATGGGAGCCGATATACCGCAGACGATGTTGAAATAGAGGCGAAAGACCTGGGACTTACCCTGACACCAGAGCAAAAGCAAATCTATATGAATGAAGGAGGCTACATGAGCCTGGATCAACGCTACACCGTTTTTGGTGAAGTTACAGAAGGGCAGGAGGTGGTGGATAAGATCGCACAGGAAAAGGTCTTTAATGTCGATAAGCCGCTGCGCAAAATTCCATTTAAGATTCGTGTAGAATAAGAATAGTCCTTAGGGCTTAGGCATTAGCTAATTCCTGAACCTGATCCCTAAGGACTAACACTTAAGTTCTATTTTTACTCCAGGGCCTTTACACCGGGCAGTGCCTTGCCTTCAAAATACTCAAGTAATGCACCACCACCGGTGGATACATAACTTACGTCATCATTAAATCCGAATTGATTTACAGCTGCTGCTGAGTCACCACCACCGATCAGGGAGAAGCCTCCGTTTTTGGTAGCCCTTACCACGGCTTCAGCAATAGCTTTTGTACCTCCGGCAAATTTTTCCATTTCAAAAACTCCCATAGGTCCGTTCCACAGAATGGTCTTTGAATTTTCAACGGCCCTGGCAAATACCTGTGTTGCCTGTGGACCGATATCGAGTCCCATCCATCCATCTTTAATGTTATTGTTATTGGCAATATCGGTATTGGCGTTTGCATCGAATTTGTCAGCAACCACGGAATCTATCGGCAGCAGTAATTCAACACCCTTGGCTTTTGCCTTTTGAATAAGTTCTTTAGCAAGATCAAGTTTATCGGCTTCAACCAATGAGTTTCCGATATTTCCACCAAGCGCCTTGAAGAAGGTATAGGCCATTCCACCACCAATAATGAGGTTATTTACCTTGTCAAGTAAGTTTTCTATGATGAGAATCTTATCCGAGATTTTTGCACCACCCATGATGGCTGTAAACGGTCTTGCGGCTTTCTCCATCACCTTCCTGGCATTGTCCAGCTCAGCAGCCATAACATAACCCGCACATTTCTCTTTGAAGAATTTGGCTACGATGGTGGTAGAGGCATGTGCACGGTGTGCTGTACCAAAGGCATCGTTCACATAAATATCTCCGTGCTTCGAAAGTTTTTCAGAGAAACCTTCATCACCTTTTTCTTCCTGTTTATAAAAGCGCAGGTTTTCCAGAATGAGAACTTCCCCGGGCTTCAATGCCGCAGAGAGTTTGTACGCCTCATCACCAATACAGTCACCGGCAAACTTTACAGGTCTTCCCAGCAGCTCTTCTGTTTTCTTAATGGTATGCTTGAGTGAATACTTGTCTTCAGGTCCTTCCTTGGGACGGCCCAGGTGAGACATCAGAATACAGCTTCCGCCATCCTTTAAAATTTTATTTAGCGTGGGAATAGTGGCGCGAATGCGATTATCATCTGTAACGTTAAAACTCTTGTCCAGGGGAACATTAAAGTCTACACGGATCAGTGCACGTTTCCCGTTAAAGTTGATGTCGTTGATAGTTTTCATTTCAGGATAAATTTTGATTATGGCCTTTGTGACCGGGGCCGAATTTAATAAACTGAACACACGTGCAGGTACAGTGTGTTCAGATTTTTTATCAAACAATTCAGGAGCCTACCAGATGTAAGGTTCTATTACCCAATCATAGGTGTGAGAAAGATCATATAACTTGTCCCCGGCAAGGTACTTTTCAATTATACCATGATTTAGAAATGGTTGGCCACCTTCTGCTGGCGCTTTAGAGGTTTAGGTTTCGTTCTGATCTCTGAATATAATTTCATTGATCCGTAAAGCGGGTACATGTTTGGTGTAGATGTGTCTTGTATGCTTGAGATGTCCATTCACGGTAGACCAGCCCCAGAATTCTTGTGAGGGTTTTCATAACGTGAAGGGTTTATATTTAAGAATTAATAAAAATTCCTACATCGGAACTATCTGAAAGATTCAGATTTCGTCTTCAGCTGTTGATGAGCTTCTGTAAAATATGTTTGGCCGCGTCTGTAATAATTGTACCCGGCCCGAAAATGAAACTCACACCTGACTTGTATAACACATCGTAGTCTTGCGCAGGTATGACACCCCCGGCCACCACCATAATATCAGCTCTTCCTATTTTCTGCAGGGCATGGATCAATTCAGGTATCAGTGTTTTATGTCCTCCGGCAAGACTTGATGCTCCTACAATATGAACATCATTTTCAGCGGCCTGCATGGCCACTTCCTCGGGAGTTTGAAACAATGGGCCAATGTCAACGTCAAAACCCAGATCTGCGAAGCTGGTGGCAATTACTTTTGCACCACGATCATGGCCATCCTGGCCCATCTTTGCTACCAGTATACGAGGCCTGCGTCCTTCCTGTGATGCGAATGCATCTGATAGCTTCCGTGCTTCTTCAAATTCCTTCCGGTTATTCATTTCTCCCGAATATACTCCGGAAATAGATTTGATGGAGGCTTTATACCGGCCAAATACGTTTTCCATGGCCGTGGAAATTTCACCCAATGTGGCTCGCTTCCGAGCGGCAACAACTGCGAGTTCTAAAAGATTGCCATTGGTTTCGGCTCCTTTGGTCAGCGCATTTAGTGCTGCTGCGGTTTCGGCTTCGTTACGGCCTTTCTTCAGTTGATTAAGCCGCTCCACCTGTTCGTTGCGTACCGCAGCATTGTCTACTTCGAGAATTTCAAAATCAGGTTTTTCATCGGTTTGGTACTTGTTCACCCCAACAATAATATCACGTCCTGAATCAATGCGCGCCTGTTTTGCTGCTGCCGCCTGCTCAATGCGCATCTTCGGAATTCCGCTTTCAATAGCTTTGGTCATGCCGCCAAGCTTTTCTACTTCTTCGATCAGCGTCCAGGCTTTCTCCGCCAACTCCGCAGTAAGACTTTCAACATAATATGAACCACCTAACGGATCTACTACGCTGGTGATGCCGGTTTCTTTTTCAATGTAGAGTTGAGTGTTTCGTGCAATACGTGCCGAGAAATCCGTTGGCAGCGCAATGGCCTCATCCAGTGAATTGGTATGTAAAGACTGCGTTCCTCCCACTACAGCAGCCATGGCTTCAATGCAGGTGCGTGTTACATTATTATATGGATCCTGCTCGGTCAGACTCCAGCCAGATGTCTGGCAGTGTGTACGCAGCGCCATCGACTTGGGATTTTTAGGATTAAAGTCTTTCACCAGCTTCGACCACAGCAATCTTCCGGCACGCATCTTCGCTACTTCCATAAAGAAGTTCATTCCGATTCCCCAGAAGAAAGAGAGGCGCGGTGCGAAATCATCAATGGCAATTCCAGCTTGAATACCGGTTCGGATATACTCCAGTCCATCAGCTAATGTATAAGCCAATTCAAGATGTGCGGGAGCTCCGGCTTCATGCATGTGATATCCACTGATGCTGATCGAATTGAATTTCGGCATGTGCTTCGAGGTATACTCAAATATATCCGCCACGATACGCATGGAAGGAGCAGGCGGATAGATGTAGGTGTTGCGCACCATGAATTCTTTCAGGATGTCATTTTGAATCGTTCCGTTCAGCTGATGGGGTTTTACGCCTTGTTCTTCGGCCGCTACAATAAAGAAGGCGAGAATTGGAATCACCGCGCCATTCATCGTCATGGACACTGACATTTTATCCAGCGGAATCTGATCGAACAGGATTTTCATGTCAAGTACAGAATCAATGGCTACTCCGGCTTTACCGACATCACCGGATACCCGAGGATGATCTGAATCATAACCCCGGTGCGTAGCCAGATCAAAGGCTACGGATAATCCGCGTTGCCCAGCTGCGAGATTTCTGCGATAAAATGCATTGGAATCTTTTGCTGTAGAGAAACCTGCATACTGTCGGATCGTCCAGGGCTTGGTGGTATACATGGAGGCATATGGACCACGTAAATAAGGCGGGATGCCCGCGGTGAAAGCCAGATGCTTATACGATTCAATATCTGCTGCGGAGTAAACTGATTTGACATCAATACCTTCAGGGCTTTTCCAGGCAGAAACTTTTTTGTCACCCTGTTCAGGACTGAATTGATTAAAGGTTATGGATTTAAAGTCGGGCTTCATAAGCTGATCTGGTGCTGAAATTTTGCCCACGCTGTCTTTGAAAGTTCATGCACCATGTTTTCAATGACATAAGAACCAGCCAATGGATCAGCTACCTTAGTGAAGTGCGATTCTTCTTTCAGGATGAGCGATGTATTCCGCGCGATACGATTTTGCATGCTATCCGATTCCTGTTCGGCATAAACAGTATGCGCATTACACCCCCCTGCAACTGCAGCCATAGTGGCTATAGTGCTTTTTAACATATTGCCATGGGGTTGGAATTTATCTTCTGCCCATGCTTCGGTGCGGGTATGGATATGTAAATCAGCTGGGGAAAAATTCACGATGCGGTAAGCTTGTGAAACCTGGTACCACAGGAGCCGCAGGGCTTTGATTTTACTTGCCGTCAGTAAGAAATCGCCACTGGCCGGAATGGAAAAAGCAACCGAGCGCAATGTATCCTCAACGGAATTTTTTTGTGCGTGATCGATTTGTCTGACACCTTCCGTAAGCGCATAGGCAATTTCGTCCGTTGGTGATGATGAGCGGACAATTATTCCACTGGAACGAATGCCATGAGTTTCATACCATGAAACTTCCTGCGAAGTTGCTGTGTGTTTAAAGATAGCTCCGTTTAGCCGGGTATATTTTTTTTCGATAATATATTGACTCAGTGACTCAAACGAAAAATGATCGGGCACTAAAAAGGAGACAGTACAATACGGCCATTCAATTCCCTTGAGCAAAGTCACAAAGTTTACCGATGCCGTTGTGAGCACAAAAAAAATTCCATCGGCACCGTGTTTCAGGTGATGTAAAGCCTGCTCATTGGCCTGATGTTCGTTGGCCACCCCAACCCGAGCTAAATTCTGCCAGTCACGCGAGGGTACATATTCCTGTGAAGCATCCTGAAAGTGAAATTTCTGCAGATAACCAAGGGAGGAGATGTCATCTGCATCATAATAGGGAGCAAATGGAAGCTTGTCGGAGGTATTCCAGGCCAGACTATCCAATGGGTTAGCCTGATCTGTTTCTGATTTGGCAACCGCTAACCAATCTTTTTTGGATGCTCCCTGAAAATGGGTAGAAAGCTGATCCGCAATTCCCATATTATTTTTTTGAATTGACAATAAGTTATTTTAAATGGAAAGGTTAAGAAAGAATGTGAAACAAAAAATTAGTTGCTGCAACAAATTAGAAATTTAATTAGGTATCCAACTTTTAATTTGTCATGAAAAATTTTTCACATGGCATTTAATGGCAGATCAGCGAGTTTTTCTGTGATTTTCGAGGCTCGTGGCATCATCATTTCGAAGAAAAAACGCATCACATATATTTCGTAAAAATCAAGGGAATGCCCGCTTGTTTTCTTGATCTCTTTTTTTACATCTTTGTCTCCCTTTCCACCACGGAAACCAAAAATCCAAACCAATACGCAACGCATGGAAGTTAGCTGTGGCACAGTATGGAACGATTGTCTTGAAGTGATTCGCGAGAGTGTAGGTGAAGAGAACTTCAATACATGGTTCAAGCCAATTTCGCCTTTACGCGTGGAGGGTGATGTACTCACCATCCAGGTGCCGTCACAGTTCTTCTACGAATGGTTAGAAGATAATTATGTTCCTGTATTAAAGAAGGCCATTCATACAGTTCTTGGGCCTACAGGCCGGTTGGAGTATTCTGTTGTGGTGGATAGCGGAAACAAGCAAATTCCTCCGGTATCGGTAAGCTACCCTGCTAATGGAGTCGGTAATCGCAGAAGCGCTGTAAACGGCACATTTGGTTCTGACGATTATTCACCCTTTACCTTTAAAGCACTTAACCCTCAAACGGTTAATTCGAGACTGAATCCCACGTATACATTTGATAATTTTGTTGAAGGAGATTGTAACCGCTTGGCACGGTCAGCCGGACTGGCTGTCGCAAAGAAACCCGGAGTTACCTCTTTTAACCCTTTAATGTTATACGGAGGTGTGGGAGTAGGTAAAACGCACCTGGTACAGGCCATCGGTAACGAGATCAAGAACAACATGCCGGGCAAGGTAGTGTTGTATGTCGATCAGAACGACTTTACTACCCAGTTCCTTAATGCGCTCCAAAATCATAAGATCCAGGATTTTCAGAATTTCTACCTCCAGGTAGATCTGCTGATCCTCGATGATGTTCAGTTTTTGGCCGGCCGTGAGAAAACACAGGAAATGTTTTTCCATATTTTCAATCAGCTCCATCAGTCTGGAAAACAAATCATCATGACCAGCGACTGTCCGCCCCGTGATCTGAAGGGATTTCAGGAGCGACTTTTATCCCGTTTCAAATGGGGGCTTACGGCTGATTTACAGGAACCTGATTTTGAAACAAAACTGGCCATCATCAACCGTAAGATGCAGGCGGATGGAATCCAGATTCCTACCGAAGTTTCAGAATACCTCGCTTATAGCGTAGATACCAATCTTCGTGACATGGAAGGTGTATTGAATTCACTGATATTCCACGCCACTTTGCTGAAAAAAGAAATTGATCTGGAACTCGCCAAGGAAGTACTGAAAAATATCATCAAAGAAATTCAGTCTGACGTTAGCGTTGATTTCATACAAAAGACGGTTTCAGATTTCTTTAAAGTCGATCTCGATGCCATGAAAGGCAAGGTCAAAAAACGCGAGATCGTAATCCCTCGTCAGGTGGCGATGTATTTCTGCAAACGCTATACACAACTCACGCTTGCGCTCATCGGTGAAAACTTTGGCGGACGTGATCATAGCACCGTGATCCACGCACTCGAATCTGTTGAAGATATGATGAAGACAGACGCGAATTTTAAAGCCAACGTGGAAGATCTCGGAAAAAAACTGAAGCTTCGCGTGAATAATTGAGTTTTGAAGTTTAAGGTCTAAGGTTTGAAGTTAGAAAGTAACCTTAAACTTTAAAGCTTAAACATTTTTTACCCAATTCCGGAACTCCGGAGCGGTTTCTTTACTGACATGTACTTCTTCCCTTATTTCCGGTTTTAAAAAGATCCTGATTTTCCCATTGTCGGGTTTGAAACGTTCTATCGCTTTAATGTTGGCGATGAATTTCCGGTTGATCCGGAAAAAACTTTTCTTATCTAATTCACCTTCCAGTTCACTCAGATTTTTATCGATGATTAACTGCTTGCCAGAATAATCCCGGGCAAATACAATTTTATGTTCTGTGTAGAAGTAAGCAACATCATTCAGATCAAGCGCCACAAATTCAGTACCCTTACGGGCAATGATGCGGTGAATAGCGGGCGGTTGCTGGCCGGAGATGAGTTGCAGAATGTTTTCCTGTAGAAAGTGTTCGCGAAGGGTTTTTATTTTATCGAGCGAACGCTTTAATTTTTCTTCTGTGATAGGTTTGAGTAAATAGTCTATGGAGTTGAACTCAAAACTCTCCAGCAGGTATTTATCAAATGCCGTAGTGAAGATGACGGGAAACCGGATAGGGAACTTCCGGAATATTTCAAAAGAATGGTCATCCGAAAGCTGGATATCAACAAAGGCCAGGTCAGGTACTGCGTTCTGTGCTAACCACGATAGTGATTCTTTCACACTACCAAGCTTAGCTTTGATACGAATGGTATGGTCAAGTGACGATAGCATGCTTTCAAGTTTAGCCTGTGCCAGTGGTTCGTCTTCGATGATGATCACTTCCATAGTAGCTCAGTGATATTAATGTGTCAGAGGTATTAATGGCAGGCTCACCCGGAACTGTTCATCTTTCTGCGCAGTATGGATTCCTTTACCGGTGATGATCTTGAAACGTTCGTCCAGGTTTTTCAGGCCTATTCCGGAGGAATGCTGGATGCTGCGTTTTATCCGGATGGTATTTCCAATAACCAGATTTCCGTTTTCCAGGGAAATGAAAACCTCAAGCGGTATTTGTTCAGATAATTCATTATGCTTAACCGCGTTCTCCAGGGCTACAAATGCAGAAATAGGAGGGATAAGATATTCTTTGCTGGTCGATCCATTGAAATGAAAACGGATGTTAAGCGCATTTCCGAATCGAAGTCGCAGAAGCCCGGCATAGCGATTCATAAATGCAAATTCATCTTCCAGCAAAACCAGTGTTTGTTCTTTGTGTGCGAGAATATACCGGTAGACTTCAGCGAGGTTTTCAGTAAACAACTTAGCTTTCTGCGCATCCGTGCTGATCAGATACGACAGGCTGTTCAGGGAGTTGAACATGAAATGCGGATCGATCTGGTTTTTCAATGCTTCGAGCTCGGCTTCGGCTTTCGCCCGTAAAAGTTCCGCATTCTTTACCTGTTCACCCTGTTGTTCTTTTACCATAAATACCGTTTCATAAACATGTGTTATGATCAGCACGCAGATAACATTCACCAACGTTACAATTAATATTGTATTCCATTTGATCATTTCGAATCCGGCCCAGCGATACCACAGACACAACCAGGCCACGGTAAGGGGTGATGTATAAAAAATGTTATTCATGAAAAGCAGTACAAGCTTTTCGATGGGTTTATCAAACCATGTAAAACGTTTCCGCGTACGGAACATCAGATAACGGTTACCCTGCCATATAAGTCCCGAGAGCGCGATAAAATACAGGTAGCCGAACCAGTAGAGCGGATCTTTAAGGGTGAGGGTTCCAAACAAACCTGTGATGTTTGGAATCATTGCTCCAAAAAAAGGAATCCCGATGAATCGCATGGTGCGATCATTCAGCTTCACCTCCTGCTGTTCTGTTGGTAAATGTGAAATATCTTTTCCGGTTGGAGTCACTTATTTTCCGCTTCAGTGTGTAATCACGGTTTCGTATGTATAAAGTTCACAAATTCGGGAAGTACTTCAATGTAAGTCGGATTTTTAATACCCTTATACAGGAAGTAATAACCGAACCTGAACTTTAAAATATACCTATGGAAGCACTAAACTATTGGGCTGTACTTGTAGCGGCCCTTTCAACTTTTCTCATTGGCGGTATCTGGTATTCACCAGCTGTTTTTGGTAAGGCGTGGATGCGTGAGAATGGATTTACCGAAGAGAGCATGAAGAACAGTAACATGGTGAAAATTTTTGGTCTCGCTTTTTTTCTGGGGCTGATCGCATCCATTAACCTCGCCATGTTTCTCGGACCGGAAACGGATGTTATGATGGGCGCATTTTATGGTTTCCTGGCGGGCTTCGGCTGGGTGGCAACTTTTGTAGGGACACACTATCTCTTTGAACGGAAATCATTCAAACTTTTTCTCATCAATGCCGGGTATAGTGTTGTAGCCATGACGGTGATGGGTGTTATCATCGGTGCCTGGCGATAATGCGAAACGTAGAGGCTTCCATCATCATTCATAAATCACCTGAGGTAGTACTCAGCGCATTTACTGACGGCCCGCATTTACAAAACTGGTGGATGGTGGAACGCTCTCACATTGATCTGCGGAAAGGGGGACTTTATTCATTGGTGTGGCAGATTTCAGAGAAGGGAATGGGTTATGTCTCCACCGGTATAATCGGTGAATATATCCCGGGCTGTCAGCTCCGCGTTGAACAGTTGGTTTATTTTAATCCGAAGTATCCCATTCTCGGGCCAATGGAACTGCATGTTTTTGCTACACCAGAAAATGGAAGCACTACGCTCACTATTATCCAGTCCGGATACCGGTCAGGTCCGGATTGGGATTGGTATTATAATGCCGTAAAGGAAGCCTGGCCTGTTGTGGTAATCCGGATTAAGGAATATCTGGAAGGTATCTGATTCGGACCTTGACTAACATCTGTTGGCTTTTCTGACTTTTTTTGAAAGGAAGGCAGAAATAGACTTCTTGTTATATCTTTGGTTCACTAATAATGAGCCAGCAATACCTTTCAGCATTCGGAGAAGTCCTTCTGTATATCGTAGCAGGAACGCTTTTTATCCTGATCACGCTTCTCGTTTCGAAGCTCGTTCGCCCCAACCGGCCCAATCCGGAAAAGCTCACTACGTATGAAAGCGGTGAAGAGGCGATCACGTCACCCTGGACACAATTCAATGTCCGGTTTTACATCGTAGCCCTGATCTTCTTATTATTTGAAGTGGAAATCGTTTTTCTTTTTCCATGGTCAACTGTTTTTGCCAACAAAGAATTGATTCAACAGACAAATGGAGTCTGGGGATGGTTCTCCTTACTTGAGATGTTCATCTTTATTGCAATCCTCGCTCTGGGTCTAGCTTATGCCTGGGTTAACGGATACCTCGATTGGGTCAAGCCGGATCCCAGACCTACCGTGTATAAATCACCTGTTCCAAAGGAACTGTATCAGAAAATAAATGAGCAGTATGAAAAGAAGTAATCACTGTTCAATTCATCAGCAAGAACAAAAGGCATGAAAGGATTATTGGATCAGCAATTTGAACACGGTGGTGTGATCGTTACGCGGTTAGATGATTTACTTAACTGGGCGAGATTGTCTTCCATGTTTCCCATGACATTCGGACTTGCATGCTGTGCTATCGAGTTCATGAGCACAGGTACTACGGTGTATGATATGGATCGCTTTGGTATGGCACCGCGTTCATCTCCCCGTCAGGCTGATGTTATGATCGTGGCCGGAACGGTAACATTCAAAATGGCCGACCGCATCAAAAGGTTGTACGAGCAAATGGCTGAGCCCCGCTATGTAATTTCCATGGGTTCCTGTTCCAACTGTGGTGGACCATACTGGCAGCATGGATATCATGTGGTGAAAGGTGTTGATAAGATTATTCCCGTGGATGTTTACGTGCCGGGTTGTCCGCCACGCCCTGAAGCGCTGATCGGTGGATTTCTTAAACTTCACGAGAAGATAAGAAGTGAAAGTCTGGTGGCACCGAAGGCTATTGAGAAACTGTTGTCAAAAGAAAATCAGCATGCCAGCGTTTGAGGAAATAATATCACTGATCAGGACTGTCAGTACAAACGATCTGGTGGTGGATGAACTTACCTCTCCGAAAGCTGTACGTGTTCATGCTGATGACCTGTTAATGGTCTGTAAATTGCTGCATGAAAACAGTACGGCTTATTTTGATATGCTCTCCTGCATCACGGGCATCGACAATGGCCCACAGGTGGGGACCGTGGAGATTGCGTATAATCTGTATTCCATTCCTTTCGATACACACCTGATGCTAAAGGTGGTTCTGCCACGAGACAACGCTGAAATTGAGTCGATTTCTTTCATCTGGAAAACAGCCGACTGGCATGAGCGTGAGGTATTCGATATGTATGGTATTCGTTTTAAAAATCATCCTGACCTTCGTAGAATATTGATGCCTGCCGATTGGGAAGGCCATCCGCTTCGGAAAGATTATAAACACCAGGAATACTACCGGAA
>DASXWH010000098.1:0-53372 GCA_036503775.1 Ohtaekwangia sp.
TATTCCACGTACAATCCAATATCTTGTATTTTGACTTTTAGTTCTTCCTGCATCCTTGTCCCTATGTCGAAATACATATAGTAGTCATATCCAAAGTGAATACCTTTTTCGTTTCTTTCCAGATCACACCATAAGTATTCGCGTAAAATCAATCGTGCCAGGCTATGTATGTCTGTCCCGGAGACAGATTTGTTGTCTCTTAATTTTTCGTACGCACCCTTCAAATCTAACGAGTCCTTGTCCCATGCCTTTGAGTTATGCGTCTCAAGATTCTTAATCTCAAGCTCCTTAATGTCAAAATAATCACAAAATGTCTGGATGGCTAAAATGTATTTGTCTTCGATCGAAATGTAATCCGCGTAAGTAACACGTTTCCCATTCAAATCCTTTCCTATGTCAGAGATTGAGGTCCATTCGTCTACTTTGTAAGCACCAGTCTCGTCCCGATTGTCCGGATTGTACTTTGTTATTCTGTGTGCTGTCCTTCTCCAATTGTCCATAAAACTTGCCGCTAACGTGCGGATATCCGGCATATGTCTTATATATCCTTATTGGATTCAGTCTCCTTTGTAAAAGAAGCTTATTTTTCAATAGATCACAACACCCCCCTTATCAACCCCATCATTCCCTCCGGGGCGATTCCAATCCAGAACAACGAGAGTACCAATAGGGCCATGGTGATGCTGCTGATGATGTAGACGAGGGGATGTAATTCTTCGGAAGCGCGGGTCTCAGCCTGCCTGTCGAACATGATGGCGATAATTTTGATATAGTAGTATAACCCGATCACGCTGTTGGCTACCAGCACAAATACCAGCAGCCAGTGGCTGGTGTTCACCCCTGCCGCGATGATGTAGAATTTTCCCACGAAGCCAGCGGTTAACGGAATGCCTGCCAATGAAAGCAACATAGCGCTGAGGGTGATTGCTGTTAATGGTCTGCGCCAGAGCAGTCCGCGGTAGTCATCCAACATCTCGGCATCACGCTCGGTGTCAGATAAGGTTGCGAGAATGCCAAAGGCCCCGAGACTGGTAATGAAATACGCCACGAGGTAAAAGCTCACGGCTTCGAGTCCGAGTTTGCCGCCTGACAAAAACGCCACCAGCAGATATCCGATGTGCGCAATGGACGAATACGCCAGGGTGCGCTTTACATTGGTTTGCCTCAGCGCCAGGAAATTGCCAATGAACATGGACGCAATAGCAATGATCGTAAACGCTAACACGAACGATTCATACTGATAGCCATTCACGGCATGGAAGAAGCGCACGAGCAACGCCACGATCCCTCCTTTTGAAACGGTAGCAATGAACGCGGTTACCGGAGCCGGTGCACCTTCATACACATCGGGTGTCCACATATGAAAGGGTACTACACCCAGCTTGAACCCTACTCCTACGATCATCAGTCCAAAGCCCGCCATCATCACCGGTGAGGTGAGTTTGGCGTTGAATATAAACCGGGCAATGCCATTGAATTCCATCGAGCCGGTTTCGGCATACACCAGCGCCATCCCGAACAACAGGAAAGCAGACGAGAATGCCGCCAATATCAGATATTTGATGCCGGCTTCGTCCGAGCGTTCACGTTTCCGCAAGTAGGCGATCAACGCATACAGCGATACGCTGAGGATCTCGAGACCGAGGAACAGTGAAATAAAATGTTTGCTGATCACCATGATCACGGCACCGAGCGATGCGAGTATCAATAAAATATAATATTCTTCCTTGCGTTCTTCGCGCTGCTCGAAGTAGGCGTAGGAGATCAGCGCCACAATTAATGTCGTTAACAATATCAGTCCGATGTTAAAGATCCCGAAGCCGTCAAACACCAGCAGTGGTTCGATGGACTGCAGATGCTTGCTGCTGTACATCACCGTCCAGATGAAATCTACAATGTAAGAGATCACGGTGATGAGGAAGATCACCTTGTGATTGCGTTTCACCGAGATCGAAAAGAAGATCAGGATGGCTGCGCTGGATAAGATCCACAGCGGTACGAGACAGATCAGGTCTTGTTTAGTCATGGTGTTCTCCTTTCTGTATGCTCATGGCGGATTCAAACGTGGCAGCTTTATCGGCCGACTCTTCTGCTACATTGACCTCTGTTGAGGGAATACTTTTTACGATCGAAGGTTTTGCCGATTCAATGATGCGCTGCGGAAACAATCCCAGCCATATGATCACGAGGCTCAGCGGGATCAGGATGAATTTCTCCCGCAGGGAAAGATCGGTCATGGCGTGTCCGTTGCTGTGCGACTTACCCAAAAATACTTTCTGCATGATGCGCAGCGAGTAGGCTGTAGCGAATACCAGTCCGGCAGCAGCGATGATGGTGAGCACGGGGTTAGCCTGCCACGAACCGATGAGGGTCAAAAACTCCGCGATAAAATTTCCGAGTCCGGGTAGACCCAGTGAGGCCATGGCAAAGAGCATGGCGATGACACCCATGAAGGGAACATCACGCCAGAAGCCGCCCATCTTCGTGATGTCGCGGGTGTGAATGCGTTCATAGATACTTCCCGCGAGAATGAACAAAGCACCGGTGCTGATGCCGTGTGTGATCATCTGCATCACTACACCCTGCATGGCAATTTCATTGAAGGCAAATACACCGAGGATCACAAATCCCATGTGACTCACACTCGTGTAGGCCACGAGACGCTTGAAATCGGTTTGTGCATAGGCGAGAAAAGCGCCATAAATAATACCCACAACACCGAGCAGCATCGCCCAGGGTGCGATCCACAAAGAAGCTTCGGGAAATAATGGAAGTACAAAGCGGATCAGTCCGTAGGCACCGGTCTTTAACAAGAGCCCCGCGAGTATGAGACTACCCGCGGTGGGTGCTTCGGAGTGTGCATCGGGAAGCCACGAGTGAAACGGTACTACAGGAAGCTTCACGATGAATGCCGCGAGAAATCCCAGCATCAGCCAGCGGCCGGTCTCGGGTGCAAATGTTGTTCCGAGCAGATCAAAGTAATCGAAGGTATAGGTTCCGGTCTGGTTGCCGTGAATGAAGTACAGCGCCATGATGGAGAGCAGCATGAGCAATCCGCTGGCCTGCGTGAAGATGAAGAACTTGTAGGCAGCATACTGCCGGTTCTCATGTCCCCAGATGCCGATCAGGAAATACATGGGGATGAGCATCACTTCCCAGAAGAAATAAAAGAGGAACAGGTCCATGGTGAGGAACACACCGGCAATGCCGGCCAGTACCCACAGTAAATTGAAATGGAAAAATCCTACGCGGTATTGAATTTCATTCCAGGAGATGAGCACAGCAAAGATGCCGAGAAAGAAGGTCAGCACTAGCATGAGCAGACTCAGGCCATCCAGTGCCAGGTGAAAGTTGATGCCGAAGCTTGGTATCCACGCAAAGTAGAATTCACGGAGCCACGGTCCATCGGTGGTGACGGTCAGTCCTTCCTGGATCCAGAGGTTTAGTGTGATGAGAAAATCAAGTCCTACAGTGACCAGCGCGATCCAGCGAACGATCGACACATTCCAGCGTGACGCGAAGCCGGCTACGATCCCACCGGCCATCAATATGATTATGAGCAGCAGTAGTATCATAGCGGAATGTAGTTGGTGAAGAGGCTTATGGTAATGATCAGTATCGCTCCCGCTACAATGCCCATCACATACCAGCGCAGGATGCCGCTTTGCGTTCGTGAGAAGAACCGGTTAAAGAAACCGGAGATATCCACGAGCAGGGTATAGAACCTGTCGATCACATCATTCTTGTTGATGGTCGAGATGAACAGGAATGGTTTCACGAACAATACATTGTACAGCGCATCGAAGTCCCACCCGCGGTACCAGAACTGATGAAGCTCACGTGTGGCACTTTGGAGTTCGTCTGTCATCTGCGGTTTGCGGATGAAGAACAGGTATGCGAGGTAGACACCAAAAAGACCGAGGATCATGGCTG
The DNA here is from genome assembly GCA_036503775.1 of Ohtaekwangia sp. Taxonomy (GTDB): domain Bacteria; phylum Bacteroidota; class Bacteroidia; order Cytophagales; family Cyclobacteriaceae; genus Ohtaekwangia. The sequence continues at coordinate 3,934 of DASXWH010000098.1, forward strand.
CGATCTGCACACCCCACTCACTGCTCTCTGCACCTTCGCGCAAAATGGTTTCCGGCAGCACAGGCGATAACAAATCAGAGAATATAGTAACATGTCCGAGTGTATGCGGCAATTCGATGAAGCCACCGAACAAGGAAAGCACTGCGAGGATCAGCAACGGCCATGTCATCAGTTTTCCGGGTGGGTGACTGATGTGTGTCTTCTCTGTTCCGAAGAAGGTAACGAACACCGTGCGAAAGGTATAGATGGCGGTGACAAATGCTCCGACTATCGCTGCGAGGAAGAACCAGACATTGCCTTTCTCTCCTGCGAAAGCATACCAGAGGATCTGGTCCTTACTGTAGAAACCCGCGGTGATAAACGGAAGCGCTGCCAATGATCCCGCACCAATGAGGAATGTCCAGAAGACCACAGGCATTTTGTTTTTCAGTCCGCCCATTTTGAACATGTCGTGTTCATGATGCAACGCTTCGATCACCGCACCCGCAGCGAGGAAGAGTAATGCCTTGAAGAAGGCGTGGATCATGAAGTGAAATATCGCGGCAGACCACGCTCCCACTCCGAGTGCCAGAAACATGTAGCCGATCTGGCTGATCGTAGAGTATGCGAGTACACGCTTCAGATCAAATTGTGTCAGTGCGCTGCATCCGGCAATCAGCAAGGTGATCGCCCCGACAATACCTACCCACAATTGTGCGAGTGGTGCGAGTTCATAGATCACGTGCATGCGCGCGATGAGGTAGACACCGGCTGTCACCATGGTAGCCGCATGGATCAGGGCACTCACGGGTGAAGGACCTGCCATGGCATCGGGTAACCAGGTTTGCAGCGGCAACTGTGCTGACTTGCCCACAGCACCACCCAATAATAAAAATCCGATCAGCACTACGGTGGCTGAACCTACTGCCCAAACCTCCGGGGCTTTCGTCAGGATCTCCTGGATGTTCAGTGTGCCCAGTGTTGAAAATAAAATGAAAAGGCCTGCGGCCATAGCCGTATCGCCTACACGTGTGGTGATGAACGCTTTCCGTGCAGCATAACCGTTCTTCTCTTCTTCATACCAGAACCCGATGAGCAGATAGCTGCAGAGACCCACACCTTCCCAGCCGAGGTATAACAGCACGAGGTTATCCGACAACACAAGAATGAGCATGGATGTTACGAACAGATTCAGGTATGCGAAGAATCGGGTGAAGCCCTCATCGTGGGCCATGAATCCGATGGAATAAATATGAATGAGGAATCCCACGAACGTGATGACGAAAACAAAGACAAGGGATAACCGATCGAGGTAGAATGCAAAACTGGTGGACAGATCATCCACCGAGAACCATGTCCAGGCGATGTGCCGGTATGATTCCTGGTGTGATGACAAAAAATCGAAACCAACTATCCATGTTATTACCGCGGCCAACCCCACACTCCCCGCCCCGATCAAAGCCGAAATATTTTTCGTGAGTCGTGATCCGAAGATTACCAGCAGTAATCCTCCGAGACATGGTAAAGCGGGTATGAGCCACAGGAGATTCATAGCATACTGTTTTAGCCTTTCATTTTATTTGCCGCATCCGTATCGAGTGTTTTCAATTGATGATAGATCTGCAGGATCAATGCCAGTCCCACCGACACTTCCGCTGCTGCCATGGTGAGAATGAAGATGAACATCACCTGTCCGTCAGGCTGTGCCCATTTCGAACCGGCCACGATGAAAGCAAGACCTGCAGCATTCAGCATGACCTCTACGGAGATCAGCATGAAGATGATGTTGCGCCTGATCAGTACGCTGATCAGGCCGAGCATAAATAAAATGCCCGCCAGCAATAATCCGGATTCAGCAGGTACGGTATTCATTCTTTTGCGTGTTCAAGAAAACGATGAATTACTTTTTTCTTTTGTCTGCCGAGGTGATAGGCCCCGACAATTCCGGCCATCAGCAGCAGGCCGCTCAGTTCTACGCCAATGATGTACGGCCCGTACAGTGACATCCCCACCAGTTTGGCATCAACAGGTTTTGTGCCCATCAGCATGTTCTCCGGTGAGTCGATGATGATAAAGGCCAGCTCACCCAGGAGAATAGCCGAGAGTATCCCCGGCCCTATCCAGATGTTCTTTGTAAACCATGCGCGCTCCTGGTCCACCGACTCCTGTTTGAGGTTCAGCATCATGATCACAAAAATGATGAGCACTACGATCGCCCCGGCATATACTATAATTTCCAGCGCAGCCATGAACGGTGCACCGAGTACATAGAACACGATCGACACCGCGAGAAAAGAAACGACCAGGTAAAGCAGTGCATGGATCATGTTGTATCGGGTGATCACCATGATGGTGGATAAAATGGCTACTGCCGATGCTATGTAAAATATCATATTAACTCATTTAATATTTCATTCCAGATTCCATATTCCAGATTAAGGTTGAAAGATTGCAGATTCGCGCGTGCACTCAACCTGGAATCTGGAATCAGGAATCTGGAATTTTAAGGTATAAGACTTTTTATATCCACCGGCTCCATTTCATTCTCCGCTTCTCCTTTATCTTTTCCTCCGATCGCCATGCCCGCTACTTTATAATAATTGTATCCGGGGTACTTACCCTGTCCGTTGATCAGCAGGTCTGGCTTTTCGTACACGAGATTCTGGCGGTTGTACTCTCCCATTTCAAAATCAGGGATCAGCTGGATCGCATAGGTAGGACACGCTTCTTCACAGTAGCCACAGAAAATACAGCGGGAGAAATTGATGCGGAAAAATTCCGGGTAGCGTCTGCCGTGCTCATCTTCTGTAGCCTGCAATGAAATGCAGTCCACGGGACAAGCCGCTGCGCAGAGGTAGCAGCCCACGCAACGTTCCCCCATGTCGGGATCACGTGTGAGAACAATGCGTCCACGCCAGCGTGCCGGGAGCTTGACTTTTTCTTCCGGGTACTGGATCGTATCCCGTTTGTGAAACATGTGCAGCAGCACGAGCCACATACTTCGGATAATACTGAACATAAATTTTTTCGTTAGGCCTCGCCCGGGATCACTCCTCCTACCAGAGCAACCCCGGAGCAAGACAGATTATTCATTCCATAAAATAATTCCGGCCGTTACCACGAGGTTGATCAACGTCAACGGCAATAATATCTTCCATCCGAATTCCATCAGCTGATCATAGCGCGGACGAGGTAAGGATGCGCGCAACAGTATGAAAAGGAAGATGAAACCAAACATCTTTATAATGAACCACATGATCGGTGGCAGAAAATCCGGTCCGAGCCAGCCGCCAAAGAATAACACGGTTACCATAGATGAGATCAGCATGATGCCAATGTATTCGCCCACGAAGAACATCCCGAATTTCATTCCGGAATACTCGGAGTGAAATCCTGCAATCAGTTCGCTCTCGGCTTCCGGAATATCAAAAGGCAAGCGATGTGTCTCGGCAATGCCGGCAATGAGAAAGATCACAAAGCCGAGGAACTGCGGCACCACGAACCACATGTTGCGCTGTGCTTCTACAATGTCATGGAGACTGAATGAACCTACGGTGAGTACAACGCCCATGAGGGAAAGTCCCATGAACACTTCATAAGAGATCAGCTGTGCTGCACCGCGCATAGCACCGAGCAAGGCATATTTGTTATTCGAAGCCCAGCCTCCGAGGATGATGCTGTATGCGCCCATCGATGACATGGCCAGGAAGAACAACAAACCAATATTCAGGTCCACGACAATAATGCCGGGAGCAAACGGGATCACCACAAAACTCATGAGCACGGTGATCACCACGATAGCCGGTGCCAGCACAAATACTTTTTTGTCGGAGAACGGAGGAACCCAGTCTTCCTTGAAGAAAAGTTTTAAGGTATCGGCAAGCACGACAAGCAAACCGAATGGTCCTGCACGGTTTGGACCATATCGGTCCTGCCAGAGTGCGAGTAATCTTCTCTCCAGCCAGATGAGTCCCGGTGCGATGAGCAACAATCCCCCGAGCACTCCGGCTACAATTAACGTATGGAAAGTAGTGTCTGTCATTTGCTGACCGGTTGAAGTGAGGGTTCTTTTACTTTTATCGTTCCCCATTCGGGCAGTTCAGCATGCGGAACTCCGGCAAATCCATAGGGCACTCCGGCAACACCACGCGGTATCGAAGTGCTGATCTTCACCGGCAGGTTGAAGGGTTGTTTTTTTACCTCGAAGGAAAGGAGATCTCCATCCTGAAGGTTCAGGACGCGCGCATCACTTTCGTGGATCATCACATACGGTTTGGGAATACGTGTAGTGATCGCTTCTGCCATACTACTTAATTCCTCAGAGCCGAAGATGTGATGCTGCAGTACGATCCAGAGTTTATCGCTGATGTACTTGAATGGTTCCGGCATCCCCTGAAAATATTCCGGACGTGCTGATGTATCCGGTTCAAGCAAACGCAGCCCGGGATCTCCGCCACGAAGATGACCACCTACTTCTTCCTGGTATTTATTCACCGACTGAACGGAGTTCCAACCCGGTGACCAGAAGAACGGGATCATCGTTGATGGTTGAATGCCCCGGTATCCTTCCATGGTATACGACAGGGATGAATCGGAATCTTCCGGTGGTTTGGGTTCACTGACATTGATGTTGGCCAGCATGGAGGTACGTCCGCTGTAGCGATGTGGCTCACGTGGTATCTTTTGTCCCGCGACACGGAAATCCGGTGGTGGTGTGATGGTGTCTATTCCTTTCAGCAGCGGTTCGTTTTGCGCGATGGCCTGGGTGATGTATTCAAAGTTCTTCCAGGAATTCATTCGTGCATTACCGGCACGCATGCCTATGTTGAGCAACCATCGCCAGCTTTCCTGGATCACCTCGGTTGATTCGTACACCTGGAAGAAGCGCTGCACGCGACCTTCATTATTCACCAGCATACCGTCTGATTCGGCAAAGGTTCCTGCCGGGATCACAATGCTCGCTCGTTCTGTAGTGGCATTCTTTGAATGATCTAATGCAATGATCTTTTTACAGCCCGCGAGAAATTCATCGACATCCGTTGACCTGCCGTGACGATAAAGATCATTCTCCATCACGATGACCGTATCGGCATGACCATTCTTCACCGCGTTGAATGCCGAATGCAGACGATGTCCGCCCATCAGCGCAAGGCCCATGGAATTACATTCCATCATGGTATAGATCAAACCCGTTCCTGCATTTTTCTTTTGAAGCGCCCACGCTACGTTGGCCGCGGCTTTCATCACACTTTCACTGCCACATCCGGCACCGGATATGATGACGGGTTTCTTTGCAGACGACAATGCTTTGGCAATTTGCTCTGCGATCGCGCGCACTTCATCGGATACATTCGGAGCGGGTGCTGATGCATCGAGCAGGCTGGCGACAGTAATTCCCAATCGTGCGATATCATCCGGGGTTCCGTGGTAGCTGGCCGCAGCGATCTCATCGAGCTTCGTGATGCTCACACCGGATACAAATACGGGGCCCTTCTTATCCTGAATGACTTCGCGTACCGCTGCATCGTGCCATGTGGGAATATTTACCTTACCCGCCTGTTCACCGGGTTGTTGTTTACCGGCCTGACGAACAGCAAGCGCAAGTATCGGAGCGGTGTTGGTGAGGTCTTCACCTAAAATAAATATGGCGTCAGCATCTTCTACTTCTTTTGTGGAAGGTGTTCGCACCGGACCATCTTTCAAAATACGAATGGCCAGTTCAGCGAGAATATGTTCGCTGTCGGAGACACCGTGATAGAAGTTTTCCTCTCCTACCAACGCTTTCAACGCAAAGTTAGATTGCAATGAAGCACGTGGTGATCCGATGCCAATCACTTTGGATTTCGTAAGTAAGGTTGATACGGAATTCAGGATAGTTTCACGGTCTACTACCTGGTGATTGATCTCCGGCTGACGGATACGATCTTTGGCGTTGACAAACTCGTAGCCAAATCTTCCGCGGTCACAGAGGAAGTAACCGTTTACTTCTCCGTGATAGCGGTTGCCGATCATACGAAGTGTGCCATAGCGCTCACCGGCAATGGTATTGCACCCAACACTGCAATGCTGACAGATGGAAGGTGCCATGGTCAGATCCCATTTGCGTGTATAATGCTGCTTGAATGTTTTATCGGTGAATACTCCGGTGGGACAGATCTCTGCCAGGTTCCCGCTGAATTCACTTTCTAGAACACCATCTTCTTCCCTTCCGAAGTACACATTGTTTTTGGATGCGAAGGCATCGAGGTCATGCCCGCCTGCGTAGTCTTTATAAAAACGAACGCAGCGATAACATTGAATGCAGCGGTTCATTTCGTGATTGAGAAAGGGACCGAGATACTGATTCTTATACGTGCGTTTTTTGAAACGATACTTGCGATAGTCGTGGCCCGTCATCACCGTCATGTCCTGCAGGTGACATGAACCGCCTTCATCGCATACAGCGCAGTCGTGCGGGTGGTTCGTCATCAGCCATTCGATCACGTGCTCACGGAAATCTTTGGCTTCATCATCCTTAACCGATATCCGCTGATTATGGGTTACCGGTTCCATGCACGACATCACGATACGACCCTTTGTATCATTTTCGTCTTTGTAAATTTTTATAGCACACTGGCGGCACGCACCTACCGAGCCCAATGACGGGTGCCAGCAAAAGTATGGAAGATCAATTCCCAGACTAAGGCAAGTCTCCAGCAAATTCTTGCCGGAAGTGATTTCATAAGGTTTGTTGTCGATGAATAAAATTGCCATAGTCTCTATTTTATGTCTCTGCATTCTTTTGCGTTTTCTCTTTGCGTCCTTTTGCGTGAAATGCATTTCGTTCACGCAAAGAGCGCAAAGAAATGCCCGCAGAGGCCGCTAAGTCGTTGCGAACGCAAGTGTTTCTTTTTGTTCCTTTATGTATTGTTCGAAGTCTGCCCGGAAATATTTCAATGCACTTTGCAGAGGTTCCATCGCTCCGGGAGCGAGTGCACAGAATGTATTCCCGGGGCCAAGAAGTTTCGTGTGCAGATCAAGCATCTTCATATCGTCTTTCCGGCCATCGCCATCTTCTATGGCGTTCAGTACTTTTTCAATCCAGGGAAGTCCTTCACGGCAAGGCGTACAAAACCCGCACGACTCCTGAGCGAAGAAGTGGATCAGGTTCTTTACAAATCCCACTACAGAAGTTTTATCATCCAGCACGATCATTGTACCCGTGCCGAGGCGACTACCTGCTGCGGCAACGGAAGGATAATCCATTTTCACATCCAGGTGATCTGTTGTTAAGAAATCGGTTGAAGCTCCTCCGGGAAGAGCGCCCCTGAATTTCAATCCATCCTGCATTCCTCCGGCATGTTCTTCGATGAGTTCACGAACGGTAACACCCATCGGCAATTCCCACAAGCCTGGTCTCTTCACTTTACCACTCACTCCGTAAAGTTTTGTTCCGGCATCATTCGTGAGACTGAGCTTCTGAAACCATGATGAACCCTTGTTGATGATGTGCGGGATACAACACAAGGTCTCTACGTTATTGACAATCGTTGGCCTGCCAAACAAACCACTCACCTGCGGGAATGGCGGCTTTGCACGAGGTGTTGCTCGCTTACCTTCCAGTGAATTCAGCAGTGCGGTTTCTTCTCCGCACATGTACCGTCCGACACCGGTATGCAGATGCATGTCCAGATCGAACCCTGAACCTAAAATATTCTTACCGAGGTAACCGGCTTCGTATGCTTCGTGGATAGCATGTTCAATATTCTTTGCTGCGTCCTTGTAAGCCCAACGTAAAAACACAAACGACTGATCTGCCTGAATGGCGAATGCCGCTACGATCATACCTTCGATCAATTGGTGCGGAGTACTTTCCAGTAAAAGTCTGTCTTTGAACGTTCCGGGTTCCATCTCATCGGCATTCACAATGAGATACTTCGGCTTCGGAGCATCCATAGGAACAAAACTCCATTTGAGCCCGGTGGAAAAACCTGCACCACCTCTTCCACGCAGGTTTGATTCCTTCACCAGTGTCTGCACGGCTTGTGGAGTCATACCCTTCAGTATTTTCCGTACGGACTCGTAGCCACCCACTTTCTCATACTCCTTCAGCGTAAGTGGTTTCTTGTCTTCACGGATGTGTTCAGTGAGCGGGCGTTCCATTTTCGTTAATCGTTATCCGTTAATCGTAAATCGTACACTATTCATACTTATTCAATATTTCTTCCAGTTGTTCAATCTTTACATCCCTGTATAAGTCATTGTCAATCATCAAAGCCGGTGCGTGATCACATGTTCCCAGGCAAGGGTTGGGCAATAAAGTGAACCGGTCATCCAGGGTTGTCTGTCCGTATTTTATCTTCAGTTTGTTCATTACGGCCTCCCGGATATTTTCATATCCCATCACCCAGCATGAAATACTGTCACAAAGCAGAATGATATGCCGGCCTACAGGCTTGCGGAAGATCATGTTGTAGAACGTGGCTACAGAATCGAGTTCCTCAGAAGACATCTCCATATAGGAAGCAATATCCTTCAGGCTGTCATCTGATATCCACCTGCGATGTTGCTGCACGGCTTTCAATGCTTCGATACACGCGGCCTTCTTATAGGGCACGATACTTATCGCTTCATCGATCTTATGTTTTTCTTCTGCTGTTAACATGCTTTTCAATTAACAATTATCAATGAACAACTATCAATTCAAGTACAATCGGCAATTGTTCATTGTTAATTGCCCATTGTTAATTGCTTACCTGTCAATATCCGCCAGCACATAATCCATCGCTCCCAGTATACTCAGCATATCGGCTACCGTATAGCCTTTGCTGATATAAGGAAGCATCTGCATGTGCGGGAAGGATGGTGTGCGAACGCGAACCCGGTAAGGAGATGTGTTGCCATCACTCACCGCGAAATAACTGTTTGCGCCTTTAGTAGCTTCGGTACAACTCATCGCTTCACCTGGAGGTATTACCGGTCCCCAGCTAACACCCAGGAAATGTGTGATAAGTGTTTCAATATCTTTCATGGTATGCTTCTTCACCGGAGGTGTGGTGAGTGCATGGTCCGCTTTGTAATCTCCTTCAGGCATATTGTTGAGACACTGCTCAACGATGCGCAGGCTCTGCCGCATTTCTTCGACACGTACTTTTGCACGGTCGAAGCAGTCACCATTATTTCCCAGCGGAACTTCAAAGTCGAATTTTTCATAACCGGAATACGGCATCTGCTTTCTGAAATCGTAATTAAAACCACAGGCACGAAGTCCCGCTCCCGTTACGCCCCATTCAATCGCCTCTTGTTTGGTGAAAATGCCGATGCCTACAGTACGGGCTTTGAAGATGGAGTTCTTCATCACCATGGCATCATATTCTTTTAAACGCTTGGGAAAGTAGTTGACGAAATTCCTTACGAGTGTATCCCATCCTTTGGGAAGATCCTGTGCCACGCCCCCGATGCGGAACCAGTTCGGGTGCATGCGTCCTCCACAGACAGCTTCGATGATATCAAATATTTTCTCGCGATCGCTGAACATGTAGAACACCGGTGAAAGTTGTCCAACATCCTGTGCAAAGGTTCCATACCACACCAGGTGACTGGCAATGCGGAACAGCTCGCACATCATGACACGGATCACCTGTGCTCTTTCCGGGATCTGAATGCCGGCTAATTTTTCAACCGCCAGCAGGTAAGCGAGATTGTTGTTTACACCACCGAGGTAATCGATGCGATCGGTGTACGGAATGTAGGTATGCCACGACTGACGTTCCGCCATCTTCTCAGCACCGCGGTGGTGGAAGCCAATGTCAGGAACGGCATCTACTATATCTTCACCATCCAGTTGTAAAATGATCCGCAGTACTCCGTGTGTGCCGGGGTGCTGCGGGCCGATATTCAAAAACATGAAATCAGAATCTTCACTTTGCGTCTGAAGTCCCCATTCTTCCGGCTTGAACTGTAGATTAGATTGCTCGCGATCCTGCTTCTCATCAAACAACCGGAAAGGTCCCATTTCCGTGGCGCGGGCCGGATGCTCCTTGCGCAATGGATTACCTTCCCACGACTGGGGCATCAATATTCTTTTCAGGTGCGGATGGCCTTCGAAGCGAATGCCAAACATGTCGAATACTTCACGTTCATACCAGTTGGCATTCGCCCAGAGTTTTGTAATGCTGGGTACGGTGGGGAAATCTCCCTTCAATGCTATTTTAAGACGGAGGAAACTGTTTCTTTCAAAGGAAAGGAGATGATAGACTAAGGTAAAATTAGCGGAAGGATATTCGGGGTCCCGCTTGCGACTGCGTTCGTCAATGGCAGTGATATCAAACAACAGCGGGTAAGGTTGTTCGATATCAGACTTCAGGTATGACAGCACTTCTCGCAAACGTTCCAACGGCATCCACAGGGTGATGATATCATCCTGGGAAGATTGAACAGTGAAAGTGCTTTCACCGAACTTTAGCTTCAAGAGCTCCGTTGTTTGGGTTTTAATTTTCATAACCATCTGAGCACTTTGCTCAGCCGTTATCGTGCAGTGTTCTTTCTAATCAGTCATCCATCGTTTCACTTTTTCTCCATTAAACATCTTTTTCAACCCCCGAGGACTCGGGGTACCGTAGGGCGTCTGGTTCTGGTTTATATTTCATCCGGAGAGCGGAAGGATACCATCTCCTTGCGCATCTCCCGTTTTGTTTCTTTTACTGAAATCTTTGCCGGCTTGATCACACCCTGCTCTCCTATTGTCCAGCTCAACGGACGCAATTCCTTCCCCACACTCTGGGAGAGCAACACAAGCCCCTCCATAAAAGCATCCGGCCGCGGTGGACAACCGGGTACATACACGTCAACCGGTAAAAACTTGTCTACACCCTGCACCACGCTGTAGATATCATACATGCCACCGGAGTTTGCACATGATCCCATGGAGATCACCCAACGCGGTTCCATCATTTGTTCATGGAGCCGCTTAATGACCGGAGCCATTTTGATGAATACGGTTCCGGCAATGATCATCACATCAGCCTCACGTGGTGTTCCGCGAATAACTTCTGCACCGAAGCGCGCTACATCATACTTGGGTGTCATGCTGGTTGCCATTTCAACAAAACAGCAGGATAATCCGAAATGAAAAGGCCACATGGAGTTTCGTCTTCCCCACGCCACCAGGCTTTGTACACTGGTGAGCATTACACTTTGTCCGATAGCTTCTTCCATGGAACTTGTTCCCTGAAGTGCAGCTGTTGATCCATTGTTGGGATTACTGATCCACCAGTTCATTTCTGTTGTTGCGTCAGACGCTTATAGGCTTTAAGTATTTTATTTCCATCGGGCCCAAAGTCGAGTGCGCCTGCCCGCCACTCATATATTAGTACTACGACAAGAAGTATAAGGAAAACAATAACACCGGCATAGCCATACCATCCCAGTTCACGAAAGGCAATGGCCCACGCAAAGATGAAGATCGTCTCTACATCAAAGATGACGAAGAGCATAGCTACCAGATAAAATTGTGAAGAGAAACGAATACGAGCATCACCGGCACTGAGAATACCGCCTTCATAGGGATCGTTGGTCGCACGTTCCTTATGCCGTTGTCCCAATATATAAGAGAGACCCAGCATGGCGCCTACCAGGCTTAGAACGATCAGGCCATACAGAAAGAGTGGCCAGAGGGGTGTTGCCGAATGGTCTGCCGGAGTATCCAAATGCGTAGATTTGAAAATTCCTGAAACAAAAACCAAAAGAAAACGCGAGTAGGTAATTACTCGCGTCAGCTGCTACATCACTAATGGTGGCCAGTGATATAGAATTCGAGGTCTTCAATTATGCCCCGTTGTTCCTCAATGATAAAGCGAACAACATCGCCAATGGAGACCATGCCGACCAGGTTGCCTTCATCCACAACGGGTAAGTGGCGAATGAAGCGATTGGTCATAATTTTCATGCAATCCTCAATTGTATTCTCTGATGAGATCGTAACAGGATTTTCCGTCATGATCTCTTTAATTAATGTATCTCTGGATGAACGCCCCTTCAGAATAAGTTTGCGGGCGTAATCGCGTTCCGTAAAAATGCCGATCATTTTTCCCTGCGCATCAGTGATCACCAGACCACTGATGTTTTTATTCGACATCAACTCAATGGCTTTATAAACCGTGACATTAGGTTCAACGGAAAAGACAACATTTCCCTTGACCTGAAGGATGTTTCTTACTTTCCCCATAAAACGTTGTGCTGTTGTGGTGGAATGAAGATACTACTTTATACAGATAATGCAAGCGTTTGCGCTACAAATCAACGCAGATTTTGTTAAAAGCTTAAAGCATTCTGCTTTCAGCTTTCCGCCTTCCGCTTTTTCACTATTATGCAATCCTAAATGACTTGGTACGTTTGAGCTATAGATATATGAGTACTTGTTTGCGCAACTTCCGGATACTAATTGCATCAGGCTTATTATTTTCTTTGTCATTATTATTTTCTTTGTCAGCTTCTGCTCAGAATAAGATCATTCAGAAAATACCTGAAAAAACGAGAATACTTTTCCTGTTTGATGGATCAGGAAGTATGCTCGAACCCTGGGGAAGACCTAACCAGACTAAGATCGGCATCGCCAAGAACATCCTCACACAGATCGTGGATTCCCTCAGGCAAAACGAAAAACTGGAGCTGGCCCTGCGCATCTACGGACACCGTTCTCCCCGCGAAATCAACAATTGCAAAGACACGCAACTCGAAGTCCCTTTCAAAGCAAAGAACCACTCTATTATAATAGAGAAACTTCGGGAGATCAGACCCAAGGGGGTGACTCCTATTACCTATTCGCTGGAGCAGGCTGCCAGGGATTTTCCGGCAAGTCCGGGCTATCGCAACATTGTTATTCTGATCACGGACGGCATTGAATCCTGTGGTGGTGATCTGTGTGCTACATCCAGGGAACTTCAGAAAAAAGGTGTGTTCCTCAGGCCCTATATTATTGGATTGGGATTACGCGCAGAAAGAACGCTCGAATGTGCGGGCAGATTTATCGATGCTCAAACACCTTCCGAATTTCATGATGTACTCAACCAGGCTATTGAAGCTTCCTTTGCTAAAACTACCGTAAGCATTGAACTGCTTGACGCCAGGCAGCAGCCAACAGAAAGCAATGTGAATGTCAGTTTCCTGAATACATTCACCGGCCTGCCGATGTATGACTTCATTCACTACCGTGATGCACAGGGCAGACCAGACTCCGTTCAGGTTGATCCGTTGGTTGATTATGATCTGATTGTAAACACCGTTCCTCCGGTAGTCCGGAAAAATGTCTCCATCGAAAATGGGAAACACAATGTTATCCGAATTGCCGTTCCGCAGGGAAATATCATCGCGCAGCAGGAAGGAAGAAAAGACTTACAGGTAATTGTTCGTGAAGCCGGTAAATCAGATATCCTTCAAACACAGATGAGCAATGAAAGCCTGCGATACCTCACTGGAAAATATGAAGTAGAGACGCTGACGTTACCCCGCAGAATATTTCAGGTGGACGTTCAGGCGAACAAGACGCAGAGTGTTTATCTACCGGCACCGGGTGTGGTGAACTTCAATACTATCGCTTCAGGATTTGGAAGTTTGTATGAGATCAAGGGTGACGGAACACAACAGTGGGTTTGCAACCTGGATAACCTCAAACCCAAATTCAGTCTCACCTTACTGCCGGGTAGTTACAAAGTGGTTTTTCGTGTGAAGAACACAACCGGAAGTAAATACACCGGTTTTAAAACTTTTCAGTTAAAATCGGGAGAAACGGCTACGGTGAATGTCTTTAATTAGTCCCGTAGGGACGTAACATGGGTAGAAAAAATTTCAAAATTTTGTAAAGGGCCAACCACCATCGTTGATCTGGTTATTAATCATCCCGGCACCACGCGCATATGCGAATTAATTGTGAGCCATTTCGTGCCGTTACAAATTTCTGTTTCAAAGAACGTTTGTAGTCGGCACGATTGAAATTCGTTGTGCTTCAAACACCGGGTTAAACCCGGTGCTACAAATATGTCGTCCCTACGGGACTATTTTATGCAAGGACAACCCAGGGAAGTAATGCAATAAGTAATGCAACAATGATCCAGATCAGGAGCTTCTTGTTGCTTTTTGTTTCATCTGTGGTTTGAGCAGAGTTTTCGGACATAGTCTGGTGGTAAACTTTGCTTTTTTACGTAAGGGAAATGCCGCGGTTCGCTTTCGTTTGGGGGATTTCGGGACCTTAACAAATCATTAACACTTTACGGCCCTTTCTGCTGGAACAATTCAAATAATTTCCGACTTTCGCACCGCTTCCGTGTTTATTTAAACCAAACACTTGATAGCATCACACCTGACTCACACAAACCCACACCATCCCGATAGCTATCGGGACGTACCTCGTAAATCGTATTTCGTACCTCTTTAATTATGACTAAATTCACCTTCACCGAAAAGAAAGACACCCGTTCAGGCTTTGGCGTTGGCCTTCACGAACTGGGCAAGAAAAACCCGAATGTTGTAGCCCTTTGTGCTGACCTTACCGGTTCACTCAAAATGGATGCATTCAAAAAAGATTTCCCTGAACGCTTTTTCCAGATCGGTATTGCCGAAGCCAACATGATGGGTATGGCAGCTGGTATGACTATCGGTGGAAAGATTCCGTTCACCGGAACGTTCGCCAATTTCTCAACGGGTCGTGTGTATGATCAGATCCGTCAGTCCATTGCTTATTCGGACAAGAATGTTAAGATATGTGCTTCTCACGCAGGACTTACCCTGGGTGAAGATGGTGCAACTCACCAGATCCTGGAAGACATCGGTATGATGAAGATGCTTCCCGGCATGACGGTTATTGTTCCGTGTGATCACAACCAGACCAAAGCCGCTACCATTGCGCTGGGTGATCATCATGGTCCTGCCTATTTACGTTTTGGTCGTCCGAGCTGGCCGATCTTTATGGCACCCGACAGACCCTTCACCATCGGTAAGGCAGACAAACTTATTGAAGGTAAAGATGTGAGTATCTTCGCCTGTGGCCACATGGTATGGCAGGCTGTTGAAGCAGAAGCTATCCTGGCGGCAAAAGGTATCAGTGTTGAACTGATCAACATCCATACGATCAAGCCACTTGATGTTGAAGCAATCCTCGCCTCTGTGCAGAAAACCAAATGTGTTGTAACGGCAGAAGAACATCAGATCAACGGTGGACTGGGTGATAGTGTTGCTCAGGTTCTGGGTCGTTTCAATCCGCTCCCTATCGAAATGGTAGCCGTGAATGATTCATTCGGAGAAAGCGGTACACCTACTCAGCTTTTGAAGAAATATGGATTGAGTCCGGAGAATATCGTAACGGCTGTTGAGAAAGTAATCAGTCGCAAAAAGTAATTCGTCTGGAGTAAGAATCCTGAAGTAAGAATTTAAATACCCTCAATACGAGGGTATTTTTTTTGCCTTTTGTGAATCGGAGGTAATGGGTTGTAAGGGTATGAGGGAAAGATTAACTTAGCCCTATGGAATTGACCTATAAATTGATCAGCGATGCGGACAGCTTTGAAGCATTCCGGTCGTTACTAAAAAATTCCGGATTGCCTGCTGATGATCTCAACTACAAACGGGATCTTCTTGTCGGTTACTATGAAGGGAATGATCTGGTGGGCACCGGAGCACTGGAAATATATGGATCATATGCGTTGCTCAGATCCCTTTCAGTGAAATTAGGTATCCGTGGAAAAGCCGTTGGAAGCACCATTGCCACCTACCTGCTGGATGAAGCTAAGAAGCGCAACCTGAAAGGCATTTATCTGTTGACTGAAACTGCTCATGGTTTTTTTCTGAAGAAAGGATTTACCGACACTACCCGTGATCAGGTTCCACAGGAACTCATGGCCTCATCCGAATTCTCTCACGTTTGTCCCAAGTCAGCGGTGGTCATGCATCTTGCTCTCAACTAGCTGAACTTTAGAGAACTATCATCCGTTAGGATATAATAAAATTGCACAACACAAACCGTAAATCGTAAATCAAATTTTACATTTGCGCTTCACAACCTGCGCATGAAACTGAATAAGTATTTTGTAATCGATTTCGACAGTACATTTACTAAAGTAGAAGCCTTCGATGTACTGGCCGATATCTCCCTGAAAGATTATCCCGACCAGGAAGAACGCAAGAAACAGATCGTAGCCATCACCAACCAGGGTATGGATGGTTCTATTTCCTTCCGTGAATCCCTTGAACGCAGATTGAATCTGCTGGCACCAAGCCAGAATCACTTGCCGCAGCTCATCCTGAAACTGAAAGACAGCGTGTCTGAATCATTCAAGCGCAACAAGGATTTCTTTCAGAATTACGCTGACAATATCTATATCATCTCCAATGGATTTAAGGAATTCATTGAACCTATCGTAACCGAGTTTGGCATTAAACCTGACAATATCCTCGCGAATGAATTCAAGTTCGATAAAGAAGGAAAGGTTGTGGGCTTCGATACCGAAAATCCCCTGTCAGCCAATGGCGGCAAAGTAGAACAGCTCAAGAAGCTGAACCTCCCCGGTGACATCTATGTGATCGGTGACGGTTACACAGACTATGAGATCAAGCATGCCGGCCTGGCCAATAAATTCTTTGCCTTTACAGAAAACGTTGAGCGTGAAAATGTGAAGCGTAATGCCGACCACATCACACCAAGCCTTGATGAGTTTTTATACCTCAATAAACTGAACACGGCTATCTCCTATCCGAAGAACCGTATCAATGTATTGTTGCTGGAAAATGTTCACCCGGTAGCCGTTGAGCTTCTGAAAGCGGAAGGTTTCAATGTAGAAACCTATCACGCTGCGATGACGGAAGAAGAACTGATCCAGAAAATCAAAAACGTTTCCGTGCTGGGTATCCGATCCAAAACCATGGTGACGGCTAAAGTATTGGAACACGCCAACCGCCTGATGGTGATCGGTGCATTCTGTATCGGAACAAATCAGATCGACCTCAAGCAAGCGACCAAAAAAGGTATCGCAGTTTTCAACGCACCGTTCAGCAACACCCGCTCTGTAGTAGAACTGGCCATCGCACAGATGATCCTGTTGATGCGTAACATCGTGGACAAGTCTGCAAAGATGCATCAGGGTGTGTGGGATAAATCTGCGAAAGGAAGTTTTGAAGTGCGTGGCAAAAAACTGGGACTTATTGGTTACGGAAATATCGGTACGCAACTTTCCGTTATAGCCGAATCACTCGGTATGAAAGTATATTACTACGATACCGAAGAAAGACTTTCTCTGGGTAATGCTGTAAAATGCAAGTCCATGAAGGAAGTGCTGGAACAGGCCGATGTCATCTCCATGCACGTTGACGGACGGAAATCAAATGCCAATCTCATCGGTGCGAAAGAATTTGCGCTGATGAAGAAAGGTGTGATCTTCATCAACCTGAGCCGTGGTCACATTGTCGATATTCAGGCACTTCGCGAAAACATTCTCAGTGGAAAAGTAGCCGGCTGTGCTATTGATGTATTCCCATACGAACCCGTGAGCAATGACGAGGAATTCAAGAATGAGCTGCGCGGTTTGCCCAACACCATTCTCACGCCACACATCGGAGGAAGTACCCTCGAAGCACAGGAGAACATCGGAAACTTCGTTCCCAGCAAAATGATGGATTACATCAACACCGGAAGCACATCAAACAGCGTGAACTTTCCCAACCTCACGTTACCGATCTTAAAAGATGCGCACCGTTTGATCCACATCCACGATAACGTACCCGGTATCCTGGCCAAGATCAATCAGATCCTTGCCGATAACGGAATCAATATCATGGGACAATACCTCAAAACCACGGAAGCAATCGGATATGTGATCACCGATATCAACAAAGAATACGATAAAGACGTGATCGCGAAACTGCGGGCGGTAGAAAACACCATCAAGTTCCGTGTGTTGTATTGATCAATCGAACCGGTCAACTGAACTTATAGAATGCATGCCCACTTTGTAGGCATGCATTATTTTTTGGTGATAAATGCAAACCTGTCTTTCAACTTCAGGAAAGGTGTTTCGTAGAAGCGATAGCTCAGTCGGGCGATGATGATGGTAATGACCAATGCCAGGATCAGCTCCAGGATCATGTCCACCCATAACGGCCCGCCCAGATTTATTTTGTTGGAGATCTTGATGGTGATCAGTATCCCGAGGTAATGGTAACAATATAAACCGTATGACACGACTCCTAGCTGCGATATGGCTTTAAACCGGGATATCTTATAGAATGAATTCTTCGCATAGTTCTGCTCGAGTATGATCAGCAGAATAAAGACAGCGATCAACGCGCGTTCGAAGATCCGCATCACATAGGTACTTTCCAGTACTTCATCGCGGAACAGGTAAATGAGTACAAAAACGATGTACACAAAAACGATCTGATAGCGTTTCAGATTTTCAATGGTATTTTTAAACCGTTCACGCTCAATGATCAGCCATGCCCCGAAGGCACCAATGGCCATATCGCCTATACAGGACAGCGTATGAAGCTCGCGTTCAATCTTTGTATCGTGCAATGACCGGTAAATAAAACTGGTAACAATGATGACACAGAATACGATCCAGTAACGCCTGATGGGTAACAAATAAAGAATAAGAGGCCACACCAGATAGAATTGTTCTTCGATGGCCACACTCCACAGCACTCCGAGTATGGATGAATCCGGCAACCCCTTGTTGATGAAATCAAAATTATTCAGGAAGGTGAGGTAATAGATCAGTGATGCCGTTTCGTTGGACGGTTGCCCTGACATCGATTTAATCAGCGGGAAAGCAAAGAATCCAAAGAGTACACAGAAATAAAACAACGGCCATATCCGGAGGATCCTGCGGATCCAGAAGTTTTTTAAATTGATCTGACCATTCAGTTTCTTTTCTTCGATCAACAGGTACGTGATCAGAAAACCACTGATAACAAAGAAGAAATTAACACCAAGACTGCCGTTTCCAAATACACTGTGCTTGAAAAAGTCATACATCTCCACATCCTTGGTATAATGATCGGTGTGAAAGTGAAAGAAGAAAACGGACAAAAAGCAGAAGAACCGCAGACCGTCTAAATTCTCAAAATATATCTTTTTCTTCATAGGTAAAGCAACAGCAACCTTGTGAATCAACAACGAACAATTCCGGCACACCTTCGATACTTCACACGGGGCATCTCATCATGCCCTTGTTGCTGTAGTTATAGGGTCAACAGTTTGTTATAAAAATAAGGATTTTAAACGCTTCACCATAGAGGCCACGTTTGAATCTTTTCTGTCAGCGGTGTCTTTTAGGCTGTTTCGGAAATGCTATATTCACTCCATGGATCCTAAAGAAAAACTTACGGGCACTCGTCTTCGGCTGTATGAGATCATCTTTGAAGCCGACACTACTGCAGGCCGTGCTTTTGATCTGACCCTGTTGAGTTGCATCATCGCCAGCGTCCTGATCATCATGCTGGAAAGCATGGCCGATGTAAAAGTAGTTATCGGTCCCTGGCTTAAATCGCTGGAATGGTTTTTCACGATTGTTTTCACAATAGAATATCTGGCGAGGTTATACGTGGTGATCAACCGTAAAAAATATGTACTCAGTTTCTTTGGCATCATAGACCTGTTGTCCATACTGCCCACCTACCTCAGCATTTTCTTTGCAGGCGCGCATTCGCTGATGATCATCCGTGTTCTGCGTATCCTTCGCATTTTCAGAATTCTGAAATTGTCGCGGTTTGTTGGCGAAGGTCAGAACCTCACCAAGGCTTTACGTGCCAGCAGACATAAGATCACCGTTTTTCTGGTTACGATATTAACCTCCGTTATCATCACCGGTGCATTGATGTATCTGATCGAGGGTCCGGAGAATGGTTTCACCAGTATTCCCAGAGGAATTTACTGGGCTATTGTAACCATGACTACCGTTGGCTATGGCGACATTGCACCCCATACCACGCTGGGACAGACGTTAGCTTCACTCATCATGATCCTGGGCTACGGTATCATTGCCGTTCCTACGGGAATTGTATCAGCCGAAATGGTACAACTTAAAAACCAGGAGAAGATCACTGGACAGGTTTGTCCTCATTGCCTGAAAGAAGGTCATGATCATGACGCTGTCTTTTGTAAGTATTGCGCAGGAAAGCTCAATTAACAATTAGCAATTAACAATTAGCAATTATCAATGAGCAATTAACAGGCAAGTGAAGTTCAGCTGACAATTGTTCATTGTTAATTGACAATTGCTACTGGTAAAAAATATCCCCTCGGATTTGGTGAGGTGTTTCTGAACCCCATAAAAGACAAGTTTTGAGCTGCTGTCAACCGCAACCTTCTTCTGTTAACCTGCTTTTTGGGCGAGGCCACGCGAAACGCGTGGTGAGGCCTGGTTTTGTTCGAAAGCTTCACTCGGTATTGTTTAAATTGTTAGGTTCAGCAAACGTGTCCCAAACCCGAGCGGGATGATTCAAAAGTATAGAGAATTGAAGGACTGGTCAATCTTGATTTAGTATTATTTTTTAGCTAACCGGATACGTTATCCGTGAATCGTTATCCGTGACTATAAATTAATAATCGTATACGTTTGAACGGCCTTATTTTAAATATCTGTGCAAAACCATGCCCATTTATACGAATAGCGAATAACGGATAACGATTAACGATAAAATATTATTTTTGCGGCCACTATGAACCTGCCAACCAATTTCACACCCGGACCATCACAACTATACTTCACTGTTGAAGATCATATGCGTACTGCCTTTCGCGAAGGCATACCCTCTGTATCACACCGAAGCAAGAAGTTCGAAAGCATTTATAAAGATGCTGTAGATGGTCTGCGTGAATTGCTCAACCTTCCGCCTGATTATTCCATTCTGTTTACCGGCTCTGCCAATGAGATCTGGGAACGCCTCATTCAGAACCTCGTAGAGGAACAATCATTTCACCTGGTGAACGGATCGTTCTCCAAACGCTTTTATGAGATCGCCAAACTGCTGAATAAGAAACCGGCAAAACTTGAAGTAGATTTCGGAAAAGGATTTGATGATCCTTCTGTTGTTCCGGCAGAAACTGAACTTATCGGTGTTACGCATAATGAAACCAGCTCAGGTGTGTCTTTACCTCTGGATTTTATTTATTCGCTTCGCGAAAAAAATCCACATGCCTTGCTGGCCGTAGATGCCGTTTCATCACTACCCTATCCCAACTTTGATTACACCAAACTGGATACGGTATTCTTTTCAGTGCAAAAAGGTTTTGGACTTCCAGCCGGACTTGGTGTGTGGATGATCAATGAGAAATGTATTGCCAAAGCGGATCAACTTTTATCTAAAGGAATTTCCATTGGGTCTTACCACAGCATTCCAAGCCTCTATAGTCATGCCGTTAAATACCAGAATCCGGAAACACCTAACGTGCTCTTTATTTATCTGCTCGGAAAAGTAGTTCAGGATTTTATCCGGAAAGGAATTCAAACCATACGTATGGAGACGGAATACAAATCCACCCTGCTCTACAATGCCCTGGAAAAACACAGCTCGGTAAAGGCGTTTGTTCAGGATAAAAAATTTCAATCCAAAACAGTTGTCGTGGCTGACTGCGGAAACGAGACCGAGAATATTACAGCCTTGTTAAAATCAAAAGGCCTGCACCCTGGTGATGGCTACGGGGCATTCAAAAAATCACAATTACGGTTTGCCAACTTCCCTACCCATTCGAAAGAGCAGTATGAGTTGCTCGTGGATGTGTTGAATGGTTGATGGTTGTATAGTCCACAGTCGACTGTGGTCTGTGGACTGTCGACCATTCTATGACGTCCTCTCTCTGAACCGGTACAACACCACCAGTGCCAGTGCAATGGACATCAACGCGCTGATCACCGCCATTACTACGAGTGAATTCGTGAATGCAGTCTTGGAAATATTCACGATCGATTGTCCCAGACTCCCCTGTAATCGTTCGGCAACCGTAAGCGCACCTCCGATGGTACTCTTAACCGTTTCGGTATCTTCCGAAGTCAGCACAGCTGGAACCTTTTCCTGAATCTGCAGCCGATACACGGCTGTTCCGATGCTGCCGAGAATAGCAATACCAATCGCACCGCCAAACTCTGAGCTGGTTTCCGAAAGTGCACCGGCAGCACCGGCACGTTCAGGAGGCACAGCACTGAGGATCATATCGGTGATCAGGGTAAACAGAGGAGCAAGTCCGAAGGAAAACAAGATTGAACTCCCGACAATCGAAACAAGTCCCCAGGCATCCGCTTTTGCCAGCACAACAAAACCCAGTGCAGCGAGGATCAGTCCACCGGCCATGACTGTTGTCTTGCGGAAACGATTGGCCAGCTTCGGTGTTAACATCGACCCGACAATAAAACCAACAGACCATGGAAGCGTCCAGAGTCCGGCTACCAATGGAGATAATCCAAGCACCAGTTGTAAGTACTGAGATATAAAAACATAACATCCGAATGTGGTGAACACAGCCAGTAAGTTCATACTTAACAAAATTCCAAAGGAAGACGAGCCCCTGAACAGGTTGAGATCCAGAAGCGGATCAGCCAGTTTCTTTTGTCGCTGAATAAAAATGTATCCAATGAATGATCCGATCACAATCGCTATCAATGGAAAGACATGCACGCCATCCTCTGCGATCAGTTTAAGACCAAGAATAATCAGCAGCACACACGACAGCGATAACAATGCACTCACCAGGTCAATACGTCCCGCGGCCGGATCTTTAAATTCCGGAAGAAATTTCGGAGCCACAATCAGCAGCAGGATCATCACCGGTACATTTGCAAGGAACACCGATCCCCACCAGAAATACTGAAGCAGTAATCCACCCACCAGCGGGCCAATAGCACCACCAACGGAATAACTGGTGATCCAAATGCCGATCGCAAACGTCCGTTGCTTTTCATCATGAAACATATTGCGGATAAGCGATAAGGTTGATGGTGCCACGGTAGCTCCGGCAATTCCCAGCAACGCACGATTGAAGATCAGCATTTCAGCAGTCGTGGAGAAAGCGGCCAGCACAGAAGCCGTACCAAAAGCGCCTGCACCAATTAATAACAAACGTCTCCGCCCAATGCGATCACCCAGGTTTCCCATGGTAATGAGCATACCCGCCACCATAAATCCATAGATATCAACGATCCAAAGCAATTGCGAGCTGCTGGGCTTGAGATCTTCACTGATAGTAGGTATGGCCAGATTCAAAACGGTAAGATCCATGGCATATAACAGACAGGGCAATGCGATAACGGCCAGCCCGATCCATTCTTTGGTTCCGGCTTTTTGAGTGTGATCTTCGGAAGGTGCAGCGTGCATAAATGATTGTTTGAAATTCTGTAACAAAGGTGAATATACCTTTCTTCCTAAAACAGGATAAATCCGACATTATGCAGGGCAGCTTGCGTCAACGAAAATTAGTTACCGGTTGCCCGTCACCGGAACTAACCATCAGGTGAAACAGCCTAACCTTAAACTTTAAATTCCAGACATTAAACCTGAACCCTTTTCTTTTGTCTAACTTCCGAAATTGACAGCGCCTTCCTTGGAAGACCACGAGCTCTTAAGCAAAATCAAAAATCCGGAAACCCGAAACTATGGTTTCAACCTGTTGGTACGGGCTTACCAGCAACGTGTTTACGGACATGTTCGGAAAATGGTAATAGACCATGAAGATGCTGACGACATCACACAGGAGGTATTCATCAAGATCCACAAAAGTATAGAAAACTTTCGCGAAGACTCCCTCCTCTATACCTGGATCTATCGCATCGCCACCAACGAATGCCTTAATTTTTTGCAACGTAAAAAGCGCAGGTTCTTTTTGCCGATAGGTGATGTCGGCAGGGAGCTGACTTCCAAACTGGACAACTCACCACACGTTTCCGGAGATGAGATTCAGCTTAAACTGCAAAAGGCGTTGCTTAAACTTCCAGACAAACAGCGGGTGGTTTTCAACATGAAATACTATGACGACCTTTCCTACGAAGAGATCGCAGAAATCACCGGCACCAGCGTGGGCGCGCTTAAAGCGAGTTACCACCATGCGGTGAAGAAAATTGAAGATTATTTAACACAATAATTAAACTTTGAACAACTTAATCGGTCAAACATCAAAATGAAAAAGCTGGAAGACATACCGAAAAAGGAGATTTTTAAGGTTCCGGATGATTACTTCGATAAACTCCCCGGTGTGATCCAGTCGCGCATTGCTGCTGACAAAGACCGGCATGCCATACCGGTATTCCGTACCGTGCTCCAATATGGCATACCTTCCCTGGCCGTTGTCGTTATTGCAGTCATACTGTTCTTCAAACCGGAGCCGGCCGATTCTGCGGAAAGCATACTGACGTCTATTGAAACACAAGACCTAGTTGCCTACCTGGATGAAACGGATATCTCAACGGATGAACTCCTGGATGAAGTAACCTTAGACCAACTGGATGCCGAACAAATTGAAGACGCTGTATTTGATCTGGGTGACCAAGATCTTGAAGATATTGCTGACGACCTTGACTTATAATCTATGAAAACGTTCCTGAAAATATTTCTCCTCATCATTACCTCACTTCCGGCATGGGCTCAGGATGATGACCTGCCGCAGGCACAGGACCCTCACGTCAGAAGCAGGATACGGGCAGCGCATGTGGCCTATATCACCGATCAGCTCAGCCTCACTCCGGAAGAAGCGGAAAAGTTCTGGCCGGTATACAACGAATTCCTTGAAAAACGCAGAGCACTGAAACTGGAATACAGAGACCGCAAACTGAATCCCGATCCGAAGAAAACCGCTGATGAAAATGACAAGGAACTGGTGGAACTCGGCTTCAAAATAAAACAGCAGGAACTTGACCTGGAGAAAGACTATTCGGGCCGATTGCTAAACGTGATCTCCGCACAAAAGCTGAAGATCCTGCCCGAAGCTGAAAAGCGATTCCGTCAAATGATCATTAATCAGATACAGCGCAGGCAGGAACGAAGAGGGCAAATGCAAGATCGTTCTCAGGAACAACCCCTCCAGGGAAATTAACCCCTCCTGCTGCATTACACTTTAGCTCTGTAAATCCCGTTTGTAATGTTCAGGGCTTTGGATATTTTGCTGGGGAATAACTCATAAACCAAATTTCATGGCAAAGATCAAATTCACGGGTGTGGTGTTTCTCACATTCGCGTTGCTGTCAGCACAGGCGCAGGACTATCGCTGGCAGCAGCGGGTGGAATATCAAATGGATATCCGCCTCGATGTAAAAACACACAAAATAGCCGGCAAGCAAAAGCTCACCTACTACAACAATTCAAAAGATACCCTTCGCAAAGTTTACTATCATCTTTACTTCAATGCCTTTCAACCGGGAAGCATGATGGACGTACGTTCACGGAATCTCATGGACCCTGATCCACGTGTGGGTGACCGCATTTCAAAACTCAGTGATAACGAGATCGGCTATCAACACATTCAGAGTCTGAATCAGGATGGAAAAGTTACTACGTACAAAGTGAATGGAACGCTTCTCGAAGTAACCCTTGCTAAACCATTGCTTCCGAATACAAAGACGGTTTTCGATATGGCTTACGAATCACAGGTACCTATTCAGATCAGGCGTTCAGGAAGAAACAGTAAAGAAGGTATCGCCTACTCCATGACACAGTGGTATCCCATGCTGGCGGAATATGACCACCAGGGATGGCACGCCTATCAGTATGTGGCTCGTGAATTCCATGCGGTGTGGGGCGACTTTGATGTAAAGATCACACTCGACCCGACCTACGTTGTTGGTGGCACGGGGAAACTTCAGAATGCAGACAAAGTGGGTTATGGTTACGAGAAGCCAGGTACAGCAGTAAAACGTCCGGATGGTGACCTCACATGGCACTTCATCGCCAAAAATGTAATCGACTTTGCCTGGGCAGCTGACCCTGACTACACGCATGAAAAAATACAGGTACCCAACGGGCCTGAAGTTCATTTCTTCTATCAGAAAAATGACAAGACTGCAGACAACTGGGCTAAACTTCCGGACTATACATCGCGGCATTTTGAGTTCATGAATAAAACCTTTGGCAAATATCCCTATGATACCTATTCGGTGATACAGGGTGGTGATGGCGGAATGGAGTATCCCATGTGCACATTGATCACCGGAGAAAAATCATTTGGAAGTCTGGCCGGCACCATGGCACATGAAGTGGCGCACAGCTGGTATCAGGCTGCGCTTGCCTCCAACGAAGCAATCTATGCCTGGATGGATGAAGGGTTTGCTGATTTCGCGAGCCAGGAATCCATGGCCATTCTCTTTCCGGCACAGGAAAATTCACATGCCGGAAGTTATAATGCCTACTTCGCTTTACTGAAGAGCATCTACGCGGAGCCCGGCAATCAACACTCCGATCACTTCAGCACCAACCGTGCATACTCTGTTCAATCCTACGGATTGGGATGTGTGGTTCTGGAACAACTGAAGTACATCATGGGTACGGAGAATTTTTACAAGGCATTACGTCAATACTATAACACCTGGAAATTCAGACACCCCGAGCCAAATGACTTCATCCGCGTAATGGAAAAAGTTTCCGGCATGCAACTGAAATGGTACCTAAGCTATATCATCAATACGAATAAGAAAATAGATTATGGAGTAAAAAATGTATTGGAGAAAGACGGTGCATCCTTTGTAACGTTGGAACGTATCGGAGAATTTCCCATGCCGATAGATCTGGTGATTACGTATACCGATGGAAGCCAGGAATTGATCTATATTCCCTTAAATGAAATGCTGGGCAGCAAACCGGACGATAAACGCTTGAAGCGAACCGATGCTGAACCATGGCGATGGGTAAACCCTTCCTACACCGTGAAAGTCAACCGCAGGATCAGTGAAATTTCTGCTGTGGAGATTGATCCATCGATGGGTCTCGCTGACATTGAAAGAAAGAACAACCGGTTTGATCTCAGGCA
This sequence comes from Ohtaekwangia sp., assembly GCA_036503775.1. Taxonomy (GTDB): domain Bacteria; phylum Bacteroidota; class Bacteroidia; order Cytophagales; family Cyclobacteriaceae; genus Ohtaekwangia. Next base: position 30,884 of record DASXWH010000098.1, read on the forward strand.
GGGCACTTCGGCTTATACGGATCCTACGAAATAGCGTAAAGCAGAAAGCGTAAAGCTAAAGGCTTTCTGCCTTCTGCTTTACGCTTTACACTTTCTGCTTAACTTTATCCCATGACCGCGGAACAGGCAAAAAAAGAAATACAGTCTCTTTCAGAAAAGATCAGCTACCACAATGATCTGTACTATCAGAAAAGCAAGACAGAAATATCAGATTATGAATTTGATCAGCTGTTGCAGAAACTGATCAAACTGGAAGAAGAGTTTCCGCAGTTCAAACAACCCGACTCTCCTACCCAGCGGGTTGGCGGAACGATCACTAAAGAATTTGAATCGGCCGCGCACAAATACCCTATGCTTTCGCTGGGCAATACCTACAGCCAGCAGGAGCTGGAAGATTTTGATGGTCGTGTGGCAAAAGGGCTTGACGGTGAATCGTACGAATATTTCTGTGAGCTAAAGTTCGATGGTGTCTCGATCAGTCTGATTTACGAAAACGGAATCCTGGTGAGAGGTGTCACCCGCGGTGACGGTGTACGGGGTGATGTGGTAACGAACAATGTAAAAACGATACGGTGTATTCCGCTGAAGGTAAAAGGCAAGAACATCCCGGCTTCCTTTGAAGTGCGTGGTGAAGTATTTCTACCCAAGGACGTTTTCATTCAACTAAACAAGGAACGTGAAGACATTGGTGAAGAACGTTATGCCAATGCACGCAACACCGCTTCCGGCACGGTGAAGATGCAGGACTCTACAGAGGTAGCTAAACGTAAGCTGGATTGCTTTGCATACTATTTGTTAGGCGATACGGGTTCAGAATCTCACGAAGAAGGTATTCAGAAACTCGAGTCTTGGGGCTTTCAGGTTTCACCAACCTACCGGAAGTGTAAAAACATCCAGGAGGTTTTAAACTATATCAATGAGTGGGAGACCAAACGCCAGGAGCTTCCGCTGGAAACCGATGGTGTGGTGATCAAGGTCAATAGCATTGAACAACAACAACAGCTTGGCTTCACTGCCAAGAGTCCGCGGTGGGCGATATCGTATAAGTATAAAGCACAAAGCATAAGCACCCGACTCAATGGCGTTACCTATCAGGTAGGGAGAACAGGCGCAGTTACACCTGTAGCTGAACTTGAACCGGTATTCCTCGCGGGCACTACCGTAAAAAGAGCATCACTGCACAACGCCAATGAAATTGCCAGGCTCGATCTGCACATTGGTGATTTTGTCTTTGTAGAAAAAGGCGGTGAGATCATTCCGAAAGTGACGGGCGTTGATCTCGATAAACGAAAGAAAGGAACATTCTCCATTCAATATATCAGCACGTGCCCGGTATGCGGAACAAAACTGGTTCGGGTTGAAGGTGAGGCTGCACATTATTGTCCGAATATCAATGGTTGTCCCCCGCAGATCAAAGGCCGTATTGAGCACTTCATTCAGCGCAAGGCCATGGATATTGATTCGCTGGGTGAAAAAACAATCGAGGCTCTTTATGAACTCAACCTGGTGAAGAGTCCGGCCGACTTGTTTGATCTAAAAAAAGAGGATCTGTTCCGGCTGGAAGGCTTCAAGGAAAAATCAGCGAAGAACCTGCTGGATGGAATTGACGAATCCAGGAAGACTCCTTTTGAAAGTGTGCTCTTTGCCATCGGTATCCGGTATGTAGGAAAGACTGTGGCAGAGAAACTGGCACGTTACTTTAAGACCATCGACCGGATTGCCAAAGCATCCGTTGACGATCTGCTGGCCGCACCCGAAGTTGGTGGAAAAATCGCAGAAAGTGTTTACCAGTTCTTTCAGAATCCGGAGAACCTGAGGGAAGTTGAGCGCCTCAGAAGAGCAGGCCTGCAATTGGAGAGCACCGCTAAAGAACCGGAGAAAGTGAGCGAAGTATTAGGCAATAAATCATTCGTGATCTCGGGGGTTTTCCAGAAGTATGAACGTGATCAGTTACAGGATATCATCCTTCAAAACGGTGGGCGGGTGCTGTCTGGAGTTTCCGGAAAGTTGGATTATTTGCTGGCAGGTGATAATATGGGGCCTTCAAAGCGGGAGAAAGCAGAGAAGCTGGGGGTGAAAATCATCTCGGAAGAGGACTTTGAAAAGCTACTGAACGGTCATGCATTATAACTTTATAGATGAAGCTTAACTTCCTGAAAATCAAGACAAATTCGTTCCTTAAGAAAAACAAAGGTTTACGAGCGAATTTACCCTACAAGCAATCTAAAACCGTAGGTGTCATCTTCTCGGTGGAAGACAAGCAGAAGCATTTTGTGGTGAAGGAATTCATCAAAAAGCTGGAGCTGGATGGCAAGATGGTTCAGGTACTGGAGTACCTCCCGGCCAAGCATGAAAACTATGAATTCAAATTCGACTTCTTTACAGAAAAGGATCTCACGTTCTGGGGCAACCTAACCTCCTCTCATGCCCTTCAGTTTGCTGACGCACCCTTCGATTTTTTATACTACATCGACTTAACTCCTAACGTACTCGTATTACATTTGCTGGCCAGAAGCAAAGCGAAGTGCCGGGTTGGAAAGTTCTTTGATGAAGGACAACAATACCTCGATCTGATGATCGAAGGGGTTGCGAACAATCAGGCGTTAGTAGACGGAATGTATAAGTATTCAACCCAACTCAAATAATTTAACGTTTGAGGTTTAACGTTTAAAGTAATCTTCTTTAGACAAGAACCTTAAGCTTTAAACCCTGCCTGCGGGCAGGCAGGCTTAGATTTTAAACTAATAGTAATGAAAAAATTCTACGGAACTGGAGTAGCCTTAGTAACTCCGTTTACCGAATCTCTCGAAATCGATTATAAAGCCCTGAAGAAACTGTTAAACCACACCGCAAAAGGTGTGGATTATTATGTAGTGATGGGAACTACAGGTGAATCACCTACCCTTTCGCCTGAAGAAAAGAAAGAGGTACTTCAGTTCGTAAAAGCAAACAATACCAAAAAGCTTCCGATTGTATATGGCATTGGCGGAAACAACACACAGGAAATTATTGATACCATTCACGAGACTGATCTGAAAGGTGTTGACGCTATACTTTCCGTAAGCCCGTATTATAACAAGCCTTCACAGGAAGGTATCTCTCAGCATTTTGAAAGGATCGCAGATGCATCACCAGTACCGGTCATTTTATACAATATCCCAGGACGAACCGGATCAAACATGACTGCAGAGACTACCCTCCGGCTGGCTAAGCATCCCAACATCGTTGGTATAAAAGAAGCCTCCGGGAACCTGGAGCAGTGCATGAAGATCCAGAAGCTTGCACCAAAAGATTTTGCTGTCATCTCCGGTGATGATATGCTTACTGCACCGTTCTATGCCTTTGGCGGAAAGGGTATTATCTCTGTGCTTGCCAATACCTATCCAGTTATCTTCCGGAAAATCAAAGAACATGCGCAGGCCGGAAATATGGTCAAAGCACACCAGGAACAATTCAAACTGCTGGAGATCAACGGACCGATGTATGAAGAAGGTAATCCGGTGGGCGTAAAGTATGTTCTCTCCCAGCTTGGCATTTGCGGACCGCATGTCAGGCTGCCATTAGTTGCTGCATCGTCAGCGCTGCGGAAGAAGATCGAAAGTCTGCATCAGGGAGTTTAGGATACCGTTTCAATTTGTTAATTTATCATACTCCATTATCATGGGGTTTATGATTCTTCTTTTCATAGTAATTTTAAGGCTGTCCATTTTTGGCTTTAAAACAAAACACACTATGAAAAGACTATTATTGATTGCATTCCTCATGACCGGAATTTCCGCTGCCTATGCCCAGTTGTATGTACGGGCAAGTGTCGGCTATAACCTGCCCATGGGTGCACAACAACTTGATACAGAAGAAATCTATACATCCAATGACCAGGGGCAGTATACTACGACTTTTAAAGGTGTCTATGGAAGTTATGGAAGCGGTGTATCCGGTCGGGTAGGATTTGGCGGTGAGCTGAGCGGTATCCTGGGGTTTGATGTTGAATTAGGTTATCTGTCCGGCAAACAATACACCTCCGAGAGCAAAAGCGTCTACAGCGGATATGAGTCGCTGAACAAGAACGAATACAAATCCTCCGCCATTCAGTTCACTCCGTCCCTGACCTTTACCGGAGGGGGCACCGGAAAGATTGTGCCCATTGCGCGGGTCGGCCCAATGATTTCAGTCACTACCCTGAAGGGAGAAGAAAGTTCCAGCAATACCTATAACAACTATACCGAGAAAATTGAATATAAATATTCAGGCAACATCAGCTTTGGCTTTAAAGGAGCCGTAGGTATTCAGTATGCCCTATCGGAAAAGATGCAGTTCTGTGCCGAAGTGGATTTCATCACCATGTCATACGGACCAAAGAAAAGAGAGATCACAGCCTATGAAGTAAACGGCCAGGATGTTATGGACCAGGTTGATCCGGACATCAAAGAGATTGACTATGAAAAAGAACAAACGCTGGTGAATGAAGAAGGTGACCCCGTAGTACGCCCCACTTTCCCGATGGGATCCATCGGTATTCAACTGGGAATAAAATTTCACCTCTAGACATGCGTAAATGATAACCCGAAACCGGTGCAGAAATGCTGTACCGGCTTTTTGTTTTCTGGTAACTCCTGACGGGCTCAAGGTTTATACCTATACCATTCACCTGATCAGCCTTGCACAAGTACATTCCAAAGTGTTAATTGCTGATTGATAATTGAAAGAACTGTGCTCTGGTATCGTGAATTTGGTGTTGTTGAGATCGTGTTTATCACGTTGTTCGTGGTAGGATATATTTTCTATCTGATCCGGGTGATCCGGATCGGTAAACGGTTAAATACTCCCTTTGCCAATGTCTTTATCAAGCTCTTTTTTCGTACCCTGTACTTCGCTCTTTTTATAATCGCTCTTTTAGGTCCTTCCTTCGGAGGCTCCCGGAAAGAAGTGAAATCCGTTGGCAAGGACATTATGATCTGCGTGGACCTTTCCAAATCAATGGATGCTTTTGACATTCAGCCAACCCGGCTGGAGAAGATCAAGTTTGAAATGAAGAAAGTGGTTGAATCATTCAACTCAGATCGTATCGGTATCATTATCTTTTCGTCAGAGGCGTTTATGCAATGTCCGCTGACCTACGACCAGAAAGCACTGAACCTGTTTATCGATACGATGAGTTCAGGTCTTGTACCGCCCAGCGGAACGGACTTTGCTCCTCCTTTAAAACTGGCGTTGAAAAAACTCAATGAAAAATCAGATGGCCCTCCTACCCAATCCAAATCGAAAGTGATTATTCTGATCAGTGATGGAGAGGATTTTGGTGAAGAGACTGAAACGGTGGTTAGGGATATCGAGAATAATGATATCAAGCTATTCACCCTTGGTGTTGGAACTGAAAAAGGCGGGAATATCTATGCCAGCCGCGGATTAAAAACAGACCGCCAGGGAAACACGGTGACCACCAAACTAAATTCCAGTGCGCTGCGTTCTTTAGCTACGAAAACAGGCGGACAATATTTTGAGATCAATGAGAGTCAGAATGATGTAACGCGTTTGATAAACACGATCAGTAAAATTGAAGGCGAACTCCGGGATGCACGGTTTGTAGATGTTACAGCAAACAAGTATTTCTTCTTTCTTATAGCCGGACTGGTTTTACTGGTTTTAGATGTACTGATTAATATTCCCACACTGCGGATATGAAATACCTGATCGTATCCATATTGCTGCTGATCACCATGACCGATCCCCTGAAGATCGGAAAGATCAACCGTGTGAAAAAGGAAGCGCGCGAAGCGTATACTTCTGCAGATTATAAAACGGCTGTTGCCCGATACCGCTATCTGATCGACTCCCTACAGGTGAGGGAAGATGAGATCACCCTTAACCTGGCCAATTCCTATTTCCACCTGAAAGACACTTCCAATGCATTTTCCTCTTATCAATCCCTGACGGGTAGTGCTAACCAGGAGATCCGCTCACGGGCACATCAACAGATTGGCATCATGAATCACCAACTCGGGAAACTGGAAGAAGCCTTGAACAATTTTAAACAAGCCATTAAAGCAGATCCGCTGAACGGAAGTGCACGCTACGACTATGAGATGCTGAAGAAAAAAATGGAAGAGAAGAAAAAGCAGGAGCAACAACAAAAAGATCAGCAACAGAATAAGGATCAACAGAACAAAGACCAGCAAAATAAAGATCAGCAGCAGAACAAGGATCAGCAAAACAAAGATCAGCAGCAAAAAGAGCAGGAAAAGAAAGATCAACAGCAACAACAAAAAGATCAGCAAAACAAGGATCAGCAGGATCAGAAAGACCAACAGCAAAAAGACCAGCAGAAGGAACAGGAAGCGAAAGACAAAAAGGAACAGCAGCAAAAAGAACAGCAGCAGCAACAGGACAAAAAAGAAAATGAGGATAAAGAGAATCAGGACAAAAAAGATATTCCACCTCAGGTTTCTGAAAAGCTGAAAGAGATGAAGATCAGTCCCGAAAAAGCGCAGATGATCCTGGAAGCCATGAAAAACCAGGAGAAACAATACCTCCAGCAAAACAAGCGCAAGGCAACGAAGCCGAGAGATAAGGGTAAACCGGATTGGTAAAGTTCCAAGTTTAAAGTCTAAGATTTAATGTAGTCTTTCAGATTTGCTCCTTAAACTTTAAACGTCAAACTTTAAACGTTAAACTCATTAACCATGCAAGAAGTATACATTATCTCGGCTGTCAGAACGCCTATTGGAAGTTTTGGTGGCAGCCTATCATCGTTGTCTGCTACGGCCTTAGGTGCTGTTGCTGTGAAGGGTGCTGTAGCAAAAGCCGGAATCGACCCCAAACTGATTCATGAATTATTTATGGGTAACGTGATCTCATCCGGGCTCGGACAGGCTCCAGTGACGCAGGTTGCGGCTGCTGCCGGATTAGGATTTGAAATTCCCTGTACACTTGTCAACAAGGTATGTGCTTCAGGAATGAAAGCCATCATGCTGGGAGCCCAATCCATTATGCTGGGACAAAATGATATTGTCGTGGCTGGTGGAATGGAGAGCATGAGCAATATTCCCTACTACCTGATGAAGGCACGTTATGGTTACAAATATGGAAATAGTGAATTGATCGATGGCTTGCAACATGATGGTCTCATGGATGTATACAATCACTGTGCTATGGGTGTATGTGCTGATAATACCGCTAAGGAAATGAATATCTCACGCCAGGACCAGGATAACTATGCTATCAATTCCTATAAACTATCCGCAGCAGCATGGGCCTCCGGAAAATTCAGGGATGAAGTGGTGCCGGTAGAAATCAAAGACCGCAAAGGTAATGTTACCTTATTTGCCGAAGATGAAGAATATAAGAACGTAAGCTTTGACAAAATACCCGGGCTTAAACCTGCCTTCACCAAAGAAGGAACAGTTACTGCTGCCAACGCATCAACACTCAATGATGGCGCTTCTGCGTTGGTATTGGTAAGCGCAGCGAAAGCAAAAGAACTGGGACTGAAACCTATCGCTAAGATTCGCGGCTTTGCCGATGCCGCGCAGGACCCGATGTGGTTTACCACTACCCCATCACTCGCTATTCCAAAAGCCATCAAACAGGCCGGCATCAACAGTAAGGATGTTGGATACTACGAGATCAACGAAGCATTCTCGGCTGTGGCCATTGCCAATAACATCAAGCTTGGCCTTGATCCCTCAAAAGTAAATGTAAACGGAGGCGCTGTGGCATTAGGACATCCGCTTGGTTCCTCGGGTTCGCGTATTGTTACCACACTGATCAACGTACTGAAGCAAAACAATTCAAATCTAGGTGTTGCTGGTATCTGTAATGGTGGTGGCGGTGCTTCGGCTATTGTGATTGAAACGATTTAATTCTTGAAAGAAAAGCACTACCTGATAACCGTTTATACAATTCAGGTAGTGCTCATTTTTTTCAGACAGGATCTCTCCTCTTATGATCGTGACTAGCGCTTCGCCATGGACTTCAATTCGCCATAAGTAGGAACCTGATGCATAATGGACGCCCGAATCTAGGTAAGCAGATACGTTTCGGCCTGATAAAATATTGCCTTTCTATTTCCGCTGATTCAAATGCTTACCTGAGTTCCTTTCCGGAAACAACATCAATTTTCTGCCGACTATACAAGAATCATGTCCATCTTGCGTTATTGCCGGGACTCTCTTTATTTTTCGGCCAGAATCCTGGACTATGAAGATCGCATTCAATCTTTTTCTTATTCTGTTTTCAGCTCATTCACTCTTTGCACAAAAAGAAGTACGTACCTATTACGATCCTCAGAAAAAACATGTGCAGGAAGTTTATACGGTCTCCAAAGATGATAATGAACGAATGATCGGCAAATACCTTCGCTACTATGAGAATGGAAACGTCATGGTGGAAGGTAATTTCGATGACGGAGAAAAATCCGGCACCTTCACAGAATTTCATGAAAACGGAAAGCCTGCCCGTAAATTAAATTTCGTGCACGGCCTTCGTCACGGGCCGGTAGAAGTATACAATGATGAAGGTATCCCCGTTCAGAAAGCGTATTATCAAAACGACAAACTCACGGACAGCATTCAACTCTATTTTGATAATGGCAGCCTCAGAGGTCAAAGCTACTTTGTCAAAGGAAAACCGGATGGTCTGGTAAAAGAATATTACTCGTCCGGAAAAATCAAAAAAGAGATCAGCTATCAGAAGGGAAAACCCAATGGCATTACCCGTACTTTTTATGAAGACGGAAAAGTAGAATCCGAAGCGAATTATCGCGATGGAATACTTACCGGTTTTTACAAAACCTACTTCACCAATGGTCAGCTTGAAACAGCCTCCACCATGGAAGAGGGCTCAAAAAATGGAAAATATAAAAGCTATGACCGTGAAGGGCACCTCGTGCTCGAAGGAAGTTTTCAGCATGGTAAAATGCATGGTGAGAACATGGGATACTATGCAGACGGGGTAGTTCAGCACCGCTACAACTATAAAGAGGGAAAGAAGACGGGAACGAATTACGATTACTTTACCTCCGGCAAAATCAAGTTAAAAGAACAGGTATCTGCCAACGGAATAGATGCTGTTATTGAGGAGTACAATGAAGGCCAGCAGTTGCTTTCAGAGAAAAGAATGCGGAACAACATTCCGCACGGCCTTTGGGTATTCTATACACCGGGAAGCAAAATCCCAACCCGTAAAGAAACCTATGAGGCTGGCAGGCTGAGCGGAATCCGGTATACCTACTTCCCTGACGGTAAGATCAAACAGGAAGAAACCCTGAAAGCCAATCTGCTTACGGGGCCAACAAAAACTTATTATGAAACCGGGGCGGTTGAATCCCTGACAGAATACCGTTCCAATCGCAAACATGGATTCTATACATTCTGGTACCCGGATGGAAAAGTGAAGGAACAGGGTGAATATGCTGCTGACAAAAAACATAAGGAATGGAAAGAATTCGATCCACAGGGAAATTTGTTGAGAACGCTTATTTTTAGGGCCGGAAACCTGGTAGAAACCCGGGAGGAAAAGCACTAATGGAAGCCATCAAAGAAACCAACTTCAAGTTCCCGGGTCAAACCGGCTTTTACAGGGGAAAAGTACGTGACGTTTACTATTTCGGTGATAAAATGGCCATGGTTGCCTCTGACCGGATATCGGCCTTTGATGTGGTTCTTCCTAAAGCTATTCCGGATAAAGGTCGCGTACTGAATCAGATCGCTGCGTTTAATCTTAACGCAACAAAGGAGCTTGTTCCTAACTGGGTGCTGGCTACACCCGATCCGAATGTCACCATCGGTTTCAAATGTGAACCCTTCGCAGTTGAAATGGTGGTACGGGGATACCTGGCCGGACATGCCTGGCGTGAATATCGTGCCGGTAAACGAACCGTTTGTGGTGTGGCGCTTCCGGAAGGACTGAAAGAGAATGATAAACTTCCCCAACCTATTATCACTCCTACTACCAAAGCGCATGTGGGGCACGATGAAGATATTTCCAGGGAAGATATTCTCAAACGGGGTATTGTCAGTGAGTCGGACTATTCAACATTAGAAAAATACACGTTTAAGCTCTTTGCTAAAGGAACCGAACTCGCGGCAGAACGCGGTCTCATTCTGGTGGATACCAAGTATGAATTTGGCAAGCACAACGGAACGATCTACCTGATTGATGAAGTTCACACCCCTGATTCATCCCGATACTTTTATAAGGAAGGATATGAAGCCCGTCAGAAAGCGGGAGAGCCACAAAAACAATTATCGAAAGAATTTGTACGTCAATGGCTTATCGAGAATGGGTTTCAGGGTAAGGACGGGCAACGTGTACCCGAAATGACGAAGGCCATTGTTGAATCCATTTCAGCCCGGTACAAGGAACTTTATCAGCAGGTGCGCGGTGAATCCCTCCCGGCTGTTAACTACAGCGACCTGACCCAAAGAATAGAGCAAAGCATCCTGAATTCAATAAATTCCGTTAACTTCGAAACTCAGAAAATCTGAACGCGAAAACATCTTTTATGAAGTATACCATTGACAAACAAGAGAAGTACTGCCTGCTGAAATTACATGAGGATAAGCTGGATTCCAGCGTGGCACCAGGCCTTAAGTCTGAACTCATAACGCTTCATGCTGAAGGTGTAAGAAATATCATCCTCGATCTTTCCGATGTTAAGTACACCGATTCTTCCGGATTAAGCGCATTACTCGTGGGTAATCGCATTGTTCAGGAAGAAGGCGGAATATTTGTACTGGCTTGCCTTTCAGAACACACCATGAAGCTTATCAAAATTTCTCAACTCGATAGTGTGTTGAACATACTCCCTACTGTGGAAGAAGCGATCGATACGGTTTACATGCATGAAATCGAAAAAGATCTGAAGAGCGGAGAATAATCTCCACTATCTACCTATACTAAAAAAGGGAATCAGCACACACTGCTTCCCTTTTTTAATTGGCATCATATTGAGCACTCGCCATAACACCCTTTTTTCTAGGCTGACAACCATTAGGAATAGTTATTGAATTGTTAAATAGGGCGAATAATATCCTAAAACTCTACAGATATTATAGATATAATATATATTTGCCATCCGACCGGAGGGGCTGAACACGAATTTTGACTATGCAAACGAATACAATCTCTTTACGATCCGTAGCACGCTGGTACTTTATTGTCGCTGGTAGCCTTTTAACCCTGGCGCTTCTCATTTTATTTGTTCTGGAATTGTTTCCCTTTGCAGGAAGTGAAGATTCTGTTTCGGCATTCGGCAACTTCTTCACCACGCAGTTTTTCCTGTTCACCATTGCCGGCTTTGCCGCCCAGATGATTGATGGTGCCCTCGGCATGGCTTATGGCGTAAGCTCCACTACCTTTCTGATGAGCACGGGGGTTCCTCCCGCAGTAGCCAGTGCCAGCGTTCACATTTCGGAAGTGTTCACTACAGGTGCATCCGGAATTGCACACTGGCGTTTTGGTAACGTAGACACAAAACTCCTGAAGAAACTGGTTTTACCCGGTGCATTAGGTGCCGGACTTGGTGCTTATGTTCTGAGTTCGTTTGATGCCTCCGCCATTAAGCCTTACATTTCTTTTTACCTGGTGATCATGGGCATTGTAATCATCATCAAAGCTCTCCGGAAAAGAGTAGCCTTCAAAGAACCTAAACGGGTTGGCTGGCTCGCACTCTTTGGTGGGTTTGTTGACGCCTGTGGCGGTGGCGGCTGGGGTCCCATTGTTACAACAACATTGATCGGCAGTGGTAATCATCCACGGCTTACCATCGGAACAGTCAATGCCGTTGAATTTTTTGTAGCCCTCACAGCCTCCGGGATCTTTACCATCTTCATTGGTGTAGACAGCTGGCAGGTTGTGACCGGTCTTATCCTGGGTGGTGTTATAGCTGCCCCCCTTGGAGCTCTCATCACGCAACGTGTGAATGTAAAAGCCTCCATGATCTTTGTTGGATTGCTGATCATTGGCCTGAGTATCCGCACCATTGTATTGGCATTGCTCTGATGGGCCAAATACCTTTCTTGAAATTTCTGTAAAAATCCATAAGGGGCATCATTTTAAAATGATGCTCTTTGTATTTTGTGGTTTAAAGTAAAGGGGATTGTCATTTCATATTACTATTCTGGGATCCAGCGGAGCCCTGCCTGCGTATGGCAGGCATCCATCAGCACAATTGGTTGAAATTCAGAGCCGCTATTTTCTCGTGGACTGCGGTGAAGCCGCGCAAATGCAGCTGATGAAGTATGACATCGGGTTTCAACGCATTAATCATATTTTCATCAGTCACCTGCACGGTGATCATTACCTGGGACTCATGGGTCTGCTCTTCTCTATGCACCTGCATAAACGGACAACAGATCTTCACCTGTATAGTCACCGCGGGCTGGACGAGATCATCATCACGCAACTCCGGTATTCACAGTCCGCGCCTTCATTCAAAATTGTTTTTCACCGGCTGGAAGAAGGTGAACAGAAAGTTATTTTTGAAGATGATGCCGTAACGGTGGAAACTATTCCCCTCCACCATAAGATACGGTGCTCGGGTTTTCTGTTCCGGGAGAAACCCAAACCCAGGCGAATCGATAAGGATAATCTGCCACCGGGGTTACTGATCAATCAGATTGTAGCCCTGAAAAAAGGTGAAGATGTGACGGACGAATTTGGAAACGTATTGCACAAAAATGAAAGCCTCACCTTTCCACCCCGGAAATCCAGAAGCTACGCCTATTGTTCGGATACGTCATTCCATGAAAAGATAATCGAACAGATAAAAGACATCGATCTGTTATACCACGAGGCTACGTTTATTGTTGCCGATGAAGCCAAAGCAAATGAAACCAGACACAGCACAGCAGCGCAGGCAGCGACCATCGCCCTGAAGGCACAGGTGAGTAAACTAATACTGGGTCACTTTTCGGCACGCTACCGCGACCTGGCACCCGTGCTTGACGAAGCTAAAAAAATATTCACCAATGTTCAGCTGGCTGTAGAAGGTGAAGTGTTTTCTTTACAGGAATAGCTTTAAGTTTAACGTTCTAAGTTTAAGTTTAAAGTCTAAAGTTTAAAGTCTAAAGTTTAGTATTCACAGCTTGTAGGTGTACATATTTAAAAATTCCGAACCAACCTTAAACATTGAACATTAAACCTTACCATGTCCATCGAACAGAAAAGAAATAATCTATTCATCGTTCTGGCCGGAATATTCATCACCAATGCCCTGATGGCAGAGATGATCGGAGTAAAAATATTCTCAGCGGAAGGCACGGTTGGATTGCAGCCTGCACAACTGAATATTCTCGGGTTTACAATGGATTTCGATCTTACGGCCGGTGTGATCATCTGGCCTGTTGTTTTTATTACCACCGACCTGATCAATGAATACTTCGGCAAACCGGGTGTGAAGAAGATCAGTTACCTGACCATGGCGTTGATCGCTTATGCTTTTGTGATTGTTTTCCTGACCATAAAATTGCCCCCGGCCGCCTGGTGGGTAGACGGCAAGGATGCTGATGGAAATGTTATCGTTAATATGCAGGTCGCTTACAGCAAGATCTTCGGGCAAAGTCAGCGTATCATCATCGGTTCCCTGGTAGCGTTTCTTATCGGTCAGCTTACGGATGTATACGTGTTTCAGAAACTGCGTAAAATTACCGGAAGCAAAATGCTCTGGCTGAGAGCAACTGGTTCAACACTGGTATCACAACTGATCGACAGTTATGTAGTACTGTTTATTGCTTTCTACGGAACGTTTGATACGGACCTCATTATCGCTATTGGTATCACCAATTATATCTACAAGTTTCTGGTGGCCATAGCCCTCACTCCCGTGATCTATTTTGGTCACTCCCTTATCGACAAATACCTCGGAAAAGAAAATGCTGACAAGCTTTCAGAAGAGGCCTCACATAAGAGTCAGGGATTCTTTTAGAGATTCAGAGCCAGATTCCTGAAACGTGGAATCTGGAATTTATTAATTCCAAAACCCTTCTACACTGTTGAACGTGGGGCACGGAATCAGTTTATACTTTTTCTTTTTGCTTATCGGCTTGGATGAAAATTCGAACACAAGCGAAACTTCATGCGCACCACCCGAAGCGGTCTCCATATCAGAAACGGTAAAGTCATAGCTATAACCAAAAGACACGTTCTTAAAATACAATCCCAGGGTAAGGATCATAGCGTCTTGTGCTACCGAATTGATCACGGTCTTATCAAAGGGCTTTCCTCTGTACCATGCGCCCACTGAAACCGGATCAATGTGATAATTCAATCCTACATCCAGTTGGGAGAATGATTCGCCCTGCATCCGGTAAATGGCAGAGGGAGTCAGGTAATGCCCCCGCTTTGCACCACGCACACCATTCAGGTCTATTTTTGCGCCCGCATGAATGGTAGTCTTCATAGGAAGTTTGCTCACATCATTCAACACCGAAAGGTTGGGTTTATTCATGTGTGAGAATGATGTACCGAGCCAGAGTGATTTGCTGTAAAACAAAAATCCGGATCCAAAATCAAAGTAGGATTGATTGCCAATGTTATCCAGAGCCGGATCAACCGGTGCATAGTTGTCGTTATCGCCATAGGTAAGTCCGTTACCTACCCTGATCTTGGATCGGTCAAGTCCGTTTGAACCATATCCAAAGTAAAGGCCGGGAGAAAAAACAATCTTATCCGTCAGCTTTATCTTGTAGGAATATAACAACCCGGCTGTAGTGGTTCTCCATCCGGCAGAACCCATTTTATCCGTTGTCATCAGTAATCCAAAACCACTTCTCAATTCATCTACAAAAATATCGTACGACAACGCATAGGTTGAAAACGCCTTCGGCAAACTTGGCCATTGAATGCGATGATTCACCGCGATACGCTGCTGCGGTGTTATGCCCGTAAATCCTGGATTCAGATACAAGGGCTGTTGATAATATTGAGAGAATTGTGGGTCCTGCCCATAGACTGTTAACGAAGCCATGATCATCAACACCAGTGCGCCTGTTATTTTGGTTATGTAATTGATCATGCGTTAACGAATTAATGTTATGTCACCCACCTGTGTTGTCCGTTCACTGTCAGACAACCGCATTGTTATTTTATATACATAAACACCAGCGGGAAGCAACCTTCCATGTTTATCATATCCATCCCATCCCTGATTCGTGCTCCTGCTTTCAAAAACCAGATTACCCCACCGATCATAGACCTGCATCTCAAACTCTTCAACACCTGTCATCAGGGGTAAGAACACATCGTTTTGTTGCGCGTCACCCTGCCCATCTCCTATTCCACCGTTGGGCCCGCTGGGATTAGGTGTAAATGCATTCGGGATCCGAACCCGCCCACCTTCGAGAGCTTTCACATCGATCATGATGGTATCGGAGCAAACCAGCACATCATGTTCATCGACTACACCGTTATCATCGTGATCATAGGATAGCGTATGCGCAAAGGAAGAAACCAATGACACGGTATAGGTTCCCTCCTCCTGATAGAAATGCTGCGGTTCAAACTCGTTTGATATTTCTCCGTCACCAAATTCCCAAGACCATGAAGTAGAACCTTCTGATAAGTTGAACATCGTCATGCCTTCGGCATCCGGAGTGAATACGGATTCCTGGCTGGGTTGAAATACGGCCCGTGGAGTTTTGAAAATGGAAATGGGTTGATCCGAATTGTCAATCGAATCCCGTTGAGAAACCAACAGTGAATTCCACGTCTTTAATTTGATAACATATTCACCTGCACTGGTAATGGAAAAGGTTGGAAGCGTGTCGTTCGAAACAAAGACACCTATACCATTACGGAAAAGTGTCCATTCATACCGATCACCGGTTGCCCTGTTTTCTGTGATGTGAATATCAGAAGGGAAGCATGCAGATTGTGGTGTATACTCAAAGTCAGCCTGGATAGGTGGCAATGGAATCTGGATGATCTCTTCCCGAATCACGGAACATTGTAACCCTGCTGCTTCCGCCACACGGTTAGTTACTGTCAGGCGTATGGTCTTGGGACCATGTGAAGTATACCGTACCTGACCTGGATTAATGTTTTCTTCCTGTACCGGATTAGCCTGCTCTCCATATTCCCAGTTATACCGGAAGGAAGCTGCATCTAACGGATCCGATGTATTGGCAAAATTTACACGGGCATTCCCACCCGAGAAAGGCGTCATGGATACAACATCAAAACCGGCAGTCATACCCTGATAAACTGTATCACGCATCACGCGACTGGTGGAGCAAGTGCCATTGCTTACTTCATAGACAATCTCATAGATCAAGGGGTTCTGAACCGGATCACCCGAAGCAGGGGCATTTGTAAATTGAAATCGTTGAGCAGAAGGTGTTGAAGAAATCCGCTCGTCAAGTTCATCTGTACCACCCAGGGTACGATAGAACCAGCGATGCGTAGTACCTCCATGGGTGAGGTTGGTAAATCTCACCTCATCTCCGCTGCAGATCTCTGTTTTATCCTGAAAGACGTTTAAAAAGATGGTTGGAAATACGGTCACCGTACCCATACCGATAGCTGCTTCGCAGACCGCTAATGAATTCCTGGCTTCAAGATAAACCTTGATGTTTGAGTTGTTGAGGGGATCAAAACTGAAATAGGCATGCGAGATCTGCTGAACACCCGGAGTAACTACATTGGCCAGGATAACCGAATCTTCACCATCACCCCATCGCCAGACATAATCTGTGTTGGCCTCCACCTGCCATTGAAATGTGAATGTTTCACCACTGCACTTTGCCGAGGAGCCTATGAGCGAGAACGAGGCATTGGATTGTGGTGGTTGTGTCACCGTGATCACGGGGGTTACCGACAAACAATGATTCTCATCTTCTATTCTCACGGTATAGTTGCCCGCCCGTAAACCGGTAAAGTTTCCGGTAGTAGCTCCGGTAATATTGCCCGGATCCTGCAATAGAAAATATTTTAACTGACCGGCTCCACCCGAGGCATTCACAGTGATGGCGCCATCGGGATTGGGTGCGTTGAAACAACTTGCACCCGTTGATCCGGTAAGCGCAGTAATTGCAGAGGGCTCCAGTATGGTGACATCAACAGAGTCTTTGCATCCCTCGGCATTTTTTGTTCGGATCGTATAGAGTCCCGGACCCAGATTCATGAAAGCGACAGCAGGAACATAATTGTTCCCATCGCGACTGAACAAATGTCCTGAACCATGTAGTGCAGAAACATTGATCTGGCCATCATTACTCCCGTTACAGGAAATATGAAAGGGTGGTAACATTTTAACCACAGCTGCTGCCGAGATATCCGGTGTAGGGTTGACGGTGTACCTGACCTGAGCATCGGTATAGCATCCGCTCACGCCATTTTCAACCCGTACAAAGACCGGAACATTACTGGTCAGGTTAACAGGACCTGCCGGGATCTGTGAATTAACAAAGTCACTTCCGTTAGTGAACCAGGTGTATGTCAAACCAGCACCCGTGCTGATATCCGGTTGAAGTACCAAAAGATCTACAGCAAACGTGTTTCCACCCTGCGCATCCGAGCAAACGGATTTTGATATTCCGGATGCTACCGGAACCTGCTCCGGGCGAATGGTTAGTGTAACCGGAATAGGCTGACTTTCACATGCCTGGTTTTGTGTGTTGTTCAGTCCGTTGTAGCTCGCCCATACTCTGTATACTCCGGGAACAGATCCGTTAATGCCGATTGCGGCCGGGGATAACCTTGACGTTGTTGAAAAAGGAATTATGGTTCCGGGAGAATTGCTATTGTCAGCAAACCAGTTCACACGCGCACCAGCAAATGCTGCCGGTAATGTAATAGAAAAATCAGGTAAGGGATTGGTTCCATTACACACGGTATTGTTCGTGGCCGTTGGCGATGGAAGCTGGTCGATGATCTGAATGCGTGCTGTTTGAATCGCGGGGGGCCCACCCGGAAAAGGATTACAGGTATTCCAGTATTCCATGGTGATCTCAAATTCTTCACCTACCTGTGCATCGGCAGGAATAGTAATAGGTAAGGTAGTTACAGGTGATAATGGACTCTGTGTTGGATTGTCGGTTACTTCTGTATCCTGAAAAGGAGAAGAAACAAGCGTGCCGTTAACCCTCACACCGGATGCCGATGTTATCGTGTTCAGGGTTCCATACGTAAACCTTCGCCAGCGTTGTAATGTATTGAGGTTTGCCGGATCAGGATCATTGAATTCAGGAGGAACGCAATTCAATGTACTCTGATCGGTGAATGTTATGGTAGTCTCGGAACCGCGGCAGACAAAATAAGTATTGGTTCCCGTGACCGTTTCATTCAATGCCAGGGTGCCCGAGTTTTCCTGGTCCAGATTCCACCGGGTGAATTTGGGAGGTGATCCGAAGTTCGTATTACACGGTGTTCCATTGACAAAGAGAACAACCCTTGGGTTGTATTCGCATTTCACCTCAGCCCCGGTTGTTGGAAAATGATGAAAGAGGCTCGGAACTTCCCATGACGTTGGCGTCATCTGCGTAGCAAGCGTATTGTTTGTTGTTCCGTCATCCCAGATAACCAGGAAAGAAACCGAGGAGGTCCCAACAGGTACATTCAATGCTTGTATTCTGATCTCGGCACCAGGTCCTAAGAGATCCAGATTTGCACATTTCTGACCCAGGCTTGTTCCAAGTACACCTCCGGTAATCCCGGAGCATTGGGCAAGGACAGCCTCACGGCTGACAACACAGAATAGGCAAACCAGGATTGCAGTCCTGATCAGGTAAAAAAACTTCATCTCCTGAAGGTTCGGTTAGGCTCAAAATCCCGAAAATAGGAATAATCAGGATTTAGTCAATACATAATGAACTGAAAATCAAAATATAATATACATCGACTTCATTTTAAAGTTCACTATTAACCCATCGTTAAGGCTGCCGATTTTAACACCTAACCTGTCTGCCGACAGGCAGGCTTTAAAACTTTAGACCCTGTCTGCCGACAGGCAGGCTTTAAAGCTTGTAGTTAAATACTACATTTGCACCCGGTTTATTCAGGCTGTTTCATCATTTTTATGTCATCTACTGCCAAGTATATTTTTGTAACCGGAGGCGTTACGTCATCATTAGGAAAGGGTATAATCGCGGCTTCGCTTGCAAAACTGCTGCAGGCCAGGGGGTTCAAGGTGACTATCCAGAAATTTGACCCCTACATTAATATAGATCCAGGTACGCTTAACCCCTATGAACACGGGGAGTGCTACGTAACGGATGACGGGGCTGAAACAGACCTTGACCTGGGCCACTACGAACGTTTCCTGAATGTTCGTACCTCACAAGCCAACAACATTACTACCGGCAGGATCTATAACAATGTAATCACGAAGGAACGTAAAGGTGAATACCTCGGTAAGACCGTTCAGGTCATTCCGCATATTACAGATGAAATAAAGCGTAACCTGTTCCGTCTCAGTGAAAGTGGTGAGTACGACTTTATTATTACTGAAATTGGAGGTTGTGTGGGTGATATTGAATCGCTTCCCTTCATTGAAGCCGTGAGACAGGTGAAATGGGATCTTGGACCGAACAGTTCCATCGTTATTCACCTGACGCTTATCCCCTATCTGAAGGCTGCGAAAGAATTGAAAACCAAGCCAACACAACATTCGGTTAAGGAATTGCTGGAGGCCGGGATTCAACCGGACATTCTGGTATGCCGCACCGAAATGCCATTGCCTCCGGAAATCCGGAAGAAGCTGGCGTTGTTCTGCAACGTGCATATCAATTCTGTTATTGAGGCGATGGATGCCGACACCATTTACGATGTGCCGATCCTGATGCGTAAAGAGAAGCTTGACGAACGTGTACTTGCCAAGCTTAAGGTAACGTCAAAGGAAGAACCTAATCTGGATCAATGGAAATTGTTCCTGAGCAAACTGAAGAATCCGGTCAACGAAGTACATGTTGGATTGGTGGGTAAATATGTTTCCCTTCCTGACTCTTATAAATCAATTGCGGAAGCCTTCGTTCATGCTGGTGCACAGAATGATTGTAAGGTGAATGTAAAATGGATTTCATCTGAAGATATCACAAAAGAATCCGTGAAGACCGTACTGGAGGGGCTTGATGGAATTTTAGTAGCTCCTGGATTTGGTGAACGCGGACTGGAAGGAAAGATCGAAGCCATACGTTACGTGCGGGAAAACAAGATTCCTTTCTTTGGCATTTGCCTCGGTATGCAGTGTTCTGTAGTGGAGTTTTCACGTAACGTGCTGGGATTAGATGCCAGCTCTACTGAGCTTAACCCCAAAACCAAATACCCGGTTATTGACATGATGGAAGAACAGAAGAAAGTTACCATCAAAGGAGGAACGATGCGACTTGGGGCCTATACATGCAAACTTAAAAAGGGTAGCAAGGCTCATGCGGCTTACGGAGAATCCGTGATCGAAGAAAGGCATCGCCACCGTTACGAGTTCAACAACAAGTACCTGGAACAAATAGAAGAGGCCGGCTTGAAAGCAGTGGGTACCAATCCGGATTCAGGCCTGGTGGAAGTGGTTGAACTGAAAGACCATCCGTGGTTTGTAGGCGTGCAGTACCATCCGGAACTGAGAAGTACAGTCTTAAACCCACACCCTCTGTTTGTGAAGTTTGTTGAAGCCTCCCTTGAACACAAGAAATCATTGAATAAGTAATCTCATTTAAGTAAAGAAGACGATGGATAGGAATTCGGCCATAGGGCTTACATTGATTGCAGTTTTATTACTCTCTTATTTTTACTGGTTTTCACCACAACCACAACCGGCTGATACCCAGACAACACAAACCACCACACAAACATCACCTGCAAAGGACAGCGTTGCTGCGCAGCCCGTTGCTGTTCCTGACAGCGTGCTGAAGAAAAACTTCGGTGACCTGGCATCAGCCATGACCGGTACCTCATCTTCTACCGTAATCGAAACAAATGATGTAAAGATCACCTTCAACAATAAGGGTGGAAAAATTGAAGCCCTGGAATTAAAGAAGTTTCAATCCTATCAGCAGAAATTCATTCATAAAAACAATGAGTACCTGAAGCTTATAGCACCTGAATCCAATTCGTTCAAGCTCACTACTTCCTACCAGGGCAAGAACCTGGACTTATATAATGATATCTACTATGCCGTAGATCAAAAAAAATCTGGCGATACCACGGTGGTCACCTATTCACTATCCTTAGGCGATGGAACCCGTATTTCACACATTTACTCTATTCCGAATTCAGGTTATGAGATCGGATATAAGATCGTAAGCAAGGGTTTCGAGAATCAATTGAACAGTGATAATCTTACTTTCTTCTGGACCGATGCGCTTCAGCTGATTGAAAAGGATATGAAGGATGCACGGACCAATTCTACCGTGACCTATTTTACAGAGGCTGAAGAATTTGAAGAGCTGTCAGCAACAGAGTCAGAGTCAGAACTGATTTCTGCTCCGGTGAAGTGGGTTGCCGTTAAGGAGAAATTCTTCCTGGCTTCCATTATCGCTAAAAAGAAAAGCTTCCCTTCCGGTGAGGTTGGTACAGTCATCAATACACTTGATTCATCAGTCGTGAAGACAGCAACTGTTAAGCTGGCGATTCCCAAGAGTTCGCTCGCTGATGGAACAGCTGATTTCAAGTTCTACATTGGTCCGAATGACTACCAGGTCATTGGTAAGGTAACGGACAAATTTGCCAAGAACGTTTACCTGGGCTGGCCTCCGGTTTACTGGATCAACAAGTTCGTGATCTTCCCTGTATTCCATTTCCTCACACTGCACATTGGCAACCTGGGTATCATCATCATTATACTCACTATTTTATTGAAGCTTGTATTGTTGCCGCTGTCGTACAAGTCATACCTCAGCATGGCGAAAATGAAAGTACTGAAGCCTGAGCTGGATGAAATTAAAGAGCGTGTAGGTGATGATATGGCCAAAGTACAGCAGGAACAAATGAAGCTGTATCAGCAGGTTGGTGTCAATCCGTTGAGCGGATGTGTGCCCGTACTGTTGCAGATGCCACTGATCCTGGCGATGTTCTATCTCTTCCCGGCCAGTATCGAACTGCGTCAGCAGCCTTTGCTTTGGGCTGAAGATCTTTCAACGTATGACTCGCTGGTGCAGCTTCCGTTTGCCATGCCGTTTGGTGTCGGCAGCCACATCAGTTTGTTCACCCTGATGATGACGATCACCACACTGATTTCCATCTGGCAGAACAGCCAGATGACATCTGTCCAGGGCCCGATGAAGTCCATGCAGTACATCATGCCGATCATGTTCTTCTTTTTCCTGAATTCATTCTCCTCGGGTCTTACATTTTACTACACAGTATCTACGCTGCTTACTTTTGTACAACAGGCCGTCATCAAACGTTATGTTGATGAAAACAAGATCCGGGCTATCATGGAGGAGAATAAGAAAAAGAATGCTGCCGGTGGTGGAAAGAAATCAAAGTTCATGAGTAAGCTTGAAGATGCCATGAAGGCAAGTGAAGAAGCCCGCAGGAAAGCAGATGAACTGAAGAAGAA
>DASXWH010000099.1:0-5023 GCA_036503775.1 Ohtaekwangia sp.
TTGGCCCTTGGTGTCATTGTTGCAGGACTGTAACATTCCCGCCAGCAAGACGATTGAAAATAATAACCGAGCGGTTCTGAAAGAACCTAAGTTGATCTTTTGGGTGACTCCCCGCCTGGCAGAAAGCGCACCCTTTTTCAAAAGTGATTTCATTGCTTTTGCGTGTTAATACTCTTCAAAATTTTGCAGTCAAGAATTATGCAACTCTTTTAAAAAATTGAAATAAACGCAGCTAGTTGAATTATGGCCGCTCAAAAATGACAGGCTGACATTTCTTATGTCATAAATTCGGACCGTTAAAAATAAAAATGCTGACACCTTGAATTTTTGACAGTTTTTTAAAGCTGATTTATAGTGCCCATTTTGCCCGGCATACAGTTTGAGTAGCGTTTTTTTGAAATCGCGATTTCAGAATTGAAATTGAATTAAATGTTTAACTAAATTTTGAAAGGAGAACCAAGTTATGAGAAC
Organism: Ohtaekwangia sp.; assembly: GCA_036503775.1. GTDB lineage: Bacteria > Bacteroidota > Bacteroidia > Cytophagales > Cyclobacteriaceae > Ohtaekwangia. Next base: position 472 of record DASXWH010000099.1, read on the forward strand.
CTTAGTAAGACAAACTGGCAATTTGTTTCCGTCACTTCCATCGCTACTTGAAGATTTCTTCAGCAGGGATTGGGCAGACTCTACGCTTGCAAATCGAACCAATGGATTTTCACTTCCGGCTGTGAATGTGCGTGAAACAAATGATGACTTTATTCTCGAAGTAGCTGCTCCAGGCATGAAACGAGAAGATTTTAAGGTAGAGCTAGATAACAACGTTCTGACCATTTCCTCGAATCGTGAAGAAAAGCAGGAGGACCAGAACAATGAAAACTTTACCCGTAGGGAATTCAGCTATCAATACTTCCAGCGTAGCTTTTCTCTTCCCGAAAACAAAGTGGAGGGTGATAAAATATCAGCTCGCTATGTGGACGGAATTCTCCACATCACCGTTCCGAAAAAGGATGAAGCGAAAGTGAAACCGATCAAGCAAATCTCAATAGGATAATTGAATACATGGCCGGGATTACCTGCGCCATGTATCTGCGATAGTCGCGGTATGGTCTTATGATCTCCTTCGTGCCATATCGCACTATCGTTGATATAAAATGTTTCCATTAAACTAGTAAAAATCATGTTTTATGAGAACAGTAACTTACGCCAATCAACACCATTCTTCATTAACGCGCAAAAGGTTAATGCCCCTGTTCCGCGATAGAATGTCATACAATTACAGCACCTTTTTAAATTTAGCAACGATGCGCGAGGATGATGACGGCTTCGTTCTAAATGTTTCAGTTCCGGGTCTGAATAAGAAGGACCTGAATATTCAAATCGATGGAAGTACATTAATAATCTCTTCGACCTTACCGGTTGACAATGAAAAATTGTCATCAAGCGGATTACGTGATGTCTCTTATTCTTGTCCACTTCCATTGAATGCGGACCCAGATCGCATTACTGCGAAATGTAAAGATGGACTTCTGACGATCCAAATACCAAAGATGAGAACTACAAGTACTCACACAACCATCCCGGTTAAAGGATTGGAAAACGTCACGTTAAGAACAGATTCATTAAAAACAGCCTGGAACCAAGTAAAGAAGAGGCTTAATTTTTCAGAAAACTTTCGCCTTAAAAAACCGGTAAGATCTCTTGGATTTTCTTTCAGGTGAGAACTAATTAATTTCCTGCTCTTTGCTAGAATCCGGAGAACATTTACTGAAAGGGATCGTTGGAATGCTTCTTACGATCCTTATATTAAGTTGGGCGTTGAAACGTTTTCGCCAGCCTTACTTCAGCGCTTATATTGTTGCAGGTGTTTTACTAGGACCATTCGGTCTGAGATTCTTTAATGATGCCAATACAATCGCACAAATCGGTGCACTGGGTTTGATCATGCAAATGTTTTTTATCGGGGCTGAGATTGAAGTACCAGCCCTGGTGAAAAATTTTCGAACTTCAATTGTAGGCACTGGCGTTCAGTTGTTACTCAGTTTTGCTTTCATAGCAATTATTGGTCATCAGTTAGAATGGTCAGCAGCCCGAGTAGTATTATTTAGTTTTATAATAAGCTTAAGCAGTTCTGCGATCATATTGGAGTATTTGCACAAGAACAAGGAAATTAATTCTCGCCTTGGTTATCTGACTACCGGAATCTTGATCCTTCAGGATTTTCTTATTGTCCCGATGATCATGACTTTGAATTTTTTGGCGAAAGGTGAATCAAATCCCTGGCAGTTAGTCATTGGCATGGGGGTAATGGTGGTGTTCGGAATATTGCTTCGAAAACTCGTGCTGAAAAGAAAAATATTATTTCCGTTGCTAAGTCGATTCCATCCCGATCATGAACTTCAGGTTTTTTTAGGATTGCTGTTATGCTTTGGCTTTGCATGGATCACGAGTATGCTCAACCTATCAGCAGCATTGGGAGCGATGTTTGCGGGTATCTTAGTTTCGCAAAACGATTCCATGAAATGGCTTGGAAATACATTGGCACCATTCCGGGTATTTTTTCTCTCGCTATTCTTTGTATCCATTGGCCTGCAACTTGATTTAGCTTTTATCAAAGAGCATGCAGGGATAATAACAGTGCTTGTGATTTTGATTTTTGGAATAAATAGTCTCATCAATGCCTGTGTATTCAGAGTGCTCAAAGAATCATGGAAAAATAGTCTGTATGCAGGAGGATTGCTTTCACAGATCGGTGAGTTCAGCCTGGTGCTTTGTACTGTTGCAAAAGGCCTCAAATTAGTTGACGATTTTTCATTTCAATTGACACTGGTCGTTATTTCAATTACTATGTTACTATCTTCTGTGTGGATAAGCATTATCCGGAAGGCATTGTTTTACCGACAGTAAAATTACATAAAGGGAGGACCAGTAATTCATAACTCGTGGTGTCTGTCCTTTCTAGGAAATTGATTTGAACAGCAGATCTTCCAAGAACTGGCCTGTAAATTCTGCTCTGTTCTTTGGGGTTGCATCGGTGAGTCTGGGCAGGTTGATGCTAAAATACTGTTGGTTGTGCGATGTTTCGATCAAAGTTGTACTAAGTGACTTAGGGTATTTGTATTTGGGACTATATTCGGAAATAACTTCTGCGATCTTGGCACACAGATCCTTGTAGGGTTTAAATACGGCATTCTTGTTTATTTCCGCCACATCTTTCACCAGATACACTTTGCTGCTTTCTGCTATGACAATTTGGTTCAGAAACTTTTTGTTGTAATCGAATTGGCCGGAACTTTCAGGTAACTCGTGAGTTAGCAAGTCAATTATGAGTTTAAGCTTTTCCTTTTTGTCGCGAATATTCTGAAGCCTGAACACGACCAGGAATTCCATATAACTCCAGTACCAGTTCAATATATAAAGGAGTAGCCGATGTTTGTTCTCAAAATACCGGTAAACGGTGGCCTCCGTACTGGCAATTTCTGTTGCGAGTTTCTTGAAGGTAAACTGCTCAAATCCCAACTCATAGATAAGATCAATAGCTTTTTTAACAATCTGCTTGCCTACTTCACTCGTCTCTGGATCCCGTAGAAATATTTTGTCATTGACTTTAAAATGAAGCTGAAAATCCATGTTTGTCCCTTTTCAATGCGAATATAGTAAAACATCCGTGAAACATTGTAAATGTACTTAGCGTAATAGTATTACTATCATTCAAAAAAGTATTATTAATTTTGTACTAACCTGATAAACGGAGAAAAAATGCTACTTAACAACGGAATTCCGGCAAGCTACATCTTCCGCAAGGTCAAGACGGAGATTATTGTAGTGACAATAATCGGTATCGTGGTGTACTACCTCACTAATGCCTTTGAAAAGGTGATTCCACCTATGCCCATTACAATCCCTGCGTTTCTGGGTACTGCCATCTCTGTGATCTTGTCATTCAAATTAAATCAATCATACGATCGCTGGTGGGAGGCCCGGAAGATATGGGGCAATATTGTTAATGAAAGCAGAACTCTTATCCTCCAACTGCAATCATTTGTTCAGCCAGGTAGTGACGAAGTAATTCGAAAAATTGCGTTCCGACATATTGCCTGGTGCTTCTGTCTGGGTCAATCGTTGAGGGGACTAGATCCGATTTCGAATTTGCATAAGTACCTGGATGCGCCCGATTTGCTTGCAATAGAGAAGCATAACAATAAACCCTTGGCTCTTCTACAACTTAATACTCAAGCCATCGCAAAGCTGAAGGCTGAAAACAAACTTGACATATTCAGTCAGGTTCAGTTAAACAACACTATTGTAAACTTTACCAACGCTATGGGCATGGCAGAGCGCATTAAGGCTACGGTTTTTCCTGCTACCTACAAGCTCTTCCTCCATATGTTTATCTATCTCTTTGTGATTACACTTTCTATTTCCTTGAGAGATATAGAAGGGTACTTTGAGATTCCACTTCTTTTGGTCATTTCTTCAGCCTTCTTCTTGCTGGAAAGAACAGCCACACATCTTCAAGACCCTTTCAGCAACAAGCCTACAGACACGGCTATGACAGCAATCGCTTCAACAATCGAAATTAACCTGAAACAACTGATCAATGAAAAGGAAGTTCCTCAGCCACAACAAACCAAAGAATTCTATTTAATGTAAACTCAAATAAAATGCGGACACAATCTAAAGAAACCCAAAGTCATCTTACGCCTGATCTTGCAATTCAAATTCTGAAGGAGGGTAATGAACGCTTTGTAAGAAATTTGAAAGCCAATCGTAACCTGCTTCAACAAGTGAATGAGACTTCGGTAGGCCAGTTTCCATTCGCCACGATTTTAAGTTGTATTGATAGCCGCACCTCGGCCGAGTTGATATTTGATCAGGGATTAGGCGATATTTTCAGCATACGTATTGCTGGCAACATCCTTAATGAAGATATCCTCGGCAGTATGGAGTTTGCTACCAAGGTTGTGGGAACAAAAGCAATCGTGGTTCTTGGTCATACAAAGTGCGGTGCTATTGTAGGCGCTTGCAATCATGTGGAGATGGGCAACCTGACTACATTGTTAAACAAAGTGCAGCCCGCCATCTATGCTGAGAAAAAGACCACAGATAATCGCACTGGCTCTAACCCCACATTTGTCCACAACGTAACAGAACTGAATGT
>DASXWH010000100.1:0-6960 GCA_036503775.1 Ohtaekwangia sp.
GGGTTTCCACGTAACGATGCATCGCCTGTTACCCATCCGGTCAACAGGGGAACATTGTTTTGTTTGCCCGCCCTGAAGAATGTTAACGGCTGTGATGGCAAAGTATAATCTTCAAACACGGGTGAGAAGCTTCCATAGGGCAATGTCTGTGCTGCCTTGAAGATGTCATCTGCTGATTTCTTCCGGAGTTCTGCGATGCTCGTAGCGTTGGCATTCTGAACGAAAGTCTTGCCGGTTGTCTCAGCGCTTTCCAGGCTTCTGCCAAATCCATTGGCTACAAATGATCCACTTTGTGCAATAGCGCGTTGGAAAAGATCTTTAGCTAAAGGTGATGCCACGAGTGCATTCACACAAAATGAACCTGCTGATTGTCCGGCAATAGTTACCTGTTCCGGGTCTCCGCCAAAAGCGGCAATGTTTTTCTTTATCCATTGCAGTGCAGCAATCTGATCGAGGATGGCGTAATTGCCGGAAGCATTTTCACCTGATTCTTTACTTAATTCCGGATGGGCAAGAAATCCAAATACACCCAGCCGGTAGTTGATGCTTACATAAACGATTCCATTCTTCGCCATTTTCTCACCGTCATATATGGGGCATGCACCTGACCCGGAAACAAAACCTCCACCATGGATCCATACAAATACGGGTCTTTTTTCTTTTGCTGATTTTGCTGCTGTCCAGATGTTGAGGTAGAGGCAATCTTCACTAAGCGGTTGTTGGGGCGTGATAAATTCTTCTGACCACATGAGAAACGGTACAGGGTTCGACTGTATAGGACTTGCCGGAAATGTTTCGCATTTACGGGTGCCGCTCCAATTCTTTACGGGTTGAGGTGCTTTCCAGCGGAGTTCACCGATCGGGGGTGCGGCAAAAGGAATGCCTTTGAAAATACTTACCTCATTTTGTTGTAAACCAGAAACTGTTCCATTCTCTGTTTTTACAGTTTTTAGTTGTGCCTGTGTGATAATGATCAGGCAGGTAAGTGCAATGGTGAAAATGTATTTCATGGTGTGGTTGTCGTTATGTCTGGATTCTAATTTCACCAATAACATCGAATGATCAAGCTGAATACGTTTGAATTTACGCCAGAGGTGGTAATTCAGTTTAAGATTTGAGATTTCAGGTTCAGAATCGGTTTTTGAAAGACTGGTTGAATTCTAACGAAATCTTAATCCCGTGCAAACGATTGATTTTGAAATATCGGTTACCCAACACAAACCGAACGGAATAGATTGCCGTTAGGAGCGGTAATTGCATTGAACCGCGAATATTTTTTACCTTTGATGGTAATTTATGAGAAGAATAAGTCAGATGAGAGCATTATCAAAGATCTTCATGATCTTATTCCTCTGTGCTTTCGTTGCTGCCCGCACCATTACTATTCTCAATTTCAGTCCGTCACCCAAGGCTGTAATTCTATCTCAGAAAACTTCTACCTCTTCAAAAACAGATGCGCTTATCTATGATGAAAAGGAGAAGGAAAAAGAAGAGGAGAATGCAGAGCCCGGTGTGCAGGATTTTTTCATTGCCAGTTTTGTTCCGGACCTGACTTTATTATCCCTTCAGGATAAAGGGACTTATCAATCATATTATGCGCCACGTACCTGTGGTGATGCAACCGACATACCGGTTTATCTTGCCAAGCGAGCCCTTCTTATTTAGAATTTGATTTTCCGTTTTTAGGTAGCTGGACTTTTTAGTCCGGCTATGGGTTGCTGGATTCTGTCCAGTCCATTCCATTCTTATTTATCAATAACGATCTCGCTAATTAATTCATGGAAAATCATACATCCTCTTTTAATGAGCACGAAGTGCTTCACGATTTAAAACATTTTCTGCCGGCACAAGCTCCCTTAAAAGATTTTATACATCACAACACATTGCATGCGTTTCAGAATCTGAAATTCTTCGAAGCGCTTCGGAATGCATCAGCCATTTTTGGCTACAAGGTCTCGTTGAAACTCACCGAGTACAGGGAGTTATATCAATCAAAACGAATAAACGAAGATGTTCTCCGCAGGATCATCTCAGAGAAAAAAGGCGCCAGCCAGGTGAAGGTATGGATGGACAAGGTACTGAACCAGGAGTACGATCCGGCAGCATCACCTCGTATCGGTACACTGCGATCAAATTGGAAACGAAAGTATAAGATCGACCTTGATTCACTTGTTCATCCGATCCTCTTTCGCATTCTATGCAGTTACCTCGACCAGGGAATTTCGATCTGGAGCTTTCCGGTTAAAGAGAAGAGCTTTATCGCAGCTATTCGCGAGATTGAGAAGAATAGTCTTACCAGTTTCTTCCGGAACAAGCGAGCGAAAGATCTGCTGCTGAAGAGTTCCTGCGGAATTACCGACCTGTTAAAAATTGTAGTAGGCGATGAGGCATTATACAAAACGTATTTGTACGACCAGCAGTTTGCCCACCAGGGCTGGTCGGGTATGGTTTCTGTAGTTGAAAATGAACCACAGACGTTGCTCGACACCCGCAAGATATCCCTGCACGACCTGATCGTGTTTGAATTGCTTTTGGAGATTGATGCTCTGGATAGTCACTTTGGAGGTTCCTGGGTGCCGTTAAAAGATAAGATAGAAAAGTATCCTGTTGATCTTTTTGCTGAAGTTTCCGAAACGGAATTACATGAAGTGCTGGCCATCTTTCAATTGGCCTTTGAATGGAGTTATTACGATCAGGTGCTGGCAGGATTGGCGGCACCACGTAAACCTGCTGCCCGGAAGACAAGCAAAAGTTTTCAGGCGATGTTCTGCATTGACGATCGTGAATGTTCTTTCAGGCGATACCTGGAAAAATTTGATGCACTCTGCGAGACGTTCGGTACGCCTGGATTTTTCAGTGTGGAATTTTTCTACCAGCCTGAAGACGGAAAGTTTTACACTAAACTTTGTCCTGCACCTGTTACACCCAAATATTTAATCAAAGGTGTAGGCAAACGCAAGAAAGATGTTGAAGTGCACTTCAGCAAACATACACATTCATTCCATGGTGGCTGGCTGATATCACAGACCCTTGGCTTCTGGTCTGCTGTAAAATTATTCATCAATGTATTCAGTCCGAAGATGAGTCCCGCTACAGCTTCTTCCTTTAAGCACATGGACAAGTTTTCGAAACTAACCATTGAAAATAAAAATCCCGAGGACAAAGAGAATGGTTTGCAGATCGGATTCACCGTTGAAGAGATGGCTAACCGTGTTGAGGGTATGCTGAGGAGCATCGGATTGGTGAAAGATTTTGCGTCTATTGTATACGCTATTGGTCACGGATCAAGCAGTGTCAACAACCCTCATTACGCAGCATATGATTGTGGTGCTTGTTCAGGAAGAGCCGGCTCGGTGAATTCTCGAGTGATCTCCTTTATGGCCAATCATCCGAAGGTACGTGAAATACTGCGATCACGGGGTATTGATATTCCATCCAGTACTCAATTTGTTGGAGGTCTTCATGATACCACACGGGATGAGGTGATGTTCTTTGATGAGAACTCCCTTACACCGGAAAACCTTCAGGCGCATAACAAAAACGAAGTGGTGTTCTCCAATGCGCTCGATGCAAATGCCAAAGAAAGAGCAAGACGGTTTGAATCCATCGATACCAGACTGGCACCGGAAAAAATTCACCGGAAAGTACAGCTACGCTCGGTGGCTTTGTTCGAGCCACGTCCGGAGCTTAACCACGCTACCAATGTGCTTTGTATTGTGGGGCGAAGACCGCTGACACAAGGGTTGTTCTTTGACAGGCGTTCATTTCTGAATTCATATGATTACACCATTGATCCGGAAGGGAAACTTCTCTTTGGAATCATGAAGCCTTTAGGGCCCGTGTGTGGTGGTATAAACCTGGAGTATTTTTTCTCACGCGTAGATAATCAGAAGCTCGGTGCAGGAACAAAACTACCACACAATGTTATGGGGTTGTTTGGTGTTGCCAACGGAATTGATGGTGATCTTCGACCAGGTTTACCGAGCCAGATGATTGAAGTGCATGACCCGGTGCGGTTGATGCTTATCGTTGAGCACTTTCCGGAAGTGGTGCTGAATACTATTCAGAAAGATGCTGCTGTTTATGAATGGTTCATTAACGAATGGGTAAACCTGGTAGCCATACACCCGGAAACAAAAGAATTGTTTCTGTTCAGTGAAGGTTCATTCTCTCAATACAGGCCTTTGCAGAAACGTGTTGAGCAGGTAGATCTGATTCCTATTCTGGAGACACACCGAGAAAATTTACCGGTTTACGAACTTGTTTAAGAAATGACCATGACAGCGATAATTGAAATTTTTATGATCATCCCCCTGGTGGGATTTCTGATAAGCCTGATCATTCCGGCAAAAAAAGAGGACCTTATTTCATCAGCTTCATTTCTGGTGATCGGTCTTCATGCCATACTTGCTGATATATTCATTGTCTATTGGTTGTTCAATGGATGTCATACGATTGATGTAAAGGATCTGGAAATTTTCCGGGCCGGTAATTATAGTTTCTTCATCGATTTTATATTCGACAAAACTACGGCAGTGTATCTTTTTGTCGGCTCATTCCTTACGTTCCTGATAACGATCTACAGCCGCTATTATCTTCACCGTGAAGAAGGGTACAGACGTTTTTTCAATGCCATTCTATTTTTCTATCTCGGTTATAACCTTGTTATCTTCTCGGGTAATCTGGAAACCTTATTCATTGGCTGGGAGATCCTTGGTATTTCATCGTTTTTACTCATTGCGTTTTACCGGAACCGTTACCTGCCGGTGAAAAATGCTGTTAAGGTTTTTTCCGTCTACCGTGTTGGTGACGTGGGTTTGATCCTGGCCATGTGGATGAGTCATCACCTCTGGAATGAGAACATTACATTTCTCAAGCTTAGCAATGCTGCACTGGTGCATGCACACCTGCAGTCGCATACCTTTATTGGCGTGTTCATCTCCCTGATGTTTCTGCTCTCCGCGGCCGCTAAGTCTGCACAACTTCCATTTTCTCCATGGCTGCCACGCGCCATGGAAGGCCCTACACCATCTACAGCTATTTTCTATGGAGCGCTGTCTGTTCACCTGGGTGTGTTTCTGATGCTGCGAACTTTTCCGTTCTGGGAGCATCAGCTATCCGTGCGGATTGTGATTGCTGTGCTGGGTATTGCTACAGCGATTATTGCAACGGGTATCGCGCGTATTCAATCGTCTGTGAAAAGTCAGATTGCTTATGCATCCATTGCGCAGATCGGATTGATATTTGTCGAACTGGCACTGGGATTTGAAAATCTGGCATTGTTCCACTTTGCCGGTAATGCATTTCTGCGCACCTATCAGTTACTGGTATCTCCTTCTGTAGTCAGCTATCTCATACGCGAACAGTTCTATACTTTTTCTCCGCATGTCCGTACAATTGAATCGTGGCTGCCCAAGCGAATTCAGTATGCGCTGTATATCCTGTGTGTGAAGGAATGGAATCTGGATTCATTCATGTATCGCTATTTGTGGAACCCGTTGAAGATGGCCGGCAGGACACTTGATTTTCTAACGTTGAAGCGGGTGATCATATTTTTTGTTCCCACTTACCTGATCGGATTATTTACGTTTTTCAACGAGCAGGCTGTTCCTGAACAGGTGTATCATTATCTGCCCCTCGTGTTTTCATTCATCGGTCTCGTAATGGTATTAAAATCATTCACGGAAAGAACGTATGCTCGCATGAGCTGGATGCTGGTGGTGATGAATCACTTCTGGGTGGCGCTGGCTATTACATTCAATGAACACTTTACGTGGGATCATACCCTTTTGTATTTAAGTGGTATCACGGTGTCAGGTGGCTTAGGTCTGGCATGCTTGTATAAATTAAGGTGGGAGGAAGGTAGTTTTCACCTGAATCAGTTTCATGGATATTCCTATAAATATCCACGACTCGCATTTGTATTCCTGCTGGCTTGCCTGGGACTTACCGGTTTCCCGATCACGCCTACATTCGTTGGTGAGGATCTTATATTCAGTCATATTCATGAAGACCAGATACTGCTGGCTACCTTCACATCATTGAGTTTTATAATTGATGGCCTTGCTGTGATCCGGATTTTTGCCAGGGTATTCATGGGGCCTCATGCCAAATCAGTGTATGAGATGGCGTACAGATCATCATAGCTATATTGTTAACGTCAACAAAAAGATCACGTGCAGGCGTGATCTTTTTGTTTTAGGTATCCTCATTTAGAGCGCTTGCATAATTTTTAGTTATCTTAATCAGTAGGAGTCGTTCGTAAAATCCTTACCCCATGGTATCATGAGAAGAATCGGAATAATGGCGATCATTCTGGTGTCCGGATGTGAGCACCAGCAAGTTGCTTCAGACAGGGATCAGATGGCTAATGTTATTGGATATCTGGCTGAAGGTGTCCGGGAAAACATATCGGCAAAATCCCGCAGGTTTTCTGATCAGGTTGCTATGGCCAGGAATTGTGATGAAATATCCGAATCGCCACAGGTCATACCTCAACCCTTCATCTGGAAGAACTCGCAGTTCTTTTGGACGAGGCGCATACGCGTCTCCGAACAATAGACAAGCAGAAGAAAAGAACGGAACAGGATGCGGACTTTGTAGCATACCAGCAGTGGCTTACCGGAAAACGATCTGTCTTTAAAAATACATCAGACGAAATGTTTGGTCTCCGGTTCAATCGTGTTCTTGGTCTGGATAAAAGCCTTTTACCAGATTCCTGTACAACAGGCGGTCTGACGGCAATTGAACTCAGTACACTTATCCTGGAAGATGCACTAGTTACTTTGGTATCGACTGAGGCTGAGACCGAGTTGAATAATTTCAGTGGATGTGAACATCACCACTAAGTATTAAACACGTGCATTCATAGGGATGCCATAGCGCATGCAAAGGGCACAGGCGTTAAACTAATTTAACATTGACTGCATTCAATCCTTTGAATCCTGATTCAGCTTCAAA
>DASXWH010000101.1:0-3089 GCA_036503775.1 Ohtaekwangia sp.
CATTCAAATATGATCTGCTGCGCAACTATGTACTCGAATTGGTACACTATGGACAAAAGCTGCAGCCGCTGCAATCCAGTCAGCCGCACATCAATGCATCCACGCGGATCTTTACATTGTTCATTGAACTGCTGGAACGCCAGTTCCCGATAGAGAACACCACGCAGGTGTTGCCGCTGAAGACCGCAAAGGATTTTGCCGATTCATTGAAGGTACATGTCAACCACCTCAACAAGGTGTTAAAGGAAACCACCGGCAAAACCACCACCGAGGTCATTGCCAGTCGCCTGAGCCAGGAGGCGAAGATCCTGCTGAAGCAAACCACGTGGAATGTATCCGAGATCGCCTACTCCCTGGGATTTGAAGAGGTGGCGCACTTCTCCAATTTCTTCAAGAAGCACACAAACCTCTCTCCCGCTGCCTTCCGGGGGTGATGGGGAAAGTCGTTAATTCTGCCTACCGGCAGGCAGGCGTTAATCGTAAATCGTAAATCTTTAAAGATGCTTTGATTTTCGCAAACATTGGATTGATCCGCATAACGGCCCCGCACACGCTCCCCGCCAATTTTGTACGGCATTTAAAACACGAAAAAAATGACACGTACAAAAAACAAGATCGCACTGGTAACGGGCGGCAGCCGCGGCCTGGGCAAAAACATGGCGCTGCAGCTGGCCACTACCGGTTTCGATGTGGTGATCACCTACCACAGTAAAAAACAGGAAGCCGAACAAACCGTAAACGAAATAAAAAGCAACGGCAGAAAGGCTCTTGCTCTCCAGCTGGACGTAGCGCAGACCGGCACCTTCGATGCTTTTGTGAGTCAGCTGCGCGCAGCACTGACAAAAGAATTCCAGGCTGAACAGATCGATGCTGTGGTGAACAATGCGGGATCGGGATTGCATGCTTCATTTTCCGACACCACACCGGAGCAGTTCGACAACATGGTGAACATCCACCTGAAAGCTCCGTTCTTCCTGTCTCAAAAATTACTGACACTGCTGAACGATGGCGGAAGCGTGGTGAACATTTCCTCCGGGCTCGCCCGGTTCTCATTCCCGGGATATGCAGCCTATGGCACGATGAAAGGTGCCGTAGAAACCCTCACCAAATACCAGGCGAAGGAACTCGGTGCGCGGAAGATCCGCGTGAATGTAGTAGCACCCGGTGCTATTGAAACCGACTTCGGTGGTGGCGCGGTACGCGACAACAAAGAACTCAACACCATGATCTCATCACTCACGGCACTCGGCCGCGTGGGCGTTGCCGATGACATCGGAAGTGTTGTAGCCTTCCTCTGCAGTGATGAAGCCCGGTGGGTGAATGCGCAGCGGATTGAAGTGGCGGGAGGGATCTTTATTTAGAGGGACGAAGTACGAGGAACGAAGGACGAAGAACGAAGTACGAGGTACGAGGGAGGCACAGCGAAACGCAATGGAATTCTTTGTGAAACGGTGAGCCGCTGTGTTGTTATTAATCGTTAATCGTTAATCGTTAATCGTTAATCGTTAATCGTTAATCGTTTAATTGTTCATTGTTAATTGCTAATTGTTCATTGTTAATTAATCCCTAAAAAGAAAAAGTCCTGATCAGCTCAGGACTTTTTCTTTTTCATCAGGCAGTTACTGCTTTTTTCTTCACCGGTTTTCGTCTTTCGCTTTTGCGGACGCCACCGGCTTTTTCATACTCGCTGGAATTCTTGCCATACTTGGCGGCCACCCCGATGAGCATGCGTTCGGATAACTCGCTGAGTGATTTCTCTGATTCCTTCATCGCGTTGTGAAGCGCGTCCACCTGCGAGAGCGCGGTGTTGTACTCGTTGAGTTTGGTACGCAGGTCGGTGATGGCCGCTTCATAGTTGAGCGCGGTGAGGCCGTTGCCGAGGTTCTGCGTCAGAAGCGATGGAACGGATTGCCGCGAGGCGCGTGCTGGCGGTGTCAAACACGTAGCTGGAGTTTTTCTTGATTCTTGCCATAACGGTTAGAATTTGGTTTTAGTGAAACATAACTTTTCACTGAAAATAAAACACACAACGGCATCCCTGCAAGCATACCGGATTTATACCCTGTGCATTTCTATAAACCCGCTGATCCATACCGGAGATCTGAAGCACACTACCCGTTGAAGTGAAAACAGTACCGTTTACGCTTCATACCGTACCCTCGCCCTTGTTGGTGTTTAGCGCAGTGTCACCAACAAGTAGAGTAAGAGCTGAGTGTTTAGAATACGTGTTGGTGGAGCTTATGCTAAACCAGCCGCACAACACCAACACGGGCGATAATTATTATTTGATATATGGCAACAAGAAAAAAGAAGCAACTAAATAATGACGACAAGCAAATTTTAAAAATGCTTGAAATCAAAGAGTCATTTACGGCAAATACTAAAGGCCTAAAGAAATTTATTTCTCACCTGACACCAACTGTAGCTGAGGCCGATAAAGTAGACAATGACGCCATAATCGAAGCCGTAAAAGCAGCTTATACAAAAACAGGACTCTCCATGCCTAACAGCAAAGAGGAGTATGAAAAAATAACCGAGGACCAGAAGAAGACAATCTATCGCAATATAAAAATGCCCGAGTTAAAATCTCCCCCCGCTGGGGCGGAAGTTATTTCCGTCCCCACTATTAGGATTTAATAAGCCGATCAACACTCCGACTGGAACTTAGTTCCAGTGCACTATCTTTCACATAATTACATTTTACCCGTTGTTGCCATGAGTGAGAAATACAAGGTCCGGGACCATAACAAACCCTACTTTATAACATTTGCTGTCGAGTGCTGGGTAGACGTCTTTACAAGACAAGCTTATAAAGATATTCTGCTTGACTCCTTACGATTCTGTCAGAATGAAAAAGGTCTGATCATTTACGCATGGTGCCTGATGACCAATCACATCCATCTTATGATAGGCAGAAATGGAGAAAAGAATATGGATAGCATCATCCGGGATTTTAAAAAATACACTTCCGTGCATATCTGCAAAGCGATTGAGAATAATTCTTCGGAAAGTCGGAGGCAATGGATGCTTAAGATATTTTCAGAAGCTGCGTTGAATAGCAGTAAGCATCAGAAATATAAATTCTGGGA
>DASXWH010000102.1:0-9018 GCA_036503775.1 Ohtaekwangia sp.
TGACGGTGATGCTATTTTTCTGTTTCATAATTTCACTAAAGCCATTCAGCTGGGTGTACATGTTCATTTCCTTGACCAGAAGGTACTCGATGTGTTTGGCAAAAAACCTTTTGCTCCTCCTTTCTGTGTAGGGCATGAATGTATTGGAGAAGTGATCGAGACCGGAGATGAAGTACATCAATTCAAAAAAGGGCAGGTGGTGATTGTTCCGTGGGCCATCTCCTGCGGTACGTGTCCTGTTTGTTCTACGGGAATCTATTCAAATTGTAACAATACCGGTGATGGTAAGTTGTTATCAGCCTATGGTTTTGGTGAAGGTACCGGACCGTGGGGAGGCGCTGTCAGTGATCTGCTGCGTGTTCCGTTTGCCGATGCCATGCTGATAGAATTGCCTTATGATGTTAATCCATATGATTGTCCTTCCCTGAGTGATAACATTTCCGATGGCTACCGTACCGTTGGACCACAGCTTGCTAAAATACCAAATGCTCCTGTACTGATCATGGGTGGTGTTGCTAAAAGTATAGGATTGTATGCTGCTGCTATTGCTGTAGCTTTAGGTTCATCGCAGGTAGATTATATAGATGACAGTGATGATCGTCTCGCGTTAGCTGAAAAGACAGGTGCCAATCCGATCAAACTATCTGCAGGAACACCCTTGCAAAAATTATCCGGATCACTGTTGTGTGACGGTTATCCGATTACCGTGGATGCGAGTGGCGACATTGAAAAGCTGAACTTTGCCCTTCGCATGCTTTCTCCTGGCGGGACCTGCACCAGCACTGCATTTTATTTTAAAAAAGGTACCCCCCTTCCGTTGTGGGATATGTATTCCAAAAGTGCCACTTTTCATACAGGCGCTTCACATCCACGAAGAGATATTCCTGAAATACTGAAGCTGATCCAGGGCGGAAAATTCCAACCGCAGCAAATCACTACGCTGACAGCCGACTGGAATGATGCGCCACAGGCCTACCTCGAAAAAACGACCAAGGTGATTTTGAAAAGGAATGCACACTTTACAGAGACAGTTAAACGGTATAACCTGAAATAATCACAGATCACCGCAATTCTGAAGGGCAAAGCGCTATTAATTGATCCGGCTTTACGCTGGAAATTCGAGGGCATATTCAGTATATTACATATGCTATTCTCTCACTCGTTCTTTCACTCAACTAACCCCTCATATTATGAAACTCACAAAAATTATTACCTGCGTTACATTACTTAGTGCCGCGGTCTTAACGTGCAGTGGTCAGGCAAGCGAGAAGGTCACGGTTCAGGACTTAGGTTATGGCATTTTTAAACTGGTGTACATCAGCAATGCACCGGGAAGTGTAAAAGTATCCATCGCCAACACGAAAGGTGAAACGATCTTTCAGGAAACTATCCCCAAAACGGCATCCTTTGCCCGGCCTTACAATTTCAATGATCAGGGTACAGGCGAGTATAAAATAACGGTTGAAGACAAAGACGGCAAGACTGAAAAGAAAATCGCCTACACCATAAAAAAAGTGGAAAGCCTTGTTGATGTTTTTCCGATAGCCAACACTCCGAACAAGTACCTGCTTTCGGTGGAAAATAAAGAATCAGATCAAATTCAGGTGAAAATACTGGACACTTCCAACAATCTGCTTCACGAAGAATCGATCAACGTAAATGGCAAGTTTTCCGTGGTATACAACCTGAAGGTTAAAACAAAGCCTACGTTTGAAGTGACCGGCAGCAGTGGAAACACCAAGACCTTTACATTTGAATAGTTCGTTCAGAATATAAATTCACAAAACAAGCCTGGTGTATGCCGGGCTTGTTTTGTTTACATCCGATATGGAGATCATTAACTTGTCATATCATGCGTTTCAAAAATAAAACTGCGATCATAACCGGAGCGGGCAAGGGTATTGGTTTTGAGATCTGCCGGCAACTCGCAAAGGAAGGTGCCTATGTCATTCTCAATGATATTAATGCGGGTGATGCTGACCAGGCTGCCAGGCTGATAAATAAAGAAACACCCAATCGATGCAAAGCCATGACGGGGGACGCCAGTGATGTGTCATTTATTTCTGAAATGGTAAATGAAGCATTGAAACAAACCGGTCAGCTCAATATTGTAATCGCCAATGCCGGAATTACCCTGTTCGGAGATTTTTTTACCTACCAACCTGAAGCGTTTAATCGAGTGATGCAGGTTAATCTGGGAGGCACTTTTTTTCTCGCACAAGCTGCTGCTAATATTATGAAGACACAGGAACAGGGAGGTTCGTTACTTTTTATGTCATCTGTAACCGGTCACCAGGCACACAAGGACCTGGCAGCCTATGGCATGAGCAAAGCTGCCCTTGAAATGCTGGCGAAAAATCTGGTGATTGAATTATCACCTTTCCGGATCAATGTGAATGCCATTGCCCCTGGCGCAACCTTAACCGAACGTACAAATGAAGATCCACAATACATAAAGATCTGGTCGCGGTTAACACCATTGGGATGCCCCGCTACTATACAGGATATTTCAAACGCAGCACTGTTCCTGGTATCAGACCAGGCCAAACATATCACCGGACAAACCTTGATTGTTGATGGCGGATGGACCAGCATCAGTCCTTCTCCATTGTGATGCGTTATATGTTTCTGATCGTCTCACCAGATCATGTGATGTGAAACAGGGATTGTTTTACCTTTAGTTCACAGAAGTCTCTTTTTTATATCTGCTATTTACCCTAAATTTTACCTTCTCAAAATAAACAAAAGTCCTAACCCTCAATTTTATGCAACACCCCATTCAACACTACTACAACCTGGTAGAAGAAGTTTTAACCTCATTCAAAATTGATCCGGCATCAGCACGTGGTGATCAACCCGGACAATGGAATCTGAAACTTGGCTCGGCCAGTGTATGGGTAGATGTGTTTCAGCAAAAAGATGCGCAAGGTAATCTCGTACAGAATGGTTACATACAGGTACTGGCTCCTATCTGCGATGTACCGGTGAATAACCAGAATATCTTTACAAAGGAATTGCTGGAAGTCAATCACTCCTTATACGGAGTTGCATTCACCATCTTTAAAGACAAAGCGTATATCAAATCAATCCGGGAGTTACAGGGGCTTGAAGCTTCTGAAATTGCCAGCACATTCAACCGCGTGGGTATCTATGCCGATGAATGGGATGACAAGCTGAAAACAAAGTACCACGCTTTTGCCGGAGGAGGCAGAGGATAGTTTAAAATTATAGATTGAAAAATTGGTAGATTGAAAAAGCCTGGACTGACCAGGCTTTTTTTTATTTGCACTAAGGTTTTTTGCCGATCTGAAATCCCAGTGATTTTTTGGGTGCATGGGTATCTCTGATCTCAAATTCCTTAACGTCATCCAGGATTATTGCTTCCATCATCTCCTTTGTGCGTTCCTCCTTTTTCATAGATGCCAGACGCAGGTGCTGATTTTTTATCGACTCGCCTACCACCTGCCGGACTGTTCGTGCGTTACCAAAATGTTTATCACGGCCCAGGTGCAGGAAGTTAAAATAATTCTTCAGGTGCTGAGCGGATGCATCATCCGGCTGAACGCCTTCGCGTGCGAAGAGTGTCATGGCAATGGTGAACATATCATCCGCGGAATAATCCTCAAAGAAAAAATACTTATCGAATCGTGATCGCAGTCCCGGATTTGACGAGATGAATTCCTGCATGTTCTCGGTATAACCTGCTACGATCACACCAAATTTACCTCGCAGGTCTTCCATGCGTTTCAGGATGACCTGTATGGATTCACTTCCGAAATCCTGTTGTGAGCTATTTTCATTAGCGAGCGAATACGCTTCATCAATGAAGAGGATTCCACCCATAGCTTCGGTGATTTTTTCTCCAGTCTTAATGGCCGTCTGGCCGATATACCCGGCCACCAATGCCTGCCGGTCTACTTCAACGAGATGACCTTTTTCAAGTATACCAAGTCCTTTGTAAATACGGGAGAGAATTCGAGCTACGGTAGTTTTACCGGTTCCCGGATTTCCGGTAAACACGGTATGCAGCGAAAACTTATTCAGAATGTCTTTTCCGGATTCCTGATAAAAACGAACCAGCTTCACCATTTCATTCACTTCCGTTTTTATATCATTCAACCCGGTGAGTGAATTCAGTTCCGCCAGACTTTCAAATAAAATATCATCCAGTGTTTTATTGGCTGATACCGTGCCTGATTGAGCTCCTAACGGCTGAAGCATTTTTTCGCTATCGGTGATCACCGCTACGTTACCTTCTTCAAATTCATCACCTACCCGGAAAGGGACTGTAGCAATCAGGTTATCCAGAAAAACGATCTCAAGTGTGTAGGTATCATTTTTCCAGGTACCCGGAGAATCACTTCCCCACGCTGGATAAACGGTGTAAAGCTGACCGACCGTATTGGGTTGCACATAGATAAGCCGTGAACTTCTTCCCTTTACCTGGCCTGCATCGTTGGTGAATGTATAAATGATCTCTGCATAATAGCCGCCTGATGTTTTGTTCTTAAAACAGAATTCACTCCATATATAACGGGTATCCTTCTGGCTGAACTTGCTCAGGTATTTCTTCTGTGCAAGCGATGCACCCTGAACATCGGCTTCATAGAGTTTTACATGCTCTATGTCAAAGAAGAGGTTCTCACCTTCTTTGGCAACACCAACATCCTCCACATAAAACTTAGCTTCACCAATCTTGACATTATCGATGTATGCTTCCCATACATAATCGCCTTTCTGCCAATACGCACCCGGTGTGGCATTGCCCCAGGAATCACGGATGTAAACCACGTTTTCGTCTTTCAGTACTTTTCTGTTCTGCGGCAGGCTGCAGAGTTCGCGCTGCTGACTACCCGTGATCGCAAAACATTTCAGCGTGACAGCAGCTTCCCATTCTTCTTCGTCAAAAAGCTTATTAAAAAAAGCGAGTTCAGTACGCATGTAGGTAGTTTCATACCGGTCGTAAACCTGACGATACTTTTTTGTTCCATCCGCCATCCATTCATCGGAGGAATGCACTTTCATTTCTTTGAACTTGTACCTGACAGCGGGTTGCTTTGTACCCGAATTTTCAGAAGACATATGCGATAGGTTAAGAAGGATTAAGTTAGGGAGTGCAAAGGATATTGCAAAATCCAGATGATACGAGCCTGAAAGAGAATTATTTGCTTACGCCAACGAGTGTAACTACTTCAAAATTCTGACTGACAATATTATTCAATTCAAGCAGGATGTCAGAATCGATGCGAGTAATATCGGCAAGGGATACCTTTGAATACTGCACCAGGTCATGCGACTCGATAATAATTTTATCCAGCAATCCATTCTCAATAAACTGGATGGTTCCGGAATATTCCTTCCCATACACATCTTTGATATTGAGAAAGGCAAGGCCATTAGCGGCTTGTGCCAGCACGCTAACCAGTTCTGCCCGATTTTGTATAGGAGTCATTCAGGATAAAGTTACTCTTTACCTGAGTAATGTACAATGCCTGAAAAATCCGGGAATTTAGCCCGTTTTAGCCCCATGAGTCTATCCGGATCTCCTGAACCACAGGCTCTGCAACTGCACCGAAGGTCCTATAGGAAGGGGTACATTTTCCTGAACACGTGCGTCATACTTCTTAAGCGTAAGTTCAGGAGCAAACCAGCTTTGCAGTTGTTCTTTGGATCGCCTTATGGGTCCAACCGGACGCCAGTCGAAAAAATTTCTCTGTCCGAAGTGCCCGAGAATAAAATCACCATCAGATGCAAGCCATTGCATGATCTTCTCTTTGAATTTTGTCTTGTCTGAAATGGTATGTAAACAACCTGAATCGAGTATGATATCAAATTTAGTTTCGGGATTCCAGCTCAACAGATCTGCGTGCACCCAATTCACCTTCACGTTATTTTTTCTTCCCAGGCTTTCTGCCAATTCCAGTGCTTTAGGAATAAAATCCAAGCCCGTTACCTGATAACCTGCTTTCGCCATATAAACAGAAAACACACCTGCACCACACCCGAGATCTAACGCTTTGCCCGGTTGCTTTCGCAACTGCATGGCTTCTACCAGGAAGGGAGATGGATCATCTGAATGCCATAAGAGGTCGGACGGTTTTGCGGCCTTTGCATAAACCCGTTCCATGAATTTCTTTTGAAGCATAACCAGGAGAATTATGATGCAAAGAAATGAAAGATAATAGCGATACTCCAAGCTTAGCTAAAAAGAAAAGGGCTTTGCCGTATTTGGCAAAGCCCGATGATCTTATCCAATCACATTTTTTTTAATCGTCACCTTCCTCACTTATTTTATACACCTTACCCGAATTGGCGCTGCCGCCACTGGTGAGCACGTACACTTCGCCATCATTATCCTGGCCAAATCCCAATACGAATACATCAGTTTCGAGAATTTTTTCATAACTCCAATCACTGCCGGAACGATTAGCTGCGAAGATCGCACCATCCATTCCTTCGGGGTCCTGAGAAAGTACACCAAAGATGTATTTACCATCCAATCCGGAAACATCATCTCCATCGTATACATAACCACCCACGGATACATTACCCAGTCCATTCGAAAAACTCTTTGAGTTTTGAAATTCAATTACAGGTTCAATGAGGTCGTTACCATCATCATCTTCTGTTGGACAGGTGTCGCCAGCTTCTTCCGGATTATCGGTATCAAAACAATGACGACCTTCCTTAACATTCCATCCATAGTTTCCGCCTTTGACCACCACATCGATCTCTTCATACAGCTCCTGTCCGGCATCCGCCAATATCAAGCTGTTATCCGGTGCAAATGAAAAACGATACGGGTTTCTGAGCCCATAGGCATAAATCTCATCGAGGCCGTCTTCATCAACAAATGGGTTGTCATCCGGAATATCATAATCCTCTGTTGGCGTTACATCAATACGCAGGATACTTCCCAACAGATTTTCGGTGATGTCCTGTCCGTTACCACCTTCATTTTCTTCATACCAGTCTTCCACGTGTCCAAGTGCATTGTCATCACCTCCACCACCATCACCTACTGAAATGTATAAGTAACCATCCGGACCAAAAGCAACTGTGCCACCATTGTGGTTGGCTTGCGGATGATCCATAGCGAGCACAACACGGCCTGAAGCATCATCGGCTACATCGGCACTGCCGGAAGACACTTTATATTCTGCCACGTAGTTTGTGTGATCCCAGCCTGAGGGAGCACCACCCCGCAAAGGTCCTGCATAGTATATATAAAATTTACCGTTAGACGTGTAGTTCGGGTGAAACGCCAGGCCAAGAAGCCCGCGTTCATCAGGAGCATCTTCCAGCAGAATCTCACTCTCAACATCTAAAAAAGGTTGTGACAGTTTCACACCATCTTTTATAATATAAATCTGTCCGGACTGATCGACTACAAAAAGCCTGTCGTCATCACCGGGAGGTTCAACCAGAATTACCGGAGAAGAAAATCCTTCTGCTACCAGATCCAGCCTGAGATCATCGTTCGCACCACTGCCGTCATCATCATCATCGCAGGAATTCGTAGTAGTGACTAACAAAGCAATAATCAATAAAATGTTAATGTATTTCATGTCGTGTGGTTTTAGTAAAGCTTTGAGTTTAAATCCCAAAAGCCAAATATTATCTACCGTCAAAATCGTTTGCCGCAGTTATTACACGATTTTTATGCAATAGGTTGTATGCAGCGGAGCCCTTCGGGCTACGACCGAAAATATGATGCCATCACTTGATTATTGGATTTTTAATTCCGATGGGATCAGCCAAATCCAATGATGTAGAAAAATTATCTCCAAAGGAAACTGTGGATCGGGGCGTATCAGGTGGCTTTTTTCTTCACAGACCACATGATCACGTAGGTGACTAAGATACAGACAAGGCCCGCTACTATGATTTCATCAGCACCGGTAAGATGCAGGATCTTAAAAGCAATTCCGATCACTGTCAAGACTACAAATCCGAAAGCAATCTTGCCGAACACTGAATTGGAAGGTGTACTGTAATATCCAACGGCCAGTAAGGAAGACAACCAGCCGGCAAAGGTGAGCACGAATGCCACGCCATTGGTTGAATCATACTGACTCCAAAGTACACCTATCAATGCTGTTGCAAATGAAGAAATGATCCAGAGTTTGGCGGGGTTACGCGGCATATGAATAGTAAAAACCAAATATCACCAATTGGCTATCCACTTGCTATTAGAATACACATAAAAATAAGCCGCAATCTCACCCTCAAGTTGTCGCAATTAACCTCATTGAAGAAACATACTACGTTTAGTTTTGCTAAGCATTCAACAGATAATCTATGATTCTTAAAAATAAAAATGCGATCATCTATGGTGCCGGTGGCTCACTTGGTAGTACTGTAGCCAGGGCACTTGCACAGGCTGGTGCACAGGTATTTCTGACCGGCAGAACGTTACGTTCTTTACAAAAAGTGCAGGACGAAATCCGTGCATTTGGTGGTCGTGCTGAAGTGGATACGGTAGATGCACTGCAGGAAGAGGAAGTCAGAATTCATCTGGACAAGGTACTTGGTACTGCCGGTACGGTAGACATTTCATTCAGTGCTATTGATTTCCAACCGGTTCAAAATATAGGATTGGCTGAGATGCACGTAGAAGATTTTGTTCGCCCTGTACAGATTGCCATGCGATCACAATTCATCACAGCAACAATTGCCGGCAGCGTTATGTTGAAACAGGGAGCGGGTGTTATTTTATCACTTACTGCTACCCCCGGAGGAATTGGTTATCCCTTCACCGGAGGTTTTGCACCTGCATGTGCAGCCATGGAAACACTTTCAAAAAATCTGGCCGCTGAATTAGGTGTATATGGTGTTCGTGTAGTAAATATTCGTTCTGCCGGTTCTCCCGATTCCAGTGTATTTAAAGAAGCCATTGACAGCAATCCGCATGACATGGAACCGATTTTACGAAACATGGAAAATGACACCATGTTGAAAAGGCTGCCGCTTATGGCTGACATTGCCGATGTTGCTGTATTTCTTTCATCGGACATG
>DASXWH010000103.1:0-4600 GCA_036503775.1 Ohtaekwangia sp.
TCTACCGCTGCTCACTCCACCTGAAAATATACGCACTGATCCCAAATAAAATAACTCCGCAGACAAAGGGAATACCTAATGGTAAAAGGATCGCTTCAAGTTTGATCTCCTGCCACAACGCAACCTCCATTGCTTTCACACCCCATTTCAACGGATTCATATCCGTGACCGTAACCATCCAGGGAGGCATGATGGTGATGGGAAACATAATACCACTGAAGCAGGCCAGCACTTGCAGCAAAGACCAGCTCAGTGCGCCAGCTGCGCGTTCGGTCTTCACAAAGTTAGAGAGGAACGTCATCAGCCCGGCAAAGAATATCGCGTTCGAAACGATAACCAGGATCAGCAGCGGAAGCGAGCTGGTCTTGATGCCAAACAATACGGTGGCGAACAACCACGAGAACACTGCGCTGATCAGCAGCACAATGATGCACGCCAGACTTTTTCCCATCAGCATCTGCAACTTGCTTATCGGTGACACCTGTAACCGGATGATGGTACCGGAGTTTTTCTCAATGGCAATGGACGCGACAGACGAAGCCACACCACCGATCAGTCCCCAGAACATTACTTTGGAGAATGCATAGTCATAACTCGTGATGCCTAACGATGGCGCGAACGTAGACGAGAATACGCTTCCGATCAGCGCGATCAACACGATCGGCAAAGCAAATGTTACGATCAGGCTGGTCCTGTCGAGGAAAAGAAGTTTCAGGTCCTTGCGGGTAAGGGTTATCAGTTCATTCATAGCTCAGTCTCTTAAATGTTTTCCGGTGATGTTCAAAAATGCTTTTTCCAGGTCGGGGCTTTCCATCTGCAGGGAAAGGATCGTATCCTCGGCATTGATGCGGATGATCTCCTTTACGGGCTCATCGGTTTCAATTTCGGTTCTCCCCTGGCTGGTCTCCACGATCAGCGTACTCTTGCCTCCGTACGTTGCGATGAGTTTACCTACGGTATCTTCCGCGATGACTTTTCCTTCATCCATGATCGCCACACGGTCGCACAGCTTCTGCGCTTCTTCCAGGTAGTGCGAGGTGAGGATAATGGTACAGCCTTCATCCTTTAGTTTCCGGAGACTTTCAAAGATCGCGTTTCGTGATTGGGGGTCAACACCCACCGTAGGTTCGTCAAGAATGATCAGCGAAGGACGATGCAACAAAGCCGCAGCAATATTAAGTCGTCTCTTCATGCCTCCGGAGAATTTGCTGACCCGTTCATGTTTACGCTCCGTGAGGTTCACGATTTCAAAGACGTGCCGGATCCGGTCTGCGAGATCAGTGCCTGTGAGACCATAAAGCCGTCCGAAGAAATTAAGGTTCTCCTGCGCGCTGAGATTTTCATACACCGCTAGTGTCTGCGGTACAATGCCCAACTGTCGTTTCACGGATTGCTCGCGCGGTGTTCCTCCGTTGATGTGGATCGTTCCCTGGTCGGGCGACAACGCACCGATCAGCATGCTGATGGTCGTGGTCTTGCCGGCACCATTCGGGCCGATCAGTCCAAACAATTTTCCGCGCTCTACCCGCAGGGAGATATTGTCGACTACGGCTTTCGCACCAAACCGCTTCGTTACATTTTCGATGGTGATCATAACATGCTGTGTTTTAAAACGGGACTTGTACTTCGCGAAACAGGCGTATCACGCTCATTCATTTTCAATCCGAATAACGGCCGGATGAATTTGATCCTCCGCACTACTTCATAACCGGCAAAGCATCCGGCTGTGGTGAACAACAATACAAGAATGAATTTCAGCCACGCGTTGATCGCCAACGGAAATATCAGCCATGAACCCAACGCCAGGAAGATCATGTGCAGAATGTACACCGGGTATGCCGCCTGACTTAAATACTTCAGTGTTTTTCCGCCACGATTCAGGTAACGGTATCCAAACGCAAAGACAGAGATGATCCAGAAGACCGACTCAATGGCGAGCTCGTAGTTCGGTACACGCATCTGAAAATGGTTGAAACGAAAAATGTACATGCCCACTGCGATCGCGAGGAACGCCCACCGCCATGTGAGTATCATTTTCCAGAAACCATCTCCGCTCAGTATAAAACAGAATCCGAAGAAGAAGCACAGCATCCCCAAAAAGAATCCATGCCAGTTCAACGCATACATTTCATAGGGATTGGGATTTACCAGCACAGCCTCCGCCACCGACACTCCGATGACTATCAGCAACCCCAACGGAGTACGGAACACTTTCTTTATCGCAGACACCAGTTTACCGTTCTCATTTTTTTTCAGGTAAAAGAAAGCCGGTGTGAAGATCACCACATAGGCAAAGATGTTTCCGAGGAACCACAGGTGACCGGGACTATAGCCGTAGTCCAGCGGCCATCCGTAATAATATTTCCAGATCACTACACTTGCCGGAAAGATTACGAACACACCAAAGAGATACGGTATCAGAATACGGCCTGCGCGTTCGAGAAGCAGTTGCTTCCACGTTCTGTTCTGCAGGGCAAAGTACACGCCCATGCCGGATACAAAGAACAACAAAGGTATCCGCCAGATGTTGAGCATGGTCATGGGTGTCCACAGGGAGGTCAGGTATTCTGCGTTGGTGATGAATCCGATCATGATTCCCCAGGATTGAAATCCGATGGCGACATGGTAGAGCAAGAGCAGGCCGATGGCGATCACTCTTACCCAATCGATGTCATATCTTCTGTCTGATGAAGTTAACATGGTTGCTTGTGTTTTAGATGAATGAATTACTTCAGCATCGTGGCAATCTCAGGTCTGGTCTTTTCGATGTAGGTGTAATCTAATTTCAGTCCCATCGGTGCGAGCATCTGGCCCATCATATCGTATGCGCTCTTCACATCAGCAAAAGGTGCTTCAACGGATTGTAAGGCTGTGGCTCCGAACCGGTTCTGAATGGTTTTGTCTGCGCCCTTGTCCAGCAACAGCTTTACAATTTCCGGACGGCAGAAGAACGCAGCCACGTGCAATGCGGTTGATCCGTCATTGTTCTGAAAGTTGATATCAACACCGGCATCAAGCAGTACTTTCACCATTTCCTTTTTATCAAACAGCGCAGCTGTGATCAGCGGACTTGAACCTCCGAAGGGATCTTTTTCATTCAGGTTGGAGCCGGCAGCGATGTGCTGTTTTACAGCATCCATATTTTCAGACAGCACGGCCGTATGAATATCAATTTCAGGTGCTTTTATCGGGGCAGCCTGAGTGGAGTCATTGGTTTTTGATTCTCCCCCGCTTTTGCAGGATTCTAACAGGGTCATAGCAGCGATGAGACTTACAGCAATAGCGATAGGCATTACAGCTACGCGAAAGGAGTTGAGGGTTTGTGTTTTCATGATTTCTGATGGTTTATTGTTTTGAGTTGTTTCCAAAAATTTCATGATCCAAAGGACGGACGATCGGGGTGGCGGGGCTAAACACCTTTGCGGACAAAACCATCAACTTTGCGGGAAACGGTATAAATTATGACGCATCGATATAAACTATGACGCAAAAGGGCGAAATTGTGCTGAAAAGAGGCTTGGCCGAAAGGACTGTAGTGCCTGATCCGTGATGTTTCTGACCAGCCTGTTTGATTAGTTTTTGTTCAATAACCCAGGCCTCCGACCTGTCGGGGGTGAATATTATGCCTGAATCGCTCCCTGTCGACAATGAATTTCTGAACCAGGTCAGGGCCATTGTTGAGAAAAATATAGCCAACGAGCAGTTCGGGGTCTCTGAACTGGCAGACCAGACCAACATGAGCCGGTCTAACCTGCTGCGGAAAGTAAAAAAGCTCACGAATTTATCCGTCAGCCAACTGATCAGTCAGGTACGTCTGCAGCGCGGCATGGAACTGTTGAAGACTTCATCTTTAAATGTTTCGGAGATCTCGCACCAGGTAGGGTTCAGCAGCACCTCTTATTTTATCAAATGCTTCCGTGAGTATTATGGCTATCCACCCGGTGAGGTAGGTAAACGCGCAGCCGAACAATTGAACACTCCTGCCCCCGACCTTACGGGTGGAGTTACAACTCCGGGCCAGTTGCTGGATCATGTTCCTCCGAAACGAAAATTCATTGTTCCGGCATCGCTGGGATTGCTGATCGGATTGGCGATTGCCCTGTTCGCATATTTCTCCCAGACTACACCTTCGTTATCCGGACCGGAAAAATCCATTGCCGTATTACCGTTCAAGAACGACAGCAACGATTCCACCAATGTTTACCTGATCAACGGGTTGATGGAATCGACACTGAATAATTTACAACAGATCAAAGACCTGCGCGTGATCAGCCGGACCACGGCAGAAAAATACAGGAACACCAACAAGTCGATTCCTGAAATGGCAAAAGAGCTTGGCGTGAATTATTTTGTTGAAGGCAGCGGACAGAAGATCGGTGACCGCATCTTGCTGAACATCCAGCTGATCGAAGCCTCCACCGACAAACACCTGTGGTCGAAACAATACCGCAGGGAAGCAAAAGACATTTTTGAACTGCAACAAGAGGTTGCCAAAAATATTGCACAGGAAATTCAGGCGGTGATCACCCCCGAAGAAGAAAAGCAGATTGAGAAAATCCCTACGGAAAATCTCGAAGCCTATGATCTTTACCTGAAAGGC
>DASXWH010000104.1:0-34638 GCA_036503775.1 Ohtaekwangia sp.
TACATATTCAAAATCATCCTGCCCGAGATAACTTCGGAAACGCAGGTGATCTTTCTGGCTCAGTTGAAAATCCGCGTTAACATTCAGGTCATAGAAATAATAGTTGACGTCCTGTTTGATCAGGCGCATGTCACGCAGTGGTTCGAGAAAGAGATCGACATATGTTCTGCGCGCAGCTACCAGAAAAGAGCTTTTGTTTTTTTTGATGGGCCCTTCTATCAAGACGTTGGCTGCAATGATGCCGAGGCTTCCTTCACCATGCACGCTTTGCGCATTGCCGCTTCGGGTATGGATGTCAGTGAAGGATGACAACCGTCCGCCATAACTGGCAGGTATCCCGCTTTTATACAGATCAATGCTGTTGATGGTGCTTCCATTAAAAATGGAAAAGAATCCAAACAGGTGACTCGGATTATAGATGGTTGTGTTGTCGAGAGATATCATGTTCTGATCCACAGCACCACCGCGTACATAAAAACCCGTGCTCCCTTCTCCCGCTGTATGGATACCGGGCATGAGCTGGATCATACGTACGGGATCAATCTCACCCAGCAGAAAGGGCATGCTCTCCAGTTCTTCTTTTTTAATATGGATATGACCGGTTTCGGTTTGTAGTAATTGTTTATCAGCCGGGTTGTCGGTTACGGTGATTTCATCAATAAGTGTAGATGAACTCTTGAGTTTCCGTACAATGGTTTGAGGGGCGGTGAGGTTAACCACCAGTGTGTCTGCCGTGTATCCAATGAATGAAAAGGTGATGGTGTATTGTCCGGGTGCGATAAGCGTTGAAAAATAACCCTCCTCGTTAGTGGTCATTCCCTTCGAAGAAGGTAATATCCAGATGGTGGCACCGGGTAGCGCCTGTCCCTGTTCATCCTGGATAATACCATCCAGTTTGATCTCCGTGGTTTGCGGGTAAACTGCCTGCGCAAAAGCGAATACAAGGAGTGCAGGAAGGAATAGAAAACGAAAATAGCATGTGGGTCGGATTCCTTTCACAACCCCAAAATTGCTAAAATCTCATGAAGGGATATAACCTATTTACAGGATATCCCGCTCAGGTTTTTAGTAACATAAATGAGGGAAAGATCCGACCCCTGGAATTGAACCTTATGCGCGTCTCTTGGCAGTCAGCAAAATAATGACGCCTGCAGCTAGGATAATGGCACCGGTGATGGGCGACCAATAAATAGGTGTTTTCTCTTCCTTGTTGATCTCGAGGGCTCCGATATCAACGACTTCTTTTTTGGTAATAATATTAAAACCGGTGAAGATGGTCATGATCGCTCCAATGGCGATGAGGATGATGGCTAGATTTTTCATATGTGTTAATTTTTCAGGGGTATTGAAAAAATTACCATGCCTTAACCCTACCGTTAAAAATCAGGATTAAATAGAAATATTGTAGAGCCGATTCCTCAATAATCATCGGATACCTGAAGGCTTTTTATTTCTGTTTAATAGCTTTCTGGTTACTGATGGATCCGTTAATAAGTAATTTTGAAATCCGATCAGGTTCAGGGATAGAGGTGTCATCAAAGGCCCGTTTCGGCCCAAAAATCAACCCATTTGTTTAAATACAGTGAGGATGAATTTTTTTTTGGAGAAAAAGAAATCTCTACTACATTTGCAGTCCCAAAACAGCGATAGAAGGTCGTTTTAGGGAAATATCGGGAGTTTAGCTCAGCTGGTTCAGAGCATCTGCCTTACAAGCAGAGGGTCGGGGGTTCGAATCCCTCAACTCCCACAGAAAAAACCTCAGAATATTCTGAGGTTTTTTATTTTTCAGGCAAATCCCAAATAACTTCAAGAAAGATTTGCAGCTATATGCCCGACCTGAATCCCATCTTTAAAAAACTCAACTACAAAACCCAGAAACTCCTTTACATCATCAATGCTCCAGAAAGCTTTGAAAAGGATATGAGTGAAATGAAACACCTGGCCGGAATCAAAACTAACCTGACCGGAGCGAAAGGGGTAGAATTTTTCATGGCTTTTGTAACGAGGCAGAACGAAGTAGATGATCTGACAAAAAAAATTACCGGAGTTATTTCAGGCGATGGCGTACTTTGGTTTGCTTACCCGAAAGGATCTTCCAAAAAGTACAAATGTGAATTCAACCGCGATAACGGTTGGGTTGAATTGGGCAAGCAGGAGTTTGAACCGGTACGTATGGTGGCTGTTGATGAAGACTGGAGTGCCCTTCGTTTCAGACGAGCTGAAAATATCAAATCCATGACCCGGAGTTTTGCTATGAGTGAAACGGGTAAAAAGAAAGTAGCAGCAGCCCAAATGAAGACTGCCCCGAAAAAGAAAACCGCGAAGAAGAAATGACCACTGACATGATCCGCGAAATAGCCATGAAGCTGCCGCACGTAACAGAAGATGTGAAGTGGGGTGCTGATCTGTGCTTTTGTATTGCTGAAAAAATGTTTTGTGTAACCGGGCTTGAAGGTCCTGTTACCGTCTCTCTGAAGGTAACGGATGAGGAGTTCGAGGAATTGACCGAACGAACCGGATTTACACCAGCGCCCTATATGGCAAGAAACAAATGGGTGTTGATTGATCCTTCGTCCAAAATTTCGAAAAAGGAATTGTCACATTATATTCAGCAATCCTACACGCTGGTGAAGTCTAAATTGCCCAGGAAGCTGCAAGCTAAATTATCCTGATCATTCATAGCTGCCATCGCGGTAAGCACGCATCATTTCACCATAACCCTGCTTTTTACTGCACGCAGTCACTACCACCACAATTCTTCGTGTTTTGGTTTGTGTTGTTTTTGCACCATCAATCCATTTGCTGAAATAACTCTGATGAGAGGGTGGCAACGATTTGAAAAACTTCAGAGCTTCCAGATCGTCTTTCAAACACGCCATCAGATCAGCAGACAGTGGGAGTTTCTTGTCATCTGCTTCGAGGACTACTTTGATTTTATCTCCCTGTTTTTTACCCAAGGCTTTTCGCATGGTGGCATTGATGGGTATAATGAATTTCCCATCGCCCATAGGCAACATGGCTACCTTTTCAAATGAATAAGAATCGAAGGTTCCCTTTACCCGATACGATACCTTCTGGCCGGGCTTCATCGTGTTAGCTTGTTTTGCAGATATTTCAATGAAAGTCCAGCCGGTCTTTTCCCCTTTCTTGTCGAATTTCAAAAGCGTGGCAACAAATCGGATCATACTTATTCTTCCTGTTAAAATATCCCAAAAAAATCGAAACGGCTAAAAACATTGTACCTACAATAATTGTTTCTACTTTCGGATAAATTCAACACTATGTCACTGGAAAGCGATATCCGTCAGGAGAAATTCGTTAATGAATATCAAAAGGCCAGCATTAATATTCTGTATACCGGCAGCTGGCTTTATAATCTCAATGCGACTCACTTCAAAAAATTCGGGCTTACTCCCGAACAATACAATGTATTGCGCATCCTTCGGGGAAGTCACCCGAAGGCGATGATGCTGGCCGATATAACCGCACGAATGATTGACCGCAGCAGTAATTCAACCCGCCTGGTAGAGAAACTTCGTCTTAAAGGATTGGTGAACCGTGAGCTCTGTGAGGACAACCGCAGGCAGGTGGACATTGCAATTACGGATAAAGGCCTTTCCCTGCTCAAAAAAATCGATGCCGATAATACCCGGATGCTGGAAAGCTTTAACCGCATCACAAAAACGGAAGCCCGGGAAATCAATCGTATTCTGGACAAGCTGCGGGGCTGATCTCATTTATTACAATTGTTGTATGTACAACAATTGTATGTATCTTTGTTTCGGCTTTTGCGTTAAACGTATCAGGAGTTGATAAAAACCGGAACACGTTGATTCAATTCCTTGTTTTACAAGAACCTGTATAAAATCAAACACTATGAATACCGTACTGCACAAAGCAAGGACCCGTGGACACGCGAACCACGGCTGGCTTGACACCAATCACACGTTCAGTTTTGCACATTATTATGACCCTACCCGGATGCATTTCGGGGTGCTGCGCGTTTTGAATGACGACTTCGTGGAAGGTGGCAATGGATTCGGGACACATCCCCACGACAATATGGAAATTATCTCCATACCGATTTACGGTGACCTGGAGCATAAAGATAGTACCGGCACTACCGCGGTGATTAAACAAAATGATGTTCAGATCATGAGTGCGGGAAAAGGAATTTATCACTCCGAGTACAATAAGAACAAAGACAAAAAAGTGAATTTCCTTCAGATCTGGGTGTTCCCGAAAGAGAAGAACATCACACCCCGGTACGAACAAAAAACCTATAATCCGGAAGACCGCGTGAACAAACTTCAGCAAGTGGTAAGCGCAGTGAAAGGAGAAGAGGGTGTATGGATCAATCAGGATGCATGGTTCCACCTGGGTAATCTGAAAAAAGGTTTTGAAACCGAATATACCTTGAGACAAAAAGGTAATGGCGTTTATGCATTTGTGATTGAAGGGGATGTAACGATCAATGGACAGGCTCTGAACAAACGCGATGGTTTGGGTGTGTGGGATACAGACAAGCTCGCCATCAAGGCTGACAATGACGCAGAAGTTTTGTTAATGGAAGTACCAATGAATTAAAAACGCCCACCTGGGAGGGAAAGGGCAAGCCATGAAAAACAGATCAGTTTCTCACGTATTGTATGCACAACCCGTAGATATGGGTGGCATACCTATTCGTCAACCACTGCCTACACAAAAAGTACAGCAGGTTGATCCTTTCTTACTTATTCATCACGCGGATCTGAAAGCATCAGAATATAAAGATCCGGATGATGACGGTGTTGGTCCGCATCCGCACAGAGGTTTTTCTCCGGTAACATTCATTTTCAAAGGCGGTGTGCACCACCGTGACAGCCGCGGAAATGACAGTGTTGTTTATGCTGGAGGTGCGCAATGGATGAATGCAGGCATGGGAATTATCCACAGTGAACGGCCACCTCATGATATTCATGATAT
Source organism: Ohtaekwangia sp. (assembly GCA_036503775.1). Lineage (GTDB taxonomy): Bacteria > Bacteroidota > Bacteroidia > Cytophagales > Cyclobacteriaceae > Ohtaekwangia. The sequence continues at coordinate 4,966 of DASXWH010000104.1, forward strand.
CGGTGGACGCCAGGAGATCATTCAGCTTTGGATCAATACTCCTGCAAAACATAAAATGGATCAGCCATCGTATTTTCCGATACAGGCAGACGAAGTTCCATCAACCGTTTCGGCAGATGGGCTTGTAACGCTGAATGTTTTTTCGGGAGAAGTAAACGGAGTGAAGGGGAAGATACCTTCTTTGAGCCCGGTGAACGCTGCTACGGTGAACGCAAAACAAAATGGAAGATTATCCATTGAGTTGCCGTCAACACATAATGCACTTATTTACCTGCTGGATGGAAAAATCACAATGGATGGTTATGGATTGATAGATGGTCTTCATGCCGCTGTATTGAAAAATGACGGTGACGGAATTTCATTTCAGGCTTTGGAAGATACCCGGTTGTTGGTACTCAGTGGTGAACCGCTGAATGAAGAGGTGGTGTCGTACGGACCGTTTGTAATGAACACGCAAACCCAGATCATGGAAGCGATGCGTGACTATCAGATGGGAAAGATGGGCGTGCTCATTGAAGATTAAGAGATTGAATATTGAAAGATTGAAAAATTGTAAGATTAAGAGCTTCGGTTCTTTAATTTTACAATCTTTCAATCTGTAATTTTCCAATACCTATGGAAAAATCATCGTCAATAGAACATCCGGTTTCCGATTTGATCCTGAAGCGGAGAAGTATTCGTGCATTTCTTCCGCAGCCGGTTGAGCTCGAAAAAATACACTCCCTTTTTGAAGCCACACGCTGGGCACCTTCCAGTACCAATGAGCAACCGTGGATATATATTTACGCCACACCTGATCAGGCAGATCTCTGGAATAAGATGTTTGATACCTTAAACCCAGGTAACAAGATCTGGGCGAAAGATGCACCGTTATTAATTCTCAGTCTCGCTCGTAAAAATTTTACCCGTTATCCCGGACAGAATGCGCACGCACTTTATGATCTGGGAGCGGCCAATGCTTTCCTTTCCCTTCAGGCTGTTGAGCTCGGCTTACAGGTAAGGCAGATGGCAGGTTTCAACGAAACCAAAGCCATTGAGAACCTGAATATCCCCGCCACGTTTGAAATCGGTGTGTTGATTGCTGTAGGGTATCCGGGTGATCCGGAAAATCTTCCTGAGCAATTGAAGCACCGTGAACAGGCACCACGCGAAAGATACCTGCAGCATGAGTTTGTTATGAATAAATCATTTTGATCAATTGTAACGTATTTGTGACAGACTAAACATTTTCTGTCAACGTTATTGATTTCTGAGGGCTTAACCAGATCACCGTAAAAGTAAAACCCCTCCCAATCATGCTTTCATTTCACTAAATTGTCTGGACAGGAAGAATATGGTGAGGCTTGTTTGGATAATAGCGGTGGTATTTCTCACAGTACAGGGTGCTTTTGCCCAGTCGATTACGGTTAAGGGCGTAATTACAGATGAGACCGGAGAACGTCTGCCACTCGCCCACCTGCTGATTCTTCCCGATTCCGTTAACGCATCCACAAATAATTCAGGTCACTTCTCCCTCCATATTTCTCCGGGTAAAAAAACCATTCACGTGACCTATGTGGGATTTGAGAATTATCAACGAATATTCATTGCCCGGAAAGACACCACCATAAGCATCCGTCTCGATGCATCTACGAGTGAACTACGGGAGGTTGTTGTTACTTCCGGACGCAATGTTCAGCAGGATGTTTTTGAATCCAACCAAACCAGCACCCAGGTACTCACCCAGGAGACCATCACCGCGCTTCCGGTTTTGGGTGGTGAAGCAGATGTCATAAAAGTACTGCAATTACTTCCGGGCACAGTTCGTGGTGTAGAAGGCAGTTCTGATTTGTTTGTGCGTGGCGGTGCTGCCGATCAGAACCTCGTGTTGTTGGATGATGTACCTATTTATAACTCAAGCCATTTGTTCGGATTTCTTTCTGTTTTTAATCCGGATATCCTGGATAAGGTGGAATCCATCAATGGTGGTTTCCCTGCTGAGTATGGAGGACGTTTATCGTCTGTTTTGAATATACGCACCATTGAACGTATTCCTGAACGGACACATGTATCTGCGGACATTGGTGTGATTGCTTCACGCATTTTTATTGAACAACCTATTGTAAAGAACAAAGCCAGTTTCTGGATCTCAGGCAGGCGTACCTACATTGATCAGGTGGTTCGCACACTGGGTGAAGAATTGCCCTATTACTTCTATGATCTGAATGGAAAAATTATTGTTACTCCGACAAAAAGAGATCGTCTTTCATTCACCTATTATTCAGGAGAAGATATTCTGGATCTGTTCCGCGACCGTAACAATGATGGTAGCGGGTTACTTACCACATTTGATTCCGGGAACAACAGCCAGTCTTTCACCTGGAACAGAAGTGTTGCTTCAAATTTTTCAACTGAAGTATCGCTGATCCATTCCGAATATCAATACAAAATCCGGAATGCATTTGAAGAAAACAGTTTAATGGCATTGTCGGATATTGAAGACTATGGCGTTCGTCTTAACGTTCGAAAGGATTCGCTTCCCGGAGGGGCCACCTTCACTTCGGGAGCAGAATGGATCCGTCATGCCGTCAGTCCGAATGTTATAAACACTGAAGGTGGTTTTGCTCAATTCATAGAGAGCAGTGCATCTTCTGGTCAGATCGCCAATGAAATAGCAATTCACGCGCAATATGAATGGATACCCGCCAAACACCTGCGGGTTAATGCGGGTATTCGTGGCTCCATGGCAATCGTTGAAAATAAGAATTACATCAACCCTGAACCCCGTATATCCGCGCGATATGCATTGAGTAAAAACCGTGCACTCAAATTCAGCTACTCCCGAATGGTGCAATATATGCACCGGATCTCCAATTCAGCCGTAAGCTCTCCAACCGATATCTGGTATCCGGTTACAGAAACCATTTCGCCTCAGACATCCCACCAGTTTGCCCTGGCCTGGCAACGTAATATTCCGCGACAAAATATTTTCATGAGCGTAGAGGGGTACTATAAATCCATGAATAACCTGATCGGCTATGAAGAAGGAACAAACCTTTTTCTGAACAACGACTTTGCTTCGAAACTTATCCAGGGCAAAGGAACAGCATACGGTTTTGAATTTCTGTTGCGAAAGGATGCCGGAAGATTTAAAGGATGGATCAGCTATACATTATCGTGGTCATGGCGGCAGTTTGATGAGATCAATGACGGCAAATGGTTTCATTCACGTTATGACCGCAGACACAATGGAGCGATCGTTATGCAGTATGCTTTATCAAAAAGATTTGCTGCTTCTATAGTGTGGGAATTTATTTCCGGCTCACGGTTCACACCGGTTGTTGGCCAGTATGTGATCTTTGCGCCTACACTAACGGGAGTTGATCTGGTACCCGTGTATTCTGGAATCAATACGGTTAAGCTTGCTGATGCTCATCGGCTGGATGCCGGAATTAAATTCAGAAGCCGTACGGATAAACGATTTCAATGGGAATGGTTTGCCGGAGTTTACAATGCATACAACCGGGCTAATCCGGTTGGTATAACCATTGATCAGGCTGCGGATGGATCCCTGCGGTATCAACAGCCCGGGTTGTTCGGGTTAATTCCATTTATCAGTTACGGGTTTAAATTTTGAATTATGAAAGCGTATTCCATCATAGTGATTTTATTGGGAACGTTGGTGATGCTGTTTGCCTGTATTCCTGATCCACTGGAAGTGAAAGGTGTGCCTGAAGTAAAACCACAGATCGTTGTGTCGTCACAGATCATTCCGGATGAATCTATAGTTGTGTTACTGACGCATACCTTCAGCGCTCTTGATGCTGATGAAAATAGTGATCCTGAAGTTTTAATAGATCAGATTGCTGTGAACGATGCCCTGGTAATTATCACCGGACCTTCTGGAACGGATACATTGTTATCGCTCGACAACGGTGTATACGGAGGTGTGTTCATTCCCTTTGAGGAAGGTGACGAATATCAACTATTCATTCGCAGTGAAAGTCTTGGTGAGGTAACAGCAACAACCACCGTAAAACCTCAGGTTACTTTTGACGATATCGAAGCCGAGCTTTACCTGAATGGCTTCGGGGATACGCTCGCTCAAATTACCTACACACTCAACGATCCCCTGGGTACGAACTGGTATATGCTCAATGTACAGGAAGTAGAGCGCGAGGATTTTGAAGATAACCTTTTAAATCCACGGGCTTTCACCCGACTGGTGGAGGATGAAGATTTTGATGGCAGTGATTTCAGTGAAATGTTCAGGGTGTTTCCCCGTGATTATGCTCCGGGAGATACCATAGCGGTTTCCTTATCCAATATCAGTGATGAATATTTTGCTTTCATGAAATTACGACAGGACAATCGTTTTAACCTCGTAGAATATCTGGGTGAACCGGTTAATTACCCTTCCAATGTAACCGGAGGCAAAGGTTTTTTTAATCTTTATATTCCGGATGTGCGAACATTTGTGCTTCAGTTAAATTAAATTTCAAGTATTAAGCTGGTATGGTATTTTAAAGATCACGTTAACCATCAAAGTGTATTTGATCTATGGAAGCAAAAAGTAAGCGGGACGAAATAATAGAAGTAGCGAACAAATTGTTTGTCTACACGGATAATCAGGAATGGAATAAACTTCTTCAGGAAGTATTTACCGAAAAGGTTTTATTCGACATGTCTTCATTAGGAGCGGGTGATCCGGTTGAGATGAAGGCTTCTGAAATATGTAATAACTGGAAAGAAGGATTTAAAGGACTAGACTCGGTTCATCATCAATCCGGAAATTTTTTGGTTAAGTTCAGAAATGACGATACCGAGGCTGATGTTTTTTGTTATGCGGTGGCTACACACTTTAAACGTAGTGCCCTTCAGGGTACACGATCATTTACGGGGAGTTACGATCTTCATGCGGTGTTGACGGATCAGGGATGGCGCCTCGACAGATTCAAATACAACATGAAATACCTTAGCGGAAATCAGGAACTAAAATAAGCATGACACCGACCTCCTTTCAATCAAAGATCTTCATCGTACCCGGTCTTGGAAATTCAGAAGAAACACATTGGCAAACTTTATGGGAAAATCAGTTTGGTTTTACCCGCATTCAACAGCGAGAGTGGGAAACACCCGATCGTGATGAATGGATCGAAACTATTGATAAGACATTGAAATCTTTCCCGTTAGATGAAGTCGTTCTGGTGGGCCATAGTCTGGCGTGTACCACAATAGCGGCTTGGTCGCAGCGGTATGGAAGAAAAATCAAAGGTGCATTACTGGTAGCACCAAGTGATACGGAAGCGGATACTTATCCACCAGGAACAACAGGATTCAAGCCCATGTGCCTGCATAAATTTCCCTTCCCCGTAATTACCGTAACGAGTTCAGACGATTACTATGTAACGCTACAGCGTGCTGAGCTTTTTGCCACGGCTTGGGGAGGCGAGTTTGTTAATGTTGGCGCATTGGGTCATATCAATGTAGCTTCCGGTTTTGGCAAGTGGGATGATGGCTTGCAATTTCTTAGCAAGCTCGATAAATAAGAGATTCTTTTCCCGCTGATCTCGCAGATAAACGCAGATCAATTCAGAAACAATCAGCGAAAATCAGCGTGATCTGCGGGAAAAATAGTTATTTGGTAGGAGTATTCTGCTTGAAGAAATTATTGATCAGTGTAACCAGTTCTCCCGCGGTGAGGTGATACATGATGGTATAATTGGCTTCGTTGAATTGCGTCAATAGATCGTAATATTCTTTTTCAGTGAGTTTATGTCTCGCCATCAGGTTGTCTTTGATGTCCGGATTCTTGACTACAACATTGATGTACGTTTGTGCCCGGTAATTATCTTCCCGCAACCACGTTAACCTTCGCTTTTCTTTTTTTGCCTTTGAAAGATAAAAGGGGAGCTTGCGCGCAGCGCTACGTGCGTTTTCTTCGTCAAACATATTTTCATACGGATTGACTGCTGTTGCCTGTACTGTAACGGATTTCAATAAGATGCTTCGTTCGCTGAGTCGGATTACAGCAGGCTCCCAGTCGTACAACGGTATCTCGATGGATTCATATCCCACAAAAGAGATTACCAGTGAATCGGATCGCGTGGCCATGAGGCTAAAGTTTCCCTGAGCATCAGTAGACGTACCCCGAAGGGTATTTTTCACCTTTACACTGACAAATGCCATCGGGCTGAATGAAGCGGAGTCAACAACAATGCCACTGAAAGCTTCCTGTCGTTGTGCGTATCCCTGAACAAAGGCAAAGCAGAAAAAACTGATGGCGATGAACTGTCTCATTAGGTTAACAGCTCTATGATGTTTCGCTGGGCCGGAAAAGTTCTAAGTAGATGATTACGGTCTGCTATTTCAAAATCCTGAAAATCAAATCCGGGTGATACCGTACAACCAGAAAGTGTGTAGCTGTTCTCTACCGCTACTTTACCACCAAACCAACACCGAGCAGGAATGACAACCTGAAGCGATTCACCTTTCTCAGGATCCGGACCAAGTTTATGCGTGACGAGCTTGTCACCCTGAAGAACATAAATATGCAGCGGGCCTCCCGCATGAAAGTGCCACAACTCATCGGATTTGATGCGATGGAATACCGAGCGATCCTCGGAACGCAACAGGAAATAAATTGCTGTTGAAAAGCTTCGGTCACCGCTGAATCGATCGGGTAATCCTTCCTGAGTAATACCTTCCGTTGACCGATAGGTTTCTTTATAAAATCCACCTTCCGGATGAGCCTGAAGGTCAAGGTGTTTTATCCAGTATTCGGCTGATCTCATAGTTTGAAAGGAGGGCAAATAACGATTATAAACTTGGAATTAATATTTAAGAGAAGCTAAAGTTTTCCTAATACGAAATCGATTGCGGGATCATTTATTTGAAATTGGGTTAAGGGTCAACTGATACCTCAGAAGGCTTCTTAATTTTAAAGATTAACCAAACCCAGAAAGCCCAATATGAAGTCTTTATTGAAAGTCCTGCTTTGCCTTAGCTTTTTAGGCTGGGTAGCAGGATGCAGTCCCGAGAAGAGCGGGTCTGATGCATCATCTCCATCACTTGCTGACCGGAGAAATTTTGAACGCAGCGATAATGCTGAAATAGAAAAAAAGATTGACGATCTGATCAGTCAGATGACCCTCGAAGAAAAAGTAGGTCAGATGACACAGATAAATAACTCTGAGATTGTAAGCAATGCACAATGGGGAGCCGGTGCCGATCTTAAAATTGAAATCAAAACAGATACCGCGAAACTGGCGCAGATGTTACGGAAGTATCATGTGGGATCATTCCTGAATGGTATTGCTGTGCCTGCGGAAACGTGGTACCAGTTTTACAAGGATATGCAGGAAGTAAACATGCGCGTATCACGTCTCAAGATCCCGATCATTTATGGTATTGATCATATGCATGGCCCGAATTACCTGGAAGGTGGAACGGTGTTTCCGCATGCGATTAACACCGCGGCAACGTATAACAATCAATTTCCGGCAGACATGGCGCATGTTACCGCCATTGAAACTGCGGACATCGGCCATCAGTGGTTGTTTGCACCGGTGCTTGATCTCGCACGCACTCCGCTTTGGGGTCGCTACTACGAAACACTGGGAGAATCTCCTTATGTAGCCGCCACCATGGGAAGTATTTTTGTAAAGACAGTACAGAATAATGCGGAGATCGCACCGTATAAAATAGCGGCCACAGCCAAGCACTTCTTTGCTTATTCTGATCCGAAGTACGGATGGGATCGCGGACCGGTAGATGTTTCCGAACAGGCGCTGTATGAATTTCACCTTCCGTCTTTTAAAGCAGCAATTGATGCGGGCATCAAGACCGTGATGATCAACAGCGGTGAGATCAATGGTGAACCGGTTCATGCTTCGTATTGGGTACTCACAGAGATCCTTCGCGATCGGTTAAAATTCAAAGGTGTTGCTGTTACGGATTGGGAAGACATCATCCGCCTGTACAGAAACCATCATGTAGCGGTTGACGAAAAGGATGCGACCTACCGCGCGATTACTGCAGGTGTCGATATAGCGATGACACCATACACCACCAAATTCCATGATTACCTGGTTGAACTGGTTAAGGAAAATAAGATCACGGAAGAACGTATTGATCTTTCCGTTAGCCGTATTCTTCGTCTGAAGTTCGAAACCGGATTATTTGAAAATCCCTATCCACGCAATGATCGCTTCAACCGTGTTGGTTCACCGGAGAATCGCGCAAAAGCCCTGGAGGCTGCACGCGAATCTATCGTGCTGATGAAAAATGAAAACGTATTGCCATTGGCTGCTTCAAAGAAAATTTTGTTAGCCGGACCGAATGCAGATATTAAAAGATCTTTATCTGGTGGATGGACACTTCGCTGGATAGCGGCTGAAGAATCCATCTTCCCAAAAGATATGCTCACCGTTAACGGTGCATTACAGAAAGAATTTGGTTCAGTAACGCTGGCGGCTTCAGCTGCAGAGATAAAATCAAAAGCTTCGAAGGCTGATGCGATCGTTCTGGCGTTAGGTGAACTTCCCTATTCTGAAGGTTTTGGAAGTATACTCGACATCAGTTTACCGGATGACCAGGTCGAACTGATCAAAGCTGCGCAGGCAACCGGTAAACCTGTTATTGTAGTTATGATCAGCGGAAGACCTCGTGTGTTCACAAAAGTTTATCCCGGATGCAAGGCTGTTCTTTTCGCGGGGCTACCCGGGTTTGAAGGAGCACAGGCCATTGCTGAGATCCTGAGTGGTAAAGTGAATCCAAGTGCGAAACTAAGCTTTAACTATCCACACTCGGTAAACCGGCTTGTGCCTCATAATCATAAGGTAAGCGAAGTTCAGCTCGCTCATGAAATTGACAATCCGGTTGCACTTGTTCCTTTTGGTACAGGATTAAGTTATACTACTTTCGAGTACAGCGACCTTCAATTAAGTGACTCTACACTTACGTCTGATGCGGCAGAAATCAAAGCCACAGTGACGGTGAAGAATACCGGATCACGTGATGGTAAAGAAGCGGTGTTATGGTTCCTTCACGATGAAGTAGCCAGTATCTCACGCCCGGTGCGCGATCTGAAGTATTATGAAAAGGAAATGATCAAAGCTGGTGAAGCAAAAACATTCACGTTCACCATCAAAACCGATCAACTGTCATTCCCTGATAAAAAGGGTGAGCCTGTATTGGAGGATGGTTACTTCACGGTAATGGTCGGTAATCTGAAGACCCGCTTTAAGTTGCAACGCTGACATGTAATGCAGAATATATTTATGGAAGGCACGGAAATTATTTCTGTGCCTTCCGTGCTTTCTGCCGGAAATTTTTAATTTCACACTCCCTATTAAAGGGTAATTAGCTCAGCTGGTTTAGAGCACTACCTTGACAGGGTAGGGGTCACAGGTTCGAATCCTGTATTACCCACAAAAAAAAATTACTGACTCCGTAGCTCAGTTGGTAGAGCAACAGACTCTTAATCTGTGGGTCCTGAGTTCGACTCTCAGCGGGGTCACTAATCAAACTTGCGTTTTATTCCCCATAGGTCGCGGATCACAACATCAAGCATAAGCTTTTGTGATCGTTGCAGGATCAGGTTGTCGTTCGTTGTTCCAAGCTGATCAAGCAAGTAGGTTAAATTGATAGATGACTTTCCATCAAATACCGGGATGGATATGCCCATAGATACTCCCCAGGCCGGAAAGTTGTTTCCTTTGATATTGAGGTGATAGTTCTGCACATAAAACCCGGTGCGTAGGGAAGTCATTCCCAGGTATGTTTGTGATTCCGGATTACCCTTGTACATATAGCCAGCCGAAAATCTCCAGGTATCCTGGAGTGATACATCGGGGAGTGAAGCGTTCTGCCAGTTTTCAAATTTCAGATCGGAGGCAAACAGATGACGTGGTGTTTGTAGTGATAATCCTACTCCCGCTGCTTTGGGCAGGGTGTACTTTTTTGTTCGGCCCTTTTCCGTAGCAAGCGTGTCGGCTTCATCATTGTACAAGGAGCTGGTCACCTGTCCATTCATAGAGAGACCATTGTCGGCAATTACCCCGATGATCAAAGACTTCTTTTCACCGACCTTAATTTTATATTGTGCGCCAAAGTCAAGTGTCAGCTTGCGTGCAACGATTTTGTTTTCCAGGGTTAGTGTAGTTAGATTCGTAATCATGGATTCAGCTTTGGTAATGGAACCAAATAAATAGGAGGCATGAAATCCGACTGAGAAATTTTTGGTGATGGTGAAAGCATTGCCCAGGTAGAGTTGATTGATATTACCACTCCCGTTAAAGTCGTATCCGACATCTGAAATGACTCCGAGATTTCTGCTGGTTTGAATATCGTATGATACAGAACTAAAAGGTGCAAGCCCCAATGAGGCGGACCACCACGGCTTGAATTTGAACCAATAGTTAATGTTACTGAGCCCTCCAGCTGTTTTTGAATCTGAGCGATCAGAAGTCTGATACCGGTTGGTTTCTACGTTCAATCCAATTTCATAAATGTGACTGATGGGTGAAACAATGGATCCGTAGGAAGCCGGATTTATGGGATTCAGGTTATACTCGCTTTGAACACCAATTCCTGTTCCTCCCAGCGATCGTGTAAGCGAACTACTACGACCATTCATCATTCCAATCCCAAAAACAGAATACGGTGAACTGGAAATATTTTGTGATGAGGCAGCATGTAACATCAACATCAGGAACGCCAACAGCACATATTTTGAATGCATGAACTTCATTTTCGGTCGAAAGTATAAACCCCGCATTTCATTTTAAAGGAATAGCGACAACATCCCGTATTGGTACGACTTATTCGGATCTTCTTTCGACAAACGGGCAATCAAATCAAAATACATCAGGTAACTGGAGACATCACGTGCATGGTACGTTTTGTAGACGAATAATCCCTGTTGGTCTACTCTTGTTTCAAAGCATGACCATAGCGTGTTGTTTTGTCCCTGATCATAATAGTGGATGAGGTACATAAGCTTAATGTTGATTGTTTTTTTCATGATGTCATGCGGAGTCGAGCCTTCGGAAGTAGGCTCAGATTTCTTTACCGGAGGAGCACTCGACTTCGCGTACATCGATTCATCTTCGGTGAAGCTCTCTACTGTAAAATTTGAGCGGATCTCTACTTCAGGTGCAGATCGGATTCTCTTGGGAGCGTACAATGATGAAAAGCTAGGCGCATTGATCGCTTCTGCATTCATTCAGCTAAACCCATCTGCTCCCATCGATCTTCAGTACGAGGATATAACTTATGATCACCTGGCGTTAGTGTTGAAGTATGATAATTACTTCTATTATGATTCATCGCAGTTGACTCTGAATGTCAGCCGCGTATCTGAAGAAATGGCTCTTGATGATGGAGCACTCTATAATACATCAGCGTTTGCTGTTTATGATGAAGTACTCGGAACAGTTTCCGTTAGACCCCGTCCTCACCGTGATGATTCGCTGGAAATCAGGTTGAATGATGAGCTGGGTCAGGAAATTTTTAACAAGGCTATATCGGCAGATGATGATCTGACCAGCACGGATTTCACAAAATATATACGAGGACTGGCAATTACACCTGATACTTCCGCTACGCAGGGCATAATTGGATTTTCAACGTCACCGGAATTGCGGCTGTACTACAGGGATAGGGGTACTACACCTGTAACGCAGAAATATGTTTCCATTTCTACAAACCGGTATTTCACCAGACTTCAGCCTGACGAAAATAAAACTGATCTGTATGCTGTTGAAGCGGATGATCACCTGAACGCATCTCAGACAAATGACATCGCTTTTATACAAGCCGGGACCGGCCTCGCACTACGGGTTGAATTTCCCTATCTGCGTGAGCTTAAACAATTCACCAATGTTTATGTCATACAGGCCACACTGGAAATATGTCCGGTATGGAAGTCGTTTTCAGAGACCACACCACTTCCACAGAGTCTTTTGGCTTATACGGTAGACCGGTACAACAGTGTCTATCAGCAATTGGATAACACAGCTACCTTTTTTGAAGATCTGGAAGTGGGCCGTGATTCGCGCTACATATTCAATGTAACCGACTTTGTAAAAGAGCAAATGGAGCTGCCACGGTTTCGGGAAGATGCCCTGGTGTTTACAAACCTGGACGGCTACTCCTCAACGGTTGACCGGTTGTATGCGGCCAGTCCGAGCTATAATTATAAAACACAACTCAAAATTTATTACGCCACTGTAAATAATGAATAACGTGAAAAAGAAAGGAAAAATAATTGTAATGTCAATGCTGGCACTATTCATCAGTATCTTCTCATGCACAACAGAGACAGATGAGGAAAGTACAGTAGGCAATTGGTCGAAGACGACACCATTGAAAGGTCGACAAAGATCAGGAGCTGTTTCATTTACTATTGGTGACAAAGCTTATGTAGGGTTAGGATACGATGGTGATGATTACTTGTCTGACTTCTATGTATACGATGTTAATTTAGGATTCTGGGAATCGCTCGGTGACTTCCCGGGTGAGATGCGTGAGCAGGCAGTAGCATTCTCCATTAATGGAAAAGGATATATGGGGCTGGGTCTTAACAAGGACCTGGATAAGGAAGAACTCAAAGACTTTTGGGAGTATGATCCTGAAACAGATCAGTGGACACCCGTAGCGGATTTTGAAGGAACAGCACGATACAGAGCTATAGGATTTTCTATAGGAGACGTGGGGTATGTAGGCACAGGTTATGATGGCGATAACCATAACAGTGATTTCTGGAAATACAACCCTGAAGAAGATTCCTGGGATGAAATTGTGGGCTATCCGGGTGATAAGATTGAATCCGGATTTGGCTTTGTGATTGATGGCAAAGCATACATAGGAGGAGGAATAAGTAATGATTCCTATTCAATTGATTTCTGGGAATTCACTCCGGCAGCCGATGGTTCTTCCGTAAGCTGGACCAGGCGTACCCCATCGGATGATGAGTCGTACTATGATGAATTCAGACTTGCCGTGTACCGATATGATGCTGTTGCTATAACTGCGGGTACAAAAGCTTACGTGGTAGGAGGTGTGTCATCAAGTGGAGCGGTGACGAAGGATGTGTATGAATTTGATGCCACTACCTTCTCCTGGGATCAGCTTACTTCATATGAAGGATCTGCGAGAAGTCTGGCGGTTGGTTTTGTTCTGAATGACCGGATTTTTGTTGGCACCGGACAAAATGGCTCCAGCAAGTATGATAACTTCTGGGAGTTTAAGCCAAACGAAGAGTATGACGAAGAGTACTGATTAATATCTTATCCAACATCATCAGTTAAATCTCCGGAGCTCTTCCGGAGATTTCTTAAAAATGTGAGCACGAAAAATCTCGCAAAAAAGACAGATATTTAAATTCTTCGCTGCGGATCATTCAGCAAAACGAATCGTGAAAAAGAAACTAGTTAACAAAATACTAATCGTTGCACTTCACGTTTGTGGATGGGCGCTGTTATTTATGCTGCCGTTTCGTTTTCTGGCACGTGGAAATAAAGTAATCTTCAACAAGTTTAATGATCAGATGCCACCGCCTGAAGAGAGTGGTAAAATGTTGCGTCATGCAATGGATATGCCCTTTGATCCGTTTTGGTTCAGGGTAGAAACATTAGTTACGAATACCTTGCTGGCGATTTTCTTTTATGCCAACATGTTCATTCTTGTTCCTAAAGTGTTAAACCGTAAAGGCTGGATACCTTATATGGCCTGGGTGGTGTTGGGATTAAGCATTTACCTGTTTGCAGGGTATGCTATCCGGATGAATTTTATGCCTGATCCGCACGGAGGAAGAATGATAGGCGGTCCGCTTTTCATAGGCATTCCAAACTTCCTGGTGGTTTTCGGATTGAGTCTGGCGTTGCGCATTATGCAGGATCGTTCGGCACTGGAAACGGCTATGAAGGAACAGGAAACCGAACGACTGAAATCCGAGCTTTCTTTTTTGCGATCACAGGTAAGTCCGCATTTTATGTTTAATGTTTTGAACAGCCTGGCTTCACTGGCTCGCAAAAAATCTGATCAGGTAGAATCAGCCATTATCCAGCTTTCACAATTGATGCGCTATGCCTTATATCACACCGATAAAAAAGTTTCCTTGGAACAGGAAGCTGAGTATCTCAGCAATTACATAGAGCTTCAGCGGCTTCGATTCGGCACCACGGTGAATATGCATTATCATGTTGACATTGAGCGAAAAGACCTGCAGATCGAGCCTATGCTTCTTGTACCGTTTGTAGAAAATGCATTTAAACATGGCGTTGGGTTGATCGAAAACCCCGTGATCATCATCCTGTTGGAAGCTACGTCTTACCAGATTTCATTCACGGTGAAAAATAAATTCAGCGCCAGCAGTAACGAGGTAAAGGATGCGAGCTCGGGGATTGGCCTTCAGAATGTAAAACGAAGGCTTGATTTGTTGTATAAAGACCTGTATACTTTTAATACGTATACCACAGATGACAATTGGTTTGTAAGCGAACTGAAAATTATACCGGAATGATGACGTGCATAGCTGTTGACGATGAACCTCTGGCGTTAGACCTGCTCGAAGACAACATCCGGAAAATACCTTTCCTGAAATTGCTGAAGAAATGCAGCAGTGCTATTGAAGCAAATCATTTTCTCCAGACCCAATCGGTCGACCTGATCTTTTTGGATATTCAAATGCCCGGTCTCACCGGCATCCAGTTTTTACAGGGCCTCTCCAAAACACCACCCTTGGTTATTCTGATCACCGCCTATGAAAAGTATGCGATTGAAGGGTACACATTGGATGTGGTAGACTACCTGCTGAAACCGGTATCCTTTGAACGTTTTCTGAAGGCCATCAACAAGGCTTATGATAAATTCAAATCCCGCAGCGCGCCTGCATCTCCGGTGGGTACAGATTATTTTTTTGTAAACTCAGAATACAACCTGGTCCGTATTGACTTTAGCGATGTGGCGTACATTGAAGGATTGAAAGACTATGTAAAGATCTTCCTGGTGTCGGCTCAACGTCCGGTGATTACCCGCATGAGCATGAAGTCACTTGAGGAGAAACTTCCATCAGCCCAGTTTGTGCGGGTGCATAAATCATTTATTGTTTCTATCAATAAGATCACATCAATTCGAAAAGGCAGGATCAGTATTCTGAAAGCACAGGTTCCGATCAGCGATCACTATAAGGATAATTTTAACCGGTTGATCAGCCCTTCTGATAATTCGGCCGACTAAATTCACCCCACGGCAAAATGGTATCCAATTCCCTTGATGGTGATAATCTCAATGGACGGATCTTCTTTCAGGTAGTCGCGAAGCTTGGTGATGTAAACATCCAGGTTGCGTGAGTTGAAGAATGAATCATCGCCCCAGAGTTTTAACAGAATATCTTTACGTTGTGTGGTAGCATTTTTATTTTCTGCCAGCATCTGCAGTAAGGTCGATTCCCGATGGGATAGTTTCTTGACAACCTCTCCCGCTCTCAATTCATAACGCAAAGGAACGAATTCAAATTTTCCAATCGCGAATGATTCCTGAAGCGGTGTTTGCTTCACATTCTTTTTTAGTTGAAGCAGGTTATTAATCCGTACAATAAGCTCCTCCATGCTGAAAGGCTTCCGGATGTAATCATTACCACCGGATTCAAATCCTTTGAGCAGATCATCAGTTTGTGTTTTAGCCGTCACAAAAATGATGGGAATATCACCATTAACAGCGCGTATCTCACGTGCTATGGAGTATCCATCTTTTGAGGGGAGCATAACATCCAGAACACAGATATCGGGTTGTGATGCTTTAAATTCCTGTACCGCATATTTTCCATCCGTGATCATGATCACATCGAAATCACGACTTTCCAGACTTTCCTTTACAATTCTCCCCAGGAAAGGCTCGTCTTCAACATATAGAATTTTTGTTTTCGACATTAGGGCCTAGGTCATTTTGGGTAGAGTAACTTTAAATGTGCTTCCGGAAGCTCCATCACTATCTACTTCTATCTTTCCATGGTGACTTTTAATAACACTTGCCACGTAGCTGAGCCCGAGGCCATATCCTTTTATCGTATGAATGTTGCCGGTAGGTACGCGAAAGAATTTCTCAAAGATCTTTCTTTGGTATTCAGGTGATATCCCGATTCCATGATCCCGGATAGTAAACGTGATTTCTTTTTCGTTTTCAGCAAGGTGAATCAGAATAAGCGGCTTGCCCGTGCTGTATTTCAGGGCGTTGTCAACGAGGTTGTTAATAACGCTGGTAAGGTGAGCAGCACTTCCGGAAATTTCGAAGCTTGACCCGCTCCGCGTTACGGTTACATTGGCATCACACTTTTCGAAAATTGCTTTGTTTGATTCCAGCACTGCATTCATCAATTCATTGAAGTCTGTTAGTTCAGGTGTGAAGACGATACCTTTGCTTTCAAATATGGAAGTCTTCAGGATTTTATCGGTCATGATGGTCAACCGGTCCAGTTCACGCTGGGCTATTTCCAGATATTCCTCGGTCAGTTTTTGATCATTCAAAGCTTTGAAATTCTTCAACGCTTCAAGCGCCACACTTACCGTAGCAATAGGCGTTTTTAATTCGTGGGTAACGTTGCTGATAAAGTCGTTCTTGAGCTCCATCACTTTTTGTTGTGCTGCCAGATTTCGATACATAACAAAAAAGGCCACGGCAATCATGAGCGTGAGAAGAATGGAGAAAAGAATCTGGGGGGTTATACCTTGAAGAACAGAACTTTTAACACCAACGATAGACGCAGTATACGTACTCATGGGATTAACTCTGACGGGTTCGGTTTTTACCGTGTCGGATATAGCCTGAAGGCTATCTTCCGGATTGCCCGGAAATGATTTAAGCAACATCTGCGGTGGTATACCATAAAAATCCATTTGACCAGGCTCGGGATCTCGATTGGCTTCAATAAAAAATGAGTTTTCAATCCCGGCTTCCTGAAATGCTTTTTGTGTATGCAGGTAGAGTGTGTCCAGATTTATAGAATCTGCGAACAATTGCATTACAAATTGTTTTGATTGGATTCGGGTGGGCCCTTCCTTAATGTTTTTTTGGCCAGCGTCTTTGTTGCGTATAAATACCTGGACCGTGGAGGATTCCATACGGCTGTTGACGGTGACATCGTGCCGGATATGCACTGAATCTTTTTTGATCGTGAATGTGTCTGCTTCCGGTGCTGTTTCCTCGGAGATCTTTCTTATGTTTTTGGAAAGTAGCGAATCACGCATCGTTAGCACAGTTACCCGAAATGAAATATTGGCTTCCCGTCTGAAATCAAAGAAAGCATTTTTGTATAGTCCACGTAACCAGAACACCTGGAAGGCTATCAGCAACATCATGCTGCTGATCATCAGTGCCAGCGTTATACTATTCTTAGACTTCATTCCGTGTTGTGAACAGATTCGGATACAAAGGTAACGCTGGCAGATACTATCCGGATATCCTTTTAACCTTAATTAACATTCCTTTCAGAACCATTAACCCTCTCCGGGAATCACTGACCGTACATTTACCACAGAAATAAACACATGAAAATCTCATTGACCATGAAGCGAATAATTCTACTCCTGGGTGTGTTGGTATCTCTTACCGCAACTCATTTTGTTTTGGCACAGGCATCGGAAGGTGTTATTACCTACGAGGTAAAAGTAAACATGCATCGCAGGCTTCCGCCTGAACGTGAAGCCATGAAAAGCATGATGCCGGAGTTCAACATTCACCAGGACGAGCTCTTCTTTAATAGTAATGAATCACTGTATAAACCCATTGTGGAAGAAGAGGAAGACGATGACGTTGAAGGTGAGGGTATGCGAATGCGCTTCCGCAGACCACAAACGGAATACTATGTAGACCAGGCTTCGTCAAGGCGCGTTGTGCTCCAGGAGTTTCTGGATAAAAAATACCTGATTGACGATTCGCTTAAAATCTCCCCGTGGAAATTTGGTGCGGAAACAAAAACTATTCTGGGCTATGAGTGTAGGCAGGCCAGTTACTTCAATGAAGACCGGAAACAGAATGTGGTGGTGTGGTATACACCTGCTCTACGGCCATTTTTAGGGCCTGAAGGATTCAATACTCTACCCGGTACGGTACTGCAGGTAGAGTTAAACGAAGGTGAGCGTATTATCACAGCCAAAAAAATTGACTCACGTCCATTGGCAAAGAGCGAGCTCAAAATTCCCAGTGGTGGCACGAAAACCACAGAAGCTGATTTCCGGAAAATGGTAGATGAACATATGAAGCGCATGGGCACGAATGGAAATATCATTATCCGGAACTAATCAACTGTAAGGCTCACTCCTTATGAGAAAATTCTTACTTCTGTTATTTTTTGGTTTGGGTATTCACTCTGTACTGCTGGCGCAGAAGATGAGCATAAAAGGTCAGGTGCTGGATTCAGCATCGACAGCACTTCCTTACGCCACGGTGATGCTGCTTAATCCCAATGATTCTTCACTGGTAAATTTCGGCACAACCAATACCACGGGTCTCTTTGAGATCCGGAATATGAACCGCGCTGACTACATTCTCAAAATAACATTTGTTGGGTATAAGACTTACTCCGCTATCATCTCCTCTGTGGGTGATACGGATGCAGATCTGGGTATAATCAAAATGGAGGTAGCGCTTACCCGGCTCGATGAATTGGTTATTGAAGCTGAACGTGCCCCGGTGGTTGTCAGGCATGATACAATTGAATTTAATGCGGGTTCTTTCAAAACCAATCCGAATGCTACGGTAGAGGATCTGTTAAAAAAACTTCCGGGTGTTGAGGTTGACAATGACGGAACGATTCGTGCCCAGGGTGAGCAGGTAAGAGGTGTAACTGTGGATGGAAAAAACTTCTTCGGTAGTGATCCAAAGGTTGCTACCCGCAATCTCCCGGCTGATGCAGTAGATAAGGTGCAGGTATTCGATAAAAAATCTGATCAGGCTGTATTCTCGGGAATTGAAGACGGACAACGACAGAAGACCATTAACCTGGAGCTGAAGGAAGAGAAACGAAATGGAGCTTTTGGAAATATCCAGGGTGGCATCGGCACGGATGAACGCTATCAGGCAAAAGCTAACATCAACCGCTTCAAAAAAGGTCAGCAACTCTCATTTCTGGGCATGGCAAATAATATTAATGATCAGGGTTTCTCCATTGATGATTATATGAGTTTTACAGGAGGAAGTCAGCAGATGATGCGTGGCGGACAGGTGCGGCTTGAGTTCAATGCAAACAACCAAAGCGGGATACCTTTAAATTTCGGAGGCCGTAATAACGGACTGATGAAAAATTATGCCGGAGGTGTAAACTTCAATAATGAGTTCAGTAAAAAGACAGAGTTGAATGCCAGTTATTTTTACAATCACCTGGATCATGACCTTTCTCAAAACACACAACGTTTGAATATTTTGCCTGAAGGTGACATTCGATTCAACCAGGACAGCCATCAGCTAAATTCGAATTCAAATCATCGTTTGAGTACTACCCTTGATCATAAGATTGATTCCCTAAACTCGCTGAAATGGACAAGCGCACTTACCTATAACGAAACACAGCAAAATCAGAAGAGCTTTAGTGAAACGTTTAACCCAGAAGGGGATTTAAGTAATGAGAGTTCTGGCAATACAACTTCTTTGGGGAGTGCGCTTAATCTCAATACCAGCTTGCTATGGCGACATAAGTTTGGTAAAAAAGGAAGAAACCTTTCAGCCACGGTTCAACTTACAGTCAATGATCAATCACGCGAAGGGACGCAGGGAGCAACAAATACATTTTATGGAGATCAGACAGAAACACAGTACATCAATCAGGTGAATAGCCAGAGCACAGAGAATATCATGTATAGCGGAATGGTTTCGTACACAGAGCCTCTCGGCAAACGAAAATACCTGGAGGGCAATTACACATTCCGCCAGAATCTGAATACCGTTGATAAACAAGTTTTTGATGTAGTGAATGAAGATGAAATCTTTAATCAACTATTGAGTAATAAATACAACAGTGATTATCAGTATCATCGGGCAGGTTTGAATTTCAGGATGAACCGGCCAAAGTATAACCTGACTATTGGAAGCAGTCTACAACAGACTTACCTGGAAGGTGAACTGGAGCTGATCGATCAGCCGGTTTCGAAATCATATCAGAATATTCTGCCAGCGGCACATTTCAACTATGACTTTTCAAACACCCGTCACCTGCGGTTTGATTATGAAACATCGGTACAGGAACCTTCCATACAGGAACTTCAACCGGTGATTGATAACAGCGATCAATTGAACTGGTATGTAGGTAATCCCGGATTGCGTCCCGCGTACGAACATAATGGCCGGGTCAACTTCACCACTTTCGATCCGGCAACATTCATCAATTTCTTTGCATTTCTTGAAGCGAGCTATACGCGCGATGCAATAGTTACATCTCAATCCTATACTGCGGATAATGTACGGCTTTCGATGCCCGTTAATGTTGACCAAAGCACACGCATCTCCGGAGACGCAACATTTGGTTTCCCTATTCAAAAAATAGGAAGCAGGCTGAGCTTCTCGGTCAGTATTACCCGCGAAAATGGCCTCAATGTTATTGAAGGAGAAGAGGCAGGCATTATTCAACAAACCCTGGGTGCAAGAAGCCGGTATGAATTCAGATATAAAGAAGTATTCAATGCCAGCTTGAGCGCGATCGTTAACCGGCAATCAACGGAGTATGAAATTAGCGATCAGGGCAATCAGCTTTTCTTTAACAAGACCCTTAACGCAGAAGTCAGCCTGAGTTTTTTAAAGAACTACCAACTCACTTCTTCACTGGAATATTTAATGTATGATGATAAAAAGAACAATTACGATCAGACTATTCCGCTGGCTAACATTTCGTTCTCAAGGTTTTTATTGAAAGCAAAAAGTGGTGAGTTGAGGGTTTCAGTTAATAACCTGTTAGATAAAAGCCTGGGTATATCACAATCGGCTGATGTAAACTTCGTTGAGCGGGTCACCGCGAATTCACTGGGTCGTTATTATATGGTAAGCTTTATTTATGCGCTTAACCGTCAACTTAACCCAATGGGCATGAGGCCTGGAGGAAATATGATCCGGATTATGCGTTGATTACCTGATATTAAAGAATAAGAGTTGACTTATTCGCATTGGGTGAATTACATTGCTCCATGACCAGATTTTTTTGTTTAGCGCTTGTTCTGATCGCAGGGAAACTTCACGCTCAGTACATTCCAAAATTTGATGTTAATGGGTATCGTGTGAGCAGCGATGCGAAACCACAGAATACCGCACTGGCTTTTATTACAGCTCTTGATTCCGGTGTTACTACCATTAAGATGGAAGTGGTAATTACAAAGGACAATCGCGTTATCGTTTCTCCTGAACCGTGGATGAATCTGGAAAACTGCATGAAGTCAGATAACACCCTTCTGTCCCGCAAATACGGTAAATCCGCATTTAATTTTTATCAGATGAATTACGAGGAGATACGGTCTTTGGGTTGCCAGGAAATAGCCGTCAGCAAACCCTTGCTAAGAGATGTTATTGTGGCTGTTGAAGAACATATTAAAGGCTACTCAGCGTATGAGGTTGATTATGCCATTGAGATCCGATCTTCAAAAACCACGGATGATAAATTTCATCCATCGCCTGAAGTGTACTCGGATCTGGTATATCAGCTGATTGATCAATACCTTCCATTGACCCGAGTTGTTATTCAATCTGCTGATTTCAGAGTATTGAAATACTGGCATAAAAGATATCCGGAAGTCAGATTATGTGCATTGATAACCAATACAAAGTCAGTGACTTCCAATCTGCGCGAATTGGGATTTAATCCATCGGTTTATGGAATCAAATATTCTTCGCTTAGGCAAAGCCAGGTGCGTGAACTGCACGAACGGAAAATCAGGGTGATTCCCTGGTTTGTTAACACCATTATAGACATGAAGAAATTAAAAGACTGGGGAGCGGATGGTTTTGTTACCGCATTTCCACAACGTGCGCTGCAGGCTGGCTATGGCCTGAAACTTAATATAGAGAAAAGCGAATCCGGAGGCCGTTGAATGCTTATTGAGATGATGACCCGAAGGTTTTATTCATCAGGTACCTGCGGTAAAAATTAAGCTTCCGTTTTTCAGGAACACCATTTCGGCTGATATAATCTTCTACAGCCTGGATCATACGCAATGATGATTTCCCATCACTATACGGATGATATTCGTTGATGATAACAGCCCTTGCATTTTTAAAGGGATCTTCTTTCAGTTCACGAACAAATGCCTTGTGAAGACTGTCGTTTGATGAAAGATCTCTCCAGTTGATGTTTTTTGAAGTTGAATTAATGGTAATAACGGGTTTATCAAGAAGTATAAATTCGTACACAACAGAGGAAGTGTCGCTGATCATTACATCCGCCATGATCAGATACTTCAGGATGTTCCGGTCTTCAACGATCTGAACATTTTTTCTAGTGGCTGCCAGCTTTTTATATTCATCAATCACATCTGCATTCATCAGGTCATGGAATTTGATCAGCAGGTAAATGTCTTCACGGTCTGCCAGTTCAAAGATCTCATCCCTTTTGATCAGCGCTGATGTAAGTGATGGTGAAAATGTTGGAGCGTACAGCACCAGGTTCTTTTTACCATGTTGAGCCAGCAGGGTTTTCCGCTCCTGAAGATATACGGGATGATTCTGGTATAGCGTATCCAGCTTGCACCATCCGGTTTCCTTTACTTCAAAGTCTTTGTGTTTTTTAGCGGCTTTCCCGAACCATTCCGTAAAGTATGGCCCTTGCGTCAGGTAAAGGTCGAAGTACTCTCGTATTCTGAAGTGTCCTTTCTTTTCGCCTGCCAGTCCGTGAAACACCTGCGTTTTCACACCACGCAGATAATGGGGTATTTCATTTCCCGGAACAAAATGAGCATCGGGTTTAAAGGATATTAATGTACTGATAGAACGAGTCATCGGGCACTCGCCACCGAAAGGAAACGGAACTTGGATTTTCTTGTCTACATACCACAGGTTATCATGGCCCTGTGCCAGTAGCTCATCATATAAAGGTTTTAGAATGCCGAATGCGTAAGGGTTAACACAAAACAGAACAGCTTTCACCGATGTTAAAAGATATTGTTTGCTTTGTCGAGATCTTCCCGGAAATCAATTTCCATGCAGCGGAACTTGGAGATATCAACGGCTGAAACTTTCATTCCATCTTTTTCGATACTCATTTCGATACCCCGCTCGAAGTAATCATTGTCATTACATTCTTCCAGACGCCCAATCAGTGTATTAATATCCTTGCTGCTGACGAAGTTTATACCCACGGCTTCACCAATTCCATTTTGAACTTTTTTGGAAAGCTCTTTAATGAAGCCCTGGTCATCGAGTGTATATTTTACTTCTTCGTCACCTACCTTTTGTGTATTCACACAAACAAAAGATTTGTTTGCAATAATAATGGGTGTTAGTTCCTTGAGTATATCCGAATCGAAAACCACATCCCCGTTCAGCCACATTACCGGTTCACGGTGATTCTTCTTCAGTGCTTTCAATAAACTTTTTGAGGTATTAGTCTGATCGAAAAGCTGGTTATAGATATAGGTTATATCCGGGAAGCTTTCCATGATCAGGTCTTTTTTAAAACCCACTACAATGTTGATGTTGTCTATATCAAAGTGCTTTGTCAGATTTTCAATTTGCTGCTGCATGATACTCTGGCCGTTTTTAAGTATAGTCAGTGGTTTAGGCAACGGATTACCTAACCTCGAACCAATACCTGCAGCAAGGATAACTATCTTCATAACTTTAACCAGTAATTAGGAAATTGATCTTTTGATTAATTTTAAGATCGAATCTTTGCGGAAAGATAACCAATATTTTATGGCAAGTAAGGCGGTTTTAACAAAAAGGAATCTTTCCAGCGCGAGAGAAATCCTTTTTACAGTAACCTCGCTGCTGGATAAGAATAACATTCGCTACCACCTCGAAGGAGGTACATTGTTAGGGTTGGTGCGCGATGGTGACTTATTGCCGTGGGATGATGATGTTGATATTTCCATTCCGGAAAAACATTCCTCAGATTTCCTGAAACTTAAATTTGAATTGCTGAAGCGCGGCTATAAAATGTCTGTGCGCAAAAGCAATAAGGATGTCGGGCCAGTTCAGAAAAACCAGTACTCTTTATTTAAGGTAAAACCAATTCTTGGCTACTTCCTCAGTTGGTTTATGCCAAAGGGTAATAAGCACCTGGTGGTATTGGATATTTTTGTCAAGGTGAATGATGCTCATCATACATACTGGCAGGCCAAGGAAAAGGTAATGCGGGTTGATAATAAGTACTACCAGTCCTATGAGACCATTCAATACCTGGGCAAAGAATTAAAGGTGCCCAATGAAGTAGAGTCTTACCTGACGGAAAAGTATGGCAACTGGAAAATCCCGGTTAAGGAATGGAACTGCGGGATAAATGAGTTAACCATATATCCAGGGGCCTAAATATCTTCATTCGATTTAGATCGGTATTTCCATACACTATCAGTAAGCCTGATTCAGCAGGCTTTTTTTATTTGAGCAACTTCCTGTATCCTTGCGGGAAAATCCACAGATTCCATGAATAAAAAATATGACGTGTATGGCATCGGCAACGCGATTGTTGATATTGTTACTGAAGTAGATCACGACTTCTTCGAAAAGAATGAAATCGAAAAAGGTGTGATGACTCTCGTTGACGAGAAGCGACAGATACAGTTAATGAAAGCCATTGACATGAAAAAGAGCAAAGTCTCTGGTGGTGGATCTGCAGGTAACACCGTTGTGGCGGTAAATCAGTTTGGTGGTAAAAGTTTTTATTCATGCCTTGTAGCCAATGATGAACTCGGTAAGTTCTTTTTGACTGATCTCAGTCAAAATGGAGTTGACACAAATCTGAAACATGAAAGTTGTCCATCAGGTCATTCCGGCCGCTGCCTGGTTATGACGTCACCTGATGCCCTTCGCACCATGAACACCTTTCTGGGTGTAAGCTCATTTCTTTCACCAGAGCACCTGGACGAAGAAGCTATAAAGAACTCCTCTTTTGTTTACCTCGAAGGATACCTGGTAGCCAGCCCCAAAGGTTTAGAAGCGATGAAAGCCGCTAAACGGATTGCCGAAAAAAATAAGATTGAAGTAGCGCTGACATTTTCAGATCCAAGTATGGTGAAGTATTTCTCTAAACAGATGGAGGAGATTGTAGGTGCTTCAGTGGATCTGCTGTTTTGTAACGATGAGGAAGCTCTTATATATACAGGAACGAATACCATTAATGAGGCACGTGAAAAGTTAAAGCAGGTAGCAAAGCGTTTCGTGATAACCCTGGGGGCAAACGGAGCTCTTATTTTTGATGGAGATACATTTATTCAGATTGAGCCGTATAAGGTGAAGGCTGTTGATACCAATGGAGCCGGTGATATGTTTGCCGGAGCATTTTTATATGGTATTACCCACGGTCACAGCTTTGCTGATAGCGGTAAACTGGCGTCTCTTGCCTCGTCAAGGGTAGTAACACAATGGGGTCCGCGATTAAATTCCCCAACAGCTAAAAGCATTCTGAATGACTTGAATTCGCATTAATTTTCTAGACAATAACGATTTAAAGGAAATTCTGAGGCATAGGGTTGTAAATAAGGCAAATACTGGTCATCTTTGCAGCCCTTAAAAAAATTAAGGTAAACGGATAGTAGCATGAAACGTACATATCAACCTTCCCGCAGAAAAAGAAAGAATAAGCACGGTTTTCGTGAAAGAATGGCTTCTGCCAATGGTCGCAGGGTTTTGGCTTCGCGTAGAGCCAAAGGTCGCAAGAAGCTTACCGTGTCTGACGAGAAGACAACCAAGCACAAATAATCCTTTCCGGGCAGGCAGCTTCCCTGAAAGAGATTAAGTAATTTGATCTCATGGGGAAATTTACGTTCCGCAAGGAAGAACGACTTCGAAAAGAAAAAGATATTCAGGAACTCTTCGACAAGGGTTCCTCTTTTTATTTATTCCCCTTTAAGGTATTCGTACTTCTCCACGACCAGACCGAAGAACCGGTACACCAGATACTGATCTCGGTGTCCAAGAAAAATTTCAAACGAGCTGTTGATCGAAACGCAATAAAAAGGAGAATCAGGGAGGCCTACCGGCTTCAAAAACAATTACTTCCTGATCAACCGAAACTGAAAACGGGTTTTATCTACTCGCATAAAGAAATTCTGGATTTTGAGGAGATAAAAAGGAAAATGGGCCAGTGCCTGGTAAAAATTCCAAAAATACTGTCAGACCCTTCCCGGAAATCATAAAATCAAATTAGACTTATATTTACTGAATAATCACCCCTTTATACGCTGGAAATTCTTCTGGTGCTGAAGTGGCTAAACCTCTGTAGCATGAGGAAAAAAATTAAATGGATTGTAGTGTTGCTGGTAGTGGCGGTGGGATCACTGGCATTTCGGAAGCCAGTTGAAAAGTATTTTGACATAGCCAAGAGCCTCGACATTTTCGCCACCCTGTTTAAAGAAATTAATGCCTATTACGTTGACGATGTGGAACCTGAAAAACTGGTTCGTAAAGGTATTGATGGTATGCTTGAATCGCTTGATCCGTATACAGACTTCATTCCTGAAGATGAAATAGAATCCTTTAGAATTTCTACCACAGGTCAGTACGGAGGTATAGGTGCATTGATTGGTATTGTGAATAAGAAGACGGTTGTAACAAACCCCTATAAAGGTTTTCCCGCATATAGGTCAGGCATTAAAGTAGGCGATGAGATTATCGCTGTGGATGGAAAAAATATTCAGGGGAAATCCACCTCAGAAGTCAGTGCTATGTTGAAAGGCCAGCCCAGAACAGAGGTTGAAATAAAAATAAGGCGCATCGGTGTCCATGAAGATTTAAAATTTCTCATAAAGCGTGAAAAGATCAGCATCAATAACCTGTCATACTTTGGATTGGTTGATGAAAAAAATGCTTATCTGCGATTAAATGACTTTACGCCCGGAGCTTCAAGAGAAGTAGCCAGCGCCCTTATGGAACTTAAAGAACAGGGTGCTACGAAATTAATTCTTGATCTGCGGGATAATCCGGGTGGACTCCTTCATGAGGCTGTGAATATTGTAAGTCTTTTCATTCCCCGGGGCCAGGAAGTTGTTTCCACCAAAGGAAAGGTTGATGAATGGAACAAGTCTTACAATACGTTAAATGCGCCCATTGATACAGAAATTCCGATTGTAGTTTTAGTGAATGATGGGAGTGCTTCAGCTTCGGAAATTGTAGCAGGAGCTTTGCAGGACTATGATCGGGCTGTGCTGGTGGGTAACAAAACTTTTGGTAAGGGGTTGGTGCAGACTACACGGCCGCTGGCCTACAATGCGCAACTCAAAGTTACTACCGCCAAATACTATATACCCAGTGGGCGTTGTATTCAGGCAATGGATTACACGCACCGGAAGGATGATGGTACTGTTGAGCGGATTGCAGATTCGTTAAAAGTTGAATTCAAAACAAAGCATGGCCGAAAAGTATATGATGGTGGAGGCCTGGATCCGGATATTAAGGTAGATGACGATTATATAGGAACGCTTTCATCTGCACTGGTGAGCTCCGGATTGGTCTTTGATTTTGCTTCACTGTATTGTGCAGAGAATCCGGTAAAGCCTGATCTTAAAACATTTCACATCGGTGACAAAGATTATGAACGCTTTCTTTCGCGCCTGAGGGAACAAAAATTTTCATATGTAACACCGCTTGAAAGAAGCTCAAGGCAATTAATGGAAACAGCAAAAAAAGAACGGTATTATGCCGATTTGGAGCCTCAACTATCTTCATTAAAGTCAAAAATAGATGCGAGCAAGGCTGGCGATTTTGTCAGGTTCAGGAATGAGATTAGTAGAATTCTGGAAGAACAGATAGCGTTTCACTACGCTCAAAGTGAAGGTCAGGTAGAGATATCTCTTCAGCAGGATAAAACTGTGTTAGAAGCATTGAAAATACTCCGTACGCCTGAGGCCTATTCAAAAATTCTTTCCCCTCAGTAATGGCTCTGATATTAAGTATAGACACATCTACAACAGTTTGCTCCGTAGCATTGCATGACAATGCAAATTTGCTGGTATTAAATGAAGTTCATCTTGAGCAGGCCCATGCTTCAAGGTTGGGTGTTTTGGTAGACCAGATTAAAGTATCTGCGGGAATTGATTTTGGAAGTCTTAATGCTATTGCTGTTTCATCTGGCCCTGGGTCCTATACCGGCCTTAGAATTGGGGTATCTCTTGCGAAAGGGTTATGCATGTCATTAAACATCCCATTGATTTCAGTGGAAACACTTGATGCCATGGCTTTGCAGATTAATAAAACAAATTTCCTGCAAGCGCTCCGCTGCCCAATGATCGATGCGCGTAGAATGGAGGTTTACTGCAAGATTTTTTCTCCAACAAGTGAAGTTGTTCAGCCGGTTCAAGCTAAAGTCATTGATGAAAACAGTTTTGATGATTTATTAAAGACTCAACAGGTTATTTTTTTTGGAAATGGGGCGGTTAAATGTAAAGACACGATCAAACCTGCAAACGCAATTTTTGTTGAAGGTATAAATCCAAGTGCCAGAGAAATTGGTGTATTGGCTTTTGAAAAATTTAAACTGAATCAGATTGAGGACACGGTACATTTCGAGCCGCATTATTTGAAGGAATTTATGATCAAGGCTCCAGCAAAAACAGCATTGAACGAAATAACCAGCTAAAGCTGTTTAAGGGTATGGAAGAAAACGAAATAATTAATCGCGTAGCAAATAGTTCGTTAATCACGTTTGACTTGGAGAAATTTCACCAACCAGGTGAAAGAGAGTTGATTGATATTAAGGATCAATTATATCAGGGTTTGATTTTGAAAGAAAAGGATTTTAGAGACTTCATTAAAGGGCATGATTGGAAGCAATACGAAAATAAACTTGTTGCAATCACGTGTTCTTCAGATGCTATCGTACCGATTTGGGCATTCATGTTAATCTCAATTGCGCTGCAACCTCATGCAAAAAAAATTGTTTCTGGTACCCTGGAAGACTTAGAGGCAGTTTTATTCAGGGAAAAGTTGTCTGAAATAGACTGGGCTCAATTTGAAAATGCAAAAGTTGTTGTTAAAGGATGTAGCAAAGTTCAGGTTCCTGTTTCAGTTTATGTTGAAGTAACAAATCAATTAAAGCCGTTAGTTTCTTCTTTGTCTTTTGGTGAACCCTGCAGCACAGTTCCGCTATTCAAAAAGAAAAGCATGTAACTGTTTTATTTTCAGTTGCTTATTTTTTTGAACTGAAAAAAATCGAAAAAAATGCTTTCTGTTTTTTGCAGCTTATGCTGCTCAGATTACCTTTGAAGCCCTTTTGAAAAGGAGCCAGGTCTGAAAATATTTTTGAAGACTATTTGCAAAGTGAGTAAACCTCTGTTACCTTTGCACTCCCAAATTGAAAATGAGGGCTGAAATCGGAAGGATTTCACAATTGGTTGAAACGCAGTGATGCGATTGAAAACTAAGATGTTCTTTGAATGAATGTAGATTGATAGCGGACCCTGATATATGGATCGATATGAGAAGTATAATCAGGAAGTGTCAAGTGATTGACACGCAATTCTTATAAAAGAGAATCGAATAAGAGTTAAGGAGACAAACACATTG